>CANQSY010000063.1 GCA_947626635.1 uncultured Akkermansia sp.
ACACTATTTCTGTCCAATTGATAATTCCTTTGTTCTCTTTTCCCTCGTTCGGTACACTCATTTTTGTCCGATTGCGGGATAGCAGGAGCGAATTCAGGTACAGTTGACTTCGCGAGAGGAGGTGTGATAAGATGGGGGATATGGAGAGGACATTGGTGAAAGAAGCTCTGGCAATGCAGCACCCTCTGCCTGAGATACGAGTGATGGGGTGGGTACGTACGCGCCGCGATGCGAAGATGTTTTCTTTTTTGGAAGTAAATGACGGGACCAGTTTAGAAAGCATTCAAGTAATAGTGGATGCAGGGATACCGGGCTACGAGCAGGTAGGGATGCTGGGAACGGGAGCATCGGTTGACGTGGAAGGGGAGCTGCTTGCCAGCCAGGGGAAGCAGAGATGGGAGATACGAGCGAGGAGCGTACGACTCGTAGGGAGGGTGGCGGAGGATTATCCTCTGCAGAAGAAGCGGCACAGTCCGGAGTTTTTGCGCACACTTCCGCACTTGCGTGCGCGCACGAACCTCTACGGCGCTATATTCCGTACACGATCTCGTGTGGCTGCTGCGGTGCATCGCTTTTTTCAGGAACGAGACTTTGTATGGGTGCATACGCCTATTATCACGGCATCGGACTGCGAGGGGGCGGGGGAGATGTTTCGCGTGACGACGCTGGACCCCACGGCGACGAACGCGGATTACACGCAGGATTTTTTTGGGAAGCCGGCGAGTTTGACGGTATCCGGGCAGTTAGAGGGCGAGGCATTTGCCTGTGCTCTGAGCCGTATTTACACTTTCGGTCCGACCTTTCGCGCGGAAAATAGCAACACGACGAGACACGCTGCCGAGTTTTGGATGATAGAGCCGGAGCAGGCTTTCTGCGATTTGGCAGGAGATATGCAGTTGGCAGAAGATTTTCTCAAATATGTCGTCAGCGATGTACTTCATGATACGAGTGGCGACCTGGATTTCTTCTGTTGTTTTGTCGATCCCGGATTGCGAGAACGGTTGGAGGCGGTACGAGATCGTGCATTTGTGCGTTGTTCGTACACAGAGGCGGTGGAACTCATGCAGCACAGCGGTCATCCCTTTGAGTATAAACCTCACTGGGGAATGGACCTTCAGACGGAGCATGAGAGATTTTTGACGGAAAGACATTTTCACGCTCCTGTGATTGTCCACGATTACCCGCGCGAAATTAAGCCTTTTTACATGCGAGCTAATGAAGACGGTCGCACGGTAACGGCTATGGACGTGCTCGTTCCGGGTGTGGGCGAACTGATGGGCGGCAGCCAGCGCGAGGAACGCGCGGAGGTGTTGATGCAGAACATTCAACATCTGGGAATGAATGCGGAAGGCTACGCGCATTATGTGGATTTGCGGCGCTTTGGCAGCGTGCCGCACGCAGGATTTGGGGTCGGTTTTGAGCGTCTTATCATGTTTGTCACCGGCGTACAAAACATTCGCGATGTCCTCCCTTATCCTCGCACTCCCGGTAATTGCGAAAGTTAACTGAATATCCCGTGAACGCTTCTCAAGCGCGGCTCTGAGTCAAGGCGTCTATTTACGAGTTTGCCACCTCTAAAAACTACCAAGGTGAAAAACGAGAGAAAAAAAGTTGAGGAGAAAGGAGTCAAAAAAGGGAAAAATGGGAGGATTTTGAGGGGAAAACATGGGAAAAATGTCCGAGAGGATACGCACCATCGTTTGCCCGCTATCTAAAAAACGAGTTTTTAGAGGTGCCAGAGTTACGAATTACGATGTGGGAGTAATGCGCGCGAAGCGCAGGGGGAATGGGTTGAATGAGGCCCGGGAAAATTTTATTGGGACACGTGTGGGATGTTGGGGGAGGATTGCTGATTGCGGGTTGCAATGCGGGAGGAAATGTGGTAGCATGAGTGCGAGCTTATGAAGACTATTATTTTTCATCGGATTGTCATCGTGACGTTGGTGATGGGATTGAGCGTAATATCGGAAGAGGCGCGGGGGACGTCCGCGACGGAAGCAAGCAAGAGCAGGGATATTGCGGCGGAGACGACAGAGGCAGGGCAGGAGGAAACGGAGGAGCAACAGCCAACGTTGGAGCAGCGTGTGGAGAACATCAACAAGAGGCTGGATCAGGTAAAGCAGCTGGTGGATTCTATCAAGGTAAGTTCGAGTCCTATCTTACAATCGCGCTACAAACGCAACGAAGAACAAGTGAGAAAAAGGGTAGATGCTGCGCTTAAGCAGCAGCAGGAGATCGACGCTGCCCGCAGCGAGCAGGAGAAGGAAACGGGGAACGCCTTTGAGTATGAAGAGATCACTCGCAACGACACAGACGAATACATCAAGACCGGTAACGAGCTTGTCAAGAAAGCGAGTAGTGCGTTGAGCAGCAAGAATGAAATGGAACAGATACGTGGGATGGAGCTCTTTGGTCAGGTGAGCGAGATGTACCGCGGTGCGGCAAAGTATCAGAATCTTAAGAAAAAGTACAAGACCGCCGCGGAGCGTTTCCTCAAAAAATGGAACCGCTCGCGTGATCTTCTGGAGAGCGCGCGTCAGAAGGCGACGGAAACGGTCGCAAAAAAACAAGAGGCCCTCGATAAAAAGCAGTATGAGAAGGAGAGTTCCAAACTTTCCTCGCAGGGGAAAGATATCAAAAAATCGTGGTTCTTGCCACCGACGAACAATATTCTCATACTCACCGATGCCTGCAACGTGGCCAAGACGGCTCTCGCGATGATAGAAAAAGAGAGCAGCGAAGTTGAGGGGAAGACCGAGGAAGTGCTTAACTCGTACTGGGACGAACTTGACGCTGTGAGGCAGCTGATGATAGAAGGAAGATACGATGAGGGACTCAAAAAACTGCACGACAGTGACATTTCGTCTCAAGTACGCGCACTGGGAGGCAACAGTATTACGCAGGATATGCGCGCTTCTCTTATGAAGCAGGTACAGGAGTTGCGCAACGAGTTACAATCCCGCAACAACGCCGACCGTAAGCTCACCAAAAAAATGTCTCGAATCACACTTTCACTAAATCGCGACCTTGACGCCGCCGAGAATCTCGTCGAAGGTATGGAACAGGATTTTGCGCGTATTAAAGAGGACGAGGAACGCCGTTCCATCGAAGCAGCAGCCCGCGAAAAAGCCAAGGCTAGAGCTCGTGCTGCCGCGACTGATGCCAGACGCAAGGCCGTCGAAGACGAGGACACGGATGCCGATGAGCAGGGGGATGATGAAGGGAATGATGTTGCATCTGACAGGGACGAGGAGGAAGAAAGCGATACGGATGATGAGAAAAAGGGTGACGATGACGAGGAGGGCGATGAGGAGAGCGATGAGGAGGAATAATCCATGACATTGTTGCAAGCGAGTACAGTGGCAGTGTTGTTCGTGTCGCCGGTCGTATGGAGCGCGGATAGCTCGACGCCGGAGTTTTTTGATGGAGTCTTTGAGCGGTACATTCGGCTGGGAGAGGATCTTGTGCCCGTGTTGCAGAAGGTGCAGGACCGCAAGACAGCCGACAGTGCGGCGCAGGAGGTGCAGGGCATGCTGCTGCAGGTGGATGAATCGCGGCTGGAGACGCGTGCCATTAAAGGACTGACGCCGGAGCAGGCTCGTCATATACGTGACAAGTACGAGGCTCGTATGCGTGAGACGTGGGGGAAGGTATATGATGAGATTTATCGGTTGCAGAGGATGCGCTGCTATGAATCCGTTGATTTTTTGAAACCATTTAGCCTACTTTGCTCTTTCTTAGAAAAATGAAATATAGACTGCTCAGCGCTCTTATTTTGCTTTCTGCCCTGGTGACTCCGGCGCAGGATAGGGTGGCGCTTGAATCCTATCCCCAACAGCAGGAGCAGCAACTCCCTCCGGAGGAAAAGCACCTGCGCATAGGCATCATTATACTCGCGCAACTATGCAAGACGCTGAGTGAGGTGAATGACGCGCAATCTGCGCAGGCAGCGGTGCCTATTATTGTACGACTCTCTCGCGAGTTGCACATGTGGGGGCAGGGACTGACCCATCTTCCCCAGCGAAGTGAAGAGACCATGCGTGCCTACGAACAGAGGTACCTGCCCATGATTGAAAAACTGAACAGCCACTTGCGCGTGCAGGGAGAACGCCTCACGGCTTCTTCCTACTTCGGGTCGCAGGATTTGTCGACGGCCTTGATAGCTCTGTATAGTTCCGTGCAACAATGAAGAATATCCTAGGAGCTCTGGCGATTTGCGGGGTTGCGCTGGGAGATGGCGGCGCCGGCGCAGCCTCGTTACCGAGGGATGACGGGCCATGGGTACGGGGTCTTATTGAGAAAGCGGGAGAGCATGATTGCATTCGACTTCCGCGTGGGGTGTATCACATTTATTCGGCCTCTGCGCCGAGGATGAATTTTTACGTTTCCAACCACGACCAGCAAAAGGATATACCGGTTGGATTGCCGTTTATGGGCAAGAGAAATGTTATTTTAGACGGTCAGGGCAGTACGTTTATTTTTCACGGTAAGATGCAGCCCGTGCATGTGCAGGATAGCGAAGGCGTCACCTTGCAACATTTCACTGTCCGGTATGCTGTACCCTTTCTGACGGAGGGAAAAATCGTCGACATTCGCGCCGGAAAAACCACGTTGCAATTTACGCCGGAGAGCCGTTACGAGGTCAGCGACGGAACAATCAAGGTATTTTGTGGTGAAGAGGAACAGAAAGTGCGCATCGCGAATGCGTTTGAACCAGAGGGACCGATGGTGCCGATGGGAGGAGCCGGTGACTTGCCGTGGAATTACAGAGCAGAACAAGTAGCGCCGGATAAGGTGCGCTTTGACGTGGACGCCAGAGGTCTCGGTTTGAAGGAGGGGCAGGTGCTTGTGCTGCGCAGCGGGGCTCGTCCCCACCCCGCCATTATGCTTGACCGCGTCAAGGACGCTACATTGGAGGACGTCATTATCTCCGACAGCCAAGGTATGGGGTTGCTTGCACAGCGCAGTGAGAACATTTCTTTCATCGGCGGCGGGTGCGTGCGCGTTCCGGGACGGTCCAGCACCACATCGGCAGATGCCACGCACTTCTCCAATTGCCGTGGGGAGATTATCGTCCGTCGTGCACTTTTTGAGGGGATGATGGATGATGCGATCAATGTTCATTCCACCTGTCTGCTCATTGAGAAGGTGAAAAGTCCGACGTGTTTCGTGGCGAAATACATGCACCCACAAGCGATAGGACTAGATTTGTTCACTCCTGGGGAGCGATTGCAATTCATACGACCGGCTACGCTGGAGAATCTGCCTCCCGAGACGCGCAGGACAGTAAGCGAGGTGGAGATGATTGATCCGACGCACGTGTTCGTTACACTTAAGGAAGCGTTACCTGAAGGAGTTGGCGAGGGTTATGCGATCGAGAACACTCAGTGGGTTGCCAACGTGACGTTCGCGGACAACATCGTACGGCATAACCGAGCCAGGGGAGCGCTTTTCACTGTTGCGTCCGGGGATGTCAAGGTGCAGGGCAATCGATTTGAACGTGTGCATGGCAGCGCCATTTTGCTTGCCGGTGACGCCTCGAATTGGTACGAGACGGGGGCATGTCGTCGGGTCAGCATCGAGGGAAATGTTTTTGACCACAATCTTACCGCTGACTATCAATTTACCGAGGCGGTCATTTCTATATGTCCCAGTGTGCCGGACATGGCGAAGCAGAAGGTCCCTTATCATGGCGTTGTCATCATTGAGGGCAACACCTTTCTCACGCACCACGTTCCGCTGCTTTTCGTTCGCTCCGTTTCCAGCGTCAGTTTTACCCGCAACGACCTGAAGAGGGATGACTCTTTTCCACCGCGCGGTGATCCTGAACAAATGTTCATCATTGATGGACCTGCGCCGCAAAATCTTCAATTACCCGATCATCACAACTAACCATTCATCATCAACGCCTATGGCCACTATCCGTCCCTTCGCTGCCCTTCGTCCTCCCAAGCTTTACGCCGAGCAAGTCTCCAGCTTGCCCTACGATGTCATGAACCATGAGGAGGCTTGTCGCATGGCAGCCGACAACGCATCCTCCTTCCTGCACATCTGTCGCGCGGACATCGATACCTCGGAATCGCAGATTCACGATTCCGTTACCTATGCCAGGAGTCGTGCAAATTTGGAGGAATTCGTACGGCGAGGCTTCCTCGTTCGGGATGCCACTCCGTGCTACTACATTTACCGTCAAATAATGTGGGGGCGGGTACAGACGGGAATCGTGGGCTGCGCCAGTGTGGATGAATACCTGGACGGCACCATCAAAAAACACGAGCTCACGCGCAAGGAGAAAGAGCAGGATCGCATCCATCACTTTGATGTTTGTTCTGCCCAGACAGAGCCCGTTTTTCTCGCCTACCGCAAACACGAGGGCATTTCCGCTGCCGTGCGAGAGTGGATTAAATTCCATAAGCCCGAGTACGACTTCACTACGGAGGACGGTGTCACTCACATTCTTTGGCCCGTTGACGATCTCGGCGTTATCGACACCATTCGCCGCGGCTTCGAGGAGGTCCCCGTTCTCTACATTGCGGATGGACACCATCGCACGGCGTCTTCGGCCGCCGTTTCCGCCATGCGGCGCAAGCAGCACCCGGATTACACGGGGCAGGAGGAGTTCAACTACCTCATGGCCGTTATTTTCTGCGATGAGGATCTCTTCATCATGGATTACAACCGCGTGGTGGCGGATTGGAACGGTCACAGCGCAGAAGAATTCCTGCAACTTGTCGGAGAAAAATTCAACGTGACGCCTGCGGACAAACCGGGGCCTGTCGCTCCCCGAGCGAAGCACGATTTTGGCATGTATCTCGGTGGGCGGTGGTATACTCTCACTGCCAAATCCGGAAGCTTTGATGAGGAGCATCCCATCCACAGTTTAGACTGTTCGATTTTGCAGCAGAATCTCTTGGGACCCATCCTCGGTATCGATGATCCACGCACCAGTCCGCGCATCGATTTTGTAGGCGGCATTCGCGGTCTGGCGGAACTGGAGAGGCGTGCCGGCGCGACGGGTGTGGCTTTTGCCCTTTACCCCGTGAGTATGGCGGATTTGTTCCGCGTGGCCGACAGCGGGGAAATTATGCCGCCAAAGTCGACGTGGTTTGAGCCGAAGCTGCGCAGTGGTTTATTTGTGCATGAGATTGAGAGTTGAGGTTATTTTCCGCCTGTTCAAACGCACCAACTTATCGTAGAATAGCTATATGCTGCTTGGGTTGCAAGAGAGGGAAAAGACAATGGGTTGCGCTGAATGTGCTGCCGCAGAGTCTCCTGCTTTTCTCACGCAGCAGGTTATCACCTACCTTGGCAACAAACGAGCCTTGCTTACCCCTATTTTGAGCGCTGTTGATACGGTTAAGCGCCGACTTGGGTGCAACAAACTCCGCAGCCTCGATCTTTTTTCCGGCTCCGGCATTGTCTCGCGTGCTCTCAAGGCTCATTCCGCCGTCCTTTACGCGAACGACCTGGAGTTCTACGCGAGCGTCATCAATGAATGCTACCTGGCGAATGAGACGGCAGAACTCCTTACGCAGCTGTCAGCGCTGCATGACGAGCTCATGCAACGAATTGGTGCCGGGCTCGACGCCGGTTTTATCACGAGCCTCTACGCTCCGCAGGATGATAACAACATTCGTCCCGGAGAACGGGTCTTCTACACGCGTCGCAATGCCATGTATATTGACACGGCACGCCGTCTTATTGACGAAATTGTACCGCGCGAGCTTCGCTCTTTCTTTATCGCGCCGCTGCTCTACGAGGCATCGGTGCACGTGAATACCTCCGGTGTTTTTAAGGGCTTTTACAAGAATCGCGCCGGTGTGGGGCAATTCGGAGGGGAGGGAAGGAATGCCCTCACGCGGATCACGGCAGATGTAAAATTGCCGTTGCCTATCTTTTCACGATATGAGTCGGAGTGTCATGTGTGTCGGAGCGATGCGCGAGAGTTGCTTGGGCATTTGCCCGATCTTGATTTTGCCTACCTCGATCCGCCGTACAATCAACATCCGTACGGCTCCAATTATTTCATGTTGAATTTGATAGCGAACAACAAGCCTCCCCGCGAGCTTTCTCCCGTCTCAGGCATCCCGGCAGAGTGGAATCGGTCCGTTTACAACAAGGAAGCTTCGGCGACCGAGGAGCTCTTCCGAACGATTGAGCAATGTCGCGCTTCGTTTCTGTTGCTCTCGTATAACTCCGAGGGTTTTGTCCGGCGCGATGAGCTGGAGAGATTTCTCGCCTCGCTCGGCAAGGTTGCTTGCGTGGAAATTCCCTACAATACCTACCGTGCCTCGCGCAACCTGCGCAACCGAGCTCTCCGGGTGCACGAATGGTTCTTTCTCGTCGAACGAAAATAACACTCTTATGAACAAGATACTCATACCAACCAAATTGGATAAGGCGGCTGCGGCGGCACTTACTGCAGCCGGTTATGACGTGGTGCAAGATGAAACGACCCCGCTGGCGGAGCAGGTGCACGCCCATACGGATGCGGTAGGGCTCATTGTGCGATCGGAGAAAGTGCCGGCAGAAATCATTGAGGGTCTGCCGGCTCTCAAGTGCATCATTCGTGCAGGGGCAGGCTATGACAACATCGACTACGTGTATGCGCGCACGAAGGGGATCGATGTGATGAACACGCCGGGCGCGAATGCCAACGCGGTGGCGGAGGAAGTGGTGGCGATGATTCTGGCGGCGTATCGCTATGTGGTTCCTGCAGATGTGACGACGCGGGCGGGAGAGTGGAACAAGAAGCAGTACATGGGGCACGAGCTGACGCGAAAAACCGTGGGCATTCTCGGGTTGGGCAACATCGGGCGTATGCTTGTTAAGCGCCTCGAGGGTTTCGAGTGCACAGTGCTCGGCTACGATCATTTCCTCTCCAAGCAGCGAGCCCTCAACATCGGCGCCACTCCCGCTGAGCTTGATGAGATCTTTTCAACGGCGGACATTATTTCCATCCATGTGCCGGGCGGACCCGCGACCAAGAACATGGTGGATGCGCGGCTGCTCGGTCTCATGAAGGACGGGGCGATGCTGGTGAACTGCGCTCGCTACGGTGTGGTGGATGAAGATGCTCTGCGCGCCCTGAGGAAGAGCGGTAAAAAAATCATCTACTGCACGGATGTGCATCCGAAGGATGTGGCGGCGGCTCAACCCAGCGCGGACGTGGCGGACGTCATGCTTCCGCACTTGGGGGCTAATACGAAGGAGGCAAACAAAGCCGCGGCTCTGCGCGCTGCCGCGGAGATGCAGGCGTATTTTGAGGAAGGGGACACGAGTTGTGTGGTGAACGCCGAGATGCCTGCCGATCTGAACCCGGCACACTTACGCATGGCGGCGCTGTTGGGACGCCTCTGTTACCAGGCCGCAGGCTGCCGTCCTATTCGCCGCATCGAGTGTACCTTCTACAACAACCTGCGGAGTTTCCGCAAGTGGTTTACTCCGTGGATTCTCAGCGGGGCGGTACCGGGCGCCGAGCAGGGACTCATGCCTGCAGCGGCTGAGGCATCACTGCGCGAGCACGGCATTGTTTTCAAGGCTAGGGAGCCGATGGACGACAAACTCTACGATGATTCGCTGACGCTCGATCTTTTCACCGAGCAGGACGGTGAACAGCAAAAGTCCAGTGTGCGGGGCATGGTGGTGGATGGAGTGCCCGTCGTCTCACGCATCGATGAGTTTGACCATCTCTATGCGGCGCTCACGGGGCATACAGTGGTACTGCGGTATAAAGATCGCCCCGGCGTGATTGCCGCGATAGGACAATGCCTTTCTCGAGCCGGCATCAACATCGACAACATCATTGCACCTCTGGATCAGGCGAGCGGCGACGCTCTCGCTGTCATTAAAACGAACAAGGGAGTGAGTGAACAGCTTGTGCAGGAGATAGCCAAAGAGATAGACGCCAAGCTCGCCTTCTCGCTTTCGATGTGATTATCGGACACTTTCCCATGCCGGTTCAGGACTCATACGCACTCATCCTCGCCGGCGGCAGTGGCACGCGCTTCTGGCCGCTCTCGCGATCGGCACGACCCAAGCAGTTGCTGGATCTCTTCGGCAGCGGCACGATGTTGCGTCAGGCCGTGCAGCGGGCGCTTTCCTTTCTGCCGGCGGACCACGTGCTCATCCTTACCAACCCTGCACAACGTGAGGAAACACTCCGCCAGACGGAGGGGCTGCTTGCGCCGGAGAATGTGGTGGCTGAGCCTGTGCGGAGGGACACCGGACCGGCGATCGCGTTGGGGATAGGTCTGATAGCGGCGAGAAATCCTCGGGCGAGTATGCTCGTGATGCCGAGCGATGCCCTGATCGGGGATGATGCCGCCTTTGCCGCACTTGCGCAGGATGCTCTGGCTCTTTCCTCACGGAAGGCAGCGCTCATCACGATCGGCATCCACCCGTCATGGGCTTGTCCGAGCTACGGCTACGTGGAGCGCGGAGAGCAACTGCAGGATGCAGGGCTGACGCATGCGTGCTACCGGGTCGTACGTTTCTGTGAGAAACCGGATGCCGTCACGGCGCAACGGTACCTCGAGGCCGGCAATTTTTGCTGGAATGCCGGTATCTTTGTGTGGAGCTTGCCGTACGTGAAGGAACAGCTTGCTGTGCACGCCCCGCAGCTGGCAGCCTTTGCTGAGGCGGTGACCCGGCACGCCGTCGATTCGGATTTCATCCAACAAGAGTTCCGAAAGCAGACGCCGATTTCTATCGACTACGCTCTCATGGAAAAAGCGGACGACGTGCTGAATTTTGAGGCAACGTTTGAATGGGATGATATAGGTTCATGGATTTCTGTCGGCAAGCGTCTTGCGCAAGACGGGGCAGCTAATGCGTCCAACACTTCCCTCGCTGTCCGAGATGCCGCGAGTAACATCGTTTACTCCTCTCAGCACAAGCAGGTGGCGCTCCTCGGGGTGAGCGACCTCATTGTTGTGGATACGCCGGATGCTCTCCTCGTTGCCCACAAGCAGGACGCTGACCGCATCAAGCAAATCGTCGCTCAACTTCCACAGGATCTTACTTAACCCATGAATCGGCATCCTGCACTCGGCATTGATTATGGACAGGCACGCATCGGCATTGCCGTTACGGATGACTGCGGCATTCTTCCCCACCCGGTGGAGAGCATCCGCACCGATCGCACGGATCCCGTAGCGCGCATTGTCGAGTTGGCGCGACAGTTGCAGGTGCGCACCCTGGTACTGGGTCTGCCGCTGCGGTTAGATGGCACGGAGGGAAGCGCCTGCGAGCGAGTACGCGAATTTGGACGGAAGTTGCAAGCCGCCCTGCCGGAGCTTCCTCTCGTGTATGCCGATGAATTCCTGACGACAGCCACGGCGCAGGAGAAACTGCACGCCGCCGGTCGCAAGGCTCGCGACTTCAAGCCTATCATCGACCAGGCGGCCGCTGTCGAGATCCTCAACGTTTGGATGGAGAATCAACCATGAAAGGTCTCTATACGCTGATGGGCATTGCGTCTGCGCTCTCCTTCGTTGAACCGGCAGAGTGGATTTCTCCTCACTCGCTGGAGGCAGAGGAGACTGCACCGGTGGCGCTTCTCCCATTCCCGCGGGAGGTGAAGTGGATTTCCGGCGCTCTTCCTCTTGGCAAGCGTGCGGATTGGAAAGGGGAGGGAGTAGCGGATGGCATCCTTCGCACGGCATGGAAAGGTTTTTTGTCGGAGCTCGAGGAAGGAGAGAGTGGGCGGAGCGTCATC
Source organism: uncultured Akkermansia sp. (assembly GCA_947626635.1). Lineage (GTDB taxonomy): Bacteria > Verrucomicrobiota > Verrucomicrobiia > Verrucomicrobiales > Akkermansiaceae > Akkermansia. Next base: position 11,720 of record CANQSY010000063.1, read on the forward strand.
TGTCGTTTGGTGAGGGATACCGCAGCCGTACCTGAAGAAGCACAAGCCGAGGGCTATGTCCTTCGCGTGGATACCCGGGGAGTGGAGATACGTGCCGGTTGCGAGGAAGGACTTTACAACGGGCTGCAGACTCTGCGGCAGTTGGCTGCCGGACGCAGACGAGAACTTCCCTTCTGTGAGATAACGGATTGGCCGGCCTTCGCCGTGCGTGGCTTCCATCACGATTGCGGTCGCAATTTTCAGAGCATCGAGTCACTCAAGCACCAGCTCGATCTCGCCTCACGTCTCAAGCTGAACTATTTCCACTGGCACCTCACGGACGAGCCGGCATGGCACGTGCAATGCAAGGCGTATCCTCAGCTCAACGATCCCGCTCACCGCACGCGGGATCTCCATGATACCTATACTTACGAACAAATCCGCGATCTCTTCCGCTTCGCTCGCGCTCGACACATCACGATCATCCCGGAGTTGGATATGCCGGGGCACAGCGACTATTTCGACCGCGCCTTCGGTTTCCCGATGCACAGCGAACAGGGCATGCGCGTGCTCGAGAAACTCATCGAGGAATTTTGCGCAGAGATCCCGGAAGAGCTGTGTCCCATCCTGCATTTTGGAGCCGACGAGGTGAACGTGCCGGACGCGAGGGGATTCGTGGAGCGTATCAGCCGGAAGATCGAGGCGCTCGGGAGAGTGCCGATGCAGTGGGAGGGACCGTGGGATCTGCCGTTGGGCAGCAGATGCAT
>CANQSY010000064.1 GCA_947626635.1 uncultured Akkermansia sp.
TACACTATTTCTGTCCAATTGATAATTCCTTTGTTCTCTTTTCCCTCGTTCGGTACACTCATTTTTGTCCGATTGCGGAGTAGTTGAGGATTAGAAAAAAGGCTTGCGCAGAGGGAGCGCATGGGCTAGAATGCGGCGTTCATTTCCCAGGATGGGTGGCAGAGTGGTTGAATGCAGCGGTCTTGAAAACCGCCGAAGGGCAACCTTCCGTGGGTTCGAATCCCACCCCATCCGATGGCGGCTTTTGCCGACTTTTTGGAATTGCTTTGTGGAGTCATTCCACAAAATTATACGAAGAGCGAAACTTATCCCGTTGACATGAAAAAAATCAAAGCCCTTGCCCCGCGCTATCCGCGTCACATCCGCTGGAGCGATGAGGATAAGTGCTACATCGGCTCCCTGCCGGATCTCTGCGGCGACTGCTGCCACGGCGACACACCGGAGGAAGTTGCCCGCGAACTCAATATCAGCGCCGAATTAGCCCTGGAAGCCAAGGCCAAATTCGGCTTCCCCTTCCCGGAGCCGCGGAGCGTCGTTGTCACGCCCTCCGAATACCGCGAAACGGGTACTCCCGGGAAAAGTAAAGCAAAATTTCTTTGCATTTTTTCGGAAAAAGCTTGATGTAATTATCACATTGTGATAATATGCGGCCATGCCGAGGAAGATTAGACAGCTGATCGCCGACCTCCGCAAGAATGGATTTTGTCTCGCCGCCGGGCGAGGAAAAGGATCCCACCGCATGTTTTTCGACCCTGAAACGGATGTGCTTGTCGAAATCTGCGGACATGACGGAGACGATGCCAAGAGCTATCTCGAAAAACACATCAAGCAAAAAATTGAAGAAGCTAAGCAAAAGCGTGGAGAGGTCTGAAACCTCCCTAACCAAACAATTTCAAACCCATCACACACGCCATGGAAAAATATCCCGTAAAAACTTACCCCGTTGACATGAAAAAAATCAAGGCCCTTGCCCCGCGCTATCCGCGTCACATCCGCTGGAGCGATGAGGATAAGTGCTTCATCGGCTCCCTGCCGGATCTCTGCGGCGACTGCTGCCACGGCGACACACCGGAGGAAGTCGCCCGCGAACTCAATATCAGCGCCGAATTAGCCCTGGAAGCCAAGGCCAAATTCGGCTTCCCCTTCCCGGAGCCGCGGAGCGTCGTTGTCACGCCCTCCGAATACCGCGAAACGGGCACTCCCGGGCGCATCAAAGCCCTGCGCAAGCGTCTCGGCCTTTCGCAGGCAGATTTCGCCGTCACCCTCGGCGTCGCGAAAAACACCGTTTCCCTGTGGGAGCAGGGACGTCGCCGCCCGGATGGCGCCGCCGCCAAACTTCTGCAAATCGTCGAGCGTACCCCGGAAGTCGTTTTGAGCTAACACTGCTTATTTACGATTTACGATCTCAGGTAATTCGCGCGCTACGCGCGTTCCTGCGGCGCGAATGCGAAGCGGAATTCCCGAGTTCACTGGTTTGATTCGGCGGAGTAGCGGATGATGAAGTCGGCCACTTGTTGGGGCTGGAGTTGGGCGGACTTGATGCTGACGTGGCAGGTCTCCGCATAGAGAGGGTAGCGCTTGTCGATGAGGCGGCGCAGCGTCGCCTCGCGATCGCTCTCCATGAGGAGCGGGCGACCGTGGGAGCGCGCTGTGCGCTGCAGGAGAGTAGGCAGTTCAACGTTGAGCCAGACGGTCAACCCCAACCGTCGGAGGATGGGACGGTTCTCGGCGCGCAGAACAACACCGCCACCGGTCGAGATGACGTGGAGCTTGTGATCACGCAGGAATGTCTCCTCCATGTAATGAAGGAGCGCCGTTTCCAACGCTCGAAAATGGGCTTCACCCTTGGTTCGGAAAATCTCTGAAATCGGCATCCCGACCTGTTCCTCGATGACGGCATCCATGTCGAGGAAGGGGAGGCCCGTGGCGCGACTGAGCTCCTTGCCGATCGTCGTTTTACCCGAACCCATCAAGCCGATGAGGATGATGGAGCGGGAGCAGGGCTGCGCACAGGCTTCCATAAAAATGCCTAGAGAGAAATGGAGCCCTCAAATACCATGAGGGCGGGACCGGTGAGGGTCACCCGGCTGAAATCCCCTGCTCCTTCGCGTTGGAAAGCGACCTGCAAAGTGCAGCCGCCCGCTACATCCAGGGAAATAGGAGAGGGAGCGCCCGTCAGCGCAGCGTGCAGCAGCGCGGTTGCGGTCATTCCCGTTCCGCATGCGAGCGTCTCGCCCTCCACGCCTCGCTCATACGTGCGCAGTTTGAGGTGCTGCGGGGAGAGCACGCATGCAAAGTTTGCATTCGTGCCGGCGGGCGCAAATGCAGGGTGGTAGCGCAGCCATGACCCCAACTTCATCACGTCCAGATCATCGACGTTGTCCATGTAAACGACGGCGTGCGGCACGCCGGTGTTGACGAAATGCACGGGGAAGGGCAAGGTGTCGGAAGGTTCCAGCACATGAAGCTTCATATCCTTCGGTGTGGTGAGCTGCACGGTGACGGAGCGGTCCTCATTCATCCGCCCCTGCACAATGCCGGCGAGGGTTTCAAAGTGCAGGACGGGGTATTGTCCACCGGTGAGAAAATCCACAAAGGCCGTGAAGCAACGCGCTCCATTTCCGCACATTTCCGCCTCCCCGCCATCCGAGTTGTAGTAGCGCATGCGCACATCGCCTCCGGTCCGGGCGGGCTCCACGGCGATGAGACCATCCGCGCCAATCCCGAAGCGGCGGTCGCAAAGGGCGGCAATGGCATCATGCGTGAGGACTTGGGAGAGGGAAAGATCGCGGTTATCGACCATGACGAAATCGTTGCCCGCGCCGGTCATTTTGTGGAAAGGGAGAATCATGGGTAGTGGCGGAGAAATCAGAAGTTAAAGGAAATGCCGAGTCGGACCTCATGCCAACGCATACTGCCCGTCTTTTCGTGCGGCACGTCGGGAATGTCATAATTCATTTTAGGCTGAGCGGTGGAGCCACGGAATTGGTACCCGACGTAAAGCATGGCGTTCGGCGAAAGGCGATAGCCTATATTCACGTAGCCGGCAAACGCGAGACCCACGTCCGTGTCGCGCTGCCCATCGTTCCATTCGTCATAGTAGGGGTAGTCGTAATAATAACCACTCCAGCCGAAGCCGTAGTCGATGTCCAGCGTCTGCACGTCCATGCCGCACTTGGCGCCCACCTGGACCACCCAATTTTTGCCGACGGGTTGTGTGTAGCGATAGCCGACCATCAGCGTGAAGCTCGTGCGATCGTAGCTGTCCGTGAAAGGATACACGAAATTATCATCATCAACGACCCAGAAGTCATTGGTCTGTCCGCCGCCGGCAAAGCCGAGCGACAAGGTGACGGCCTGCCGCTTAGCGAACGTAAAAGCTCCTTCAAGTTCGGCCCCGACGACATCACATGCGTACCGGTGGTCGGGCGTCGCCTTGAAGCCATATTCAAAACTGACATTCACCTCGTAGCACGTGGGATCCATGTAACGCGGAAGCCTGTAGGTGGGACTTACCGGCGGGGTCTGGAAACCGGGTTGCGCTTGCACGGGAGAGGGAACTGAGGGCGCGGGGGCGACCTCCTGTCTGCCGAAGGCGGGGTTGGACACAGGTCCGCCGGTCTGCGGGTTATAGACCACAGGATAATCCGGCAAGGGAGCTGCTGCAGCGACAGCGGCGAGGGAAGCGAAACAGATGAATGGCGTCTTCATATTGGTCGTGGGCTTGAATGGTTTATAGCAAATAACCGGCTCGGACGCAAGTCTATATGACTTGCCTATGCGGTAGAAACCGCCCCGAGGAACAGCTTTGCCACTTACAGGAACGTGAAACACGGCGCACTTTCTACGCAGCGGACAAAAACGCGCTCAGAACAGGTAGGTCAAACCGAGGTGCACCTCATGCCAAGCCAAACTGCCGGCCTTGCGACTCGGTGCGTTGACATACGCATAATGAGCTTTGGGCGCAGCCGTGGAGGCGCGATACCGGTAGCCGAGAGAAACGATGATTTTCTCGCTAACCCGGTAGCCGAGACACACATAGCCGGCGTAAGTGAAACCGAAATCGCGACTGCGCTGTCCGTCATCCCATTCGTCCTCTACATACCAATCATCATCCGGTCCGAAGGGGTCCGACTGACCACGGCGGCGGGGACGGGGTACCGCGGCATCATCGACATCCAGCAGCTGGCAGTCGAGGCCGCCGCTCACGCCGAGATCCACCTGCCAGCGTTCGCTCAGTTGACGGCTGTAAGCATAGCCCACCATCAGGGTAAGTCCCGAACGGTTGTACTCATGGGGATAAAGGAAGCCGTCTTTTTCCACGTCGTCGTGGTGAGTTTCGACTCCGACATATAAACCTCCCGAAAGAGTGAGCAGGTGGTGCTGCGTGATAAAGAGCGCACCTTCCCAATTTAAGCCGACAATGTCGCTCGCAAAATCCTCATCCCGCGAACCGCATATACCGTAATGGCAGCTTATCCCCATCCGATAATCCCACGGACGGGGGTCTTGCTGCGCGGCATCCCCGACATCCTCCCGAAAACCGACCGGCATGTCGCTCAGAGCTGCATGGGCGGCGGCGGCGTTGGGTCGGTACGTGTTCGGAACCACCCCATCATCAACGCCAAAAGCACGCGCGCTGCCTAACACCGCGGTGATCAGGCACAGCGTCATCCCTCTTAAAAACGAGCGCATCGGCGTGTGACATTCTTGCATCCGTCCATCAATCGCGGCGGGAGTTACTCTCTGCGCGGTAGCGGGCGATATAGCCCTGCGGAACGAAGTGGTTGCACATGCCACTGCCGTTGAACTGCGAGGTGTAGGAGGTAACGCGATCATCGGTGAGAGTGAGACGCATGACAGCGACCTGCGGGATGGTGCTCACGTTCTGGTAAGGCGGCACAAACGTGCTATGGACGCCTCCTCGATGGTCCACCCACGTGTCGGCGTGTCCGGGCACAACGTAATTTGTCTGGTACGTTCCATCGTAGGCCCACTCCAGAACCTTTGTCTTACCCTCCTCGTAAACATGCGTCGGCGCGCCGAGGATGGAGACGACCTGTGAGCCGGTCAGACCAACAAGCTCCTGACAAAAGCGTTCATTGTAACACGTGGTGCATGCGGAGAAAAGCATCACCGAGGCTGCGGCAAGTACAAGTGCTATCCTTAACATGGCGCCATTCTACCCCTCTTCGCATCCGAGCTCAAGAAAAAAGACTTGCCATGAGCGACCAATGTGCTAGTCTTGTGCGCAGATGAGGCAGTTATTCACCATGCTCTTACTGGCCGTGCTCCCATGCGCACGGGCGCAGTACTTCGAGCCGCCGCCCATCAACCCGGACCCCGTTTCTGAGGTCACGGCGCCACCTGCGTCGCAGAAGTCGGCTTCCGCGTCGACCAAGTCAACCGGCTCATCGACAGCCACCCCGGACCTCTCGGAAGAGACCGATAACACCGTCCCGGTGGCGCGGGAGAAAACACGGGTCGCCGTGCTGGGGTACCATAATTTCAGCGACACGAAACCGGTCACGGAAATGCTCATGCGCACCTCGGAATTCCGCGAGCAGATGGAATACATCCATAAAACCGGACTGCGCGTCATCAGCATGAAGGAATTTTTGGATTGGAGGCTCGGCAACCTCAAACTTCCTGCGCGCTGCGTGCTCATAACGCTCGATGACGGCTGGCGCAGCGTCTATACGGATGCCTTCCCCATCCTGAAGGAATACGGCTATCCCTTCACCCTCTTCCTCTACACCAGTTATCTCTCCGGACGCGGCGACAGCATGACCCCCGCCATGATCCGCGAGATGCAGGCCCACGGCGCAACCATCGGCAGCCACTCCACCAACCACCTCTATCCCCGATTCTGGAAACAGGCCCTCACCGAAGGTGAAAAAGCGTACAACGACCTCATGGATGTCGAGATGGGCGATTCCTTCAAGCGCCTCGGCGAGCTATTCGGTCCGATCAATACCTACTGCTACCCCGGCGGCTACATCACCCCGGAAATGATCCAACGCCTCCCGAGCTACGGCTACGTGGCCGCCTTCACCGTCATCCCCGGCAAGGTTGACTGCACGGAAGACGTCTTCCAGGTGCATCGCTACATGGTGTTTGGTACAGATAGTTCCATCTTCCGTCATGCCGTGGACTTCCGACATCCATTGGTCATCGCCGCCGAACGCCAATTCCGCCCGCAGAAGGCTTCCCCTGTCCCCCCCTTCCCGGTCTATCCCCTCCCCAATGCCGTTGCCCAGGCAAACATCCCGATTATATCCGCCCAACTCAGCGGCTTGACCAACGTCGAACCGAACAGCATCCAAATGCACGTCAGCGGGTTCGGACGCGTCCCCGCCAAGGTGGATCCCTCCACCCTGTCCGTCCAGTGGTCCCCGCCGCTGCGCATCTTCCTTCCGCACGTCACCGTCCGTCTCACGTGGAAGACCTCTGATGGTTCCTCACATACCGCGGAGTGGTTCTTCCTCATCGAGACGCGTCCCTCACAACCATCAACCTGAAAATTCTCGAGCAACACCATTTATGGACGACACACCAGATACAACGCCCAAGCAGGTCCCGGGAGAGATCACTCTGCCGTTGACCTCTGTCGCAAGCACCCCCTCGGCACCGGAAGTTGCCGCCCCCTCTCCTTCCAAGGAGGTTCCCCCTCCTGCCCCTCCGCGTCGACGTGGTCGCAAGCCGAAGTCTTTGTTGGCCCAGGAAGCGGCTGCTGCAGCCCCTGCCCCGGAAGCTCCCGCTGCGCCGCGGCGCCGGGGACGCAAACCCAAAAGCGCCTCAGCTGCCGTCACGACGGAGAGCGAGGCGCCTGCAGAGACACACGTCCGCCGCACCTCACCGGTCTCCTACCCGGAGCCTGAAACGGTGGGAGGACACGAACCGCAGGGCAACCACCGCCGCCGGCATCGCGGCAGACGTCGCTCGAATCCCGAGATGACAGCTTCCTCCGCCTCATCTGTCCGCGTTGATCGAGAGGAGCTGCGCCGCCGCGCCTGGAAAATCTTTCTCGGCGAAGTGACGGAAGAAGGCCTGGCTCTCATGGATGACGCCATCGCAGCCGAGACAGCCCGGCGCGCCTTCCGCGTAGCGGAGATCTTCCTCATCGAGGCGGAAAAACACAGTGGCTAACACCACCTATTTACGAATTACGAATTACGAATTACGAATTACGAATTACGAATTACGAATTACGATTTTCGATTTTCGATTTTCGATTTACGTTGACTCGTAGGCACCCCTTTGCCTACTCACCCTTCGGGCAACGCTTATGCGTTGTCTAATCCCATTCCGATCCCTCGTGGGCTTTCTCAGGTAACTCGCGCGCTAGGCGCGGGGAGGCAAAGCCGATGCGTTGCGAAATTCTTGGAATGATGGTGGGGTAATAGAAGGGAAGCATCCGATGTTACGCCGTAACGCTTCGTTACCGCATTAGCTCAGAGCCCTACGGGAACGCTTACGGCGTTGTTCAATCATCTTCAAAGGCGATGGACTTTGTCCAGCCATCCCGCGGCGTGTACGCATTCGGGAAAATTGCTCGTGCCACGTCCCGGTAGGCCTTGGGATTGGGCATGGACGGGCTGTAATGCGTCAGCCAGAGCTCCTTTACTCCGCCCGCCTCCGCTGCCATTTGGGCGGCTTCCTCAAAGAGCAGGTGGCGGTTGGTCCAGCTGCTCGCCGGCATATCCGCCGTGCCGTACATCCCCTCGCAGATGAAGAGGTCAGAGTCAGCCGCCATGCGCGGGATGATCGGCGTCGGTCGCGTATCTGTGCAATACGTTACCTTAATCCCCTTGCGGGGCGGACCGAGCACCATGTCCGGCGTGTAGGTACGACCTTCATGTTCCGCGGTCTCCCCCCGTTGCAACGTCTTCCACAGCTTGAGGGGGATCCCTTCCTGCCGCGCCTTCTCGGCGTCAAATTTTCCGCCTCGCGGCAGGGTAAAGCTGTAACCGTAGCACGGTACGCCGTGATTCAGAGCAAAGGCGTGTATATCGCACTCCATGAAAAACATGGTTTCCTCTTCTGTCTCCAGCTCCGATACCTTCACGTCAAACGGCAGATTCGGCGCAATGCAGCGCAGAGAGCGCACCACCCTCTCCGTACCCACCGGACCCACGATGGAGACCGCCTCCGTGCGCCCGCTGTTGCCGATGCTCAGCAGCAGACCCGGAAGACCGCTCACGTGGTCGGCGTGCAGATGCGTGAGCAGTATTTTGTCTATCGGCTTTAAGCTCATCCCCGCTTTCACCGCCGCCACTTGCGTGCCCTCCCCGCAATCAATCAGCACGCTATGCCCCTTGTAGCGCACCATCAGTGAAGTGAGCCACCTGTTCACCATGGGCAGCGTCCCGCCCGTCCCCAGTAAGCAAATATCCAGCACGTTGCTTAGTCTCTCATACCCGGCGCATCATGTCAACACCCGCATTTGAAAATGCAGGTGTCTCCACACGATTTCAGGAAAAGACAAATGACCACTTGCGCAACCATGGCTTTATCCGCCGATCTCCCCTGGGGTGGGAACTCTCGCCTCTGTATGATGTCAACCCAAGCATTGACCATACAAGCCACCTCCAACTCAACATCGACGAGGAAAGCAGTCTCTGTTCCATCGACCTTGTTCTCTCGGTTGCCGAAGAATTCGGACTCTCGCGTGTCCAGTCGGAGCAAATTCTTCAACATCAGCGATCGGTCGTTTCCCGGTGGGATAGCGTGGCGCGCCGTCTCGGCATCACCAAAGCCGAACGTACGCAACCGGCCGCTGCCTTCGTTCGATGATATCATCAACAAGAAACTTGACAAACGGCGCCGAGATGGTAGTTTGTTGATACTTGGTCGGCGCAAAATGCGTCTCCCCGTTTCCGGTTATCCTCGCCTCCAGAGTCTTCAAATGCCCCCGACTTCCTCTTTATCTTAAAAAAAATCACAGAACTTTTGTAAATAGGAAATCACTTTCATAACAATCCACCCCATAACGTCGATCATGTCTTACGAACCTGAGTTAACTTTCCTAGGCTGGGATGCCCCGGCTGTCCAACTGGTAGGAGACCGTTTACTGGAGCTTAACAGGGAAAATCCCGATGCGTTCCGTCGCGCCACCGTTGTAACCCTCACGGCTCCCGGCGCCAAACGTTTGCGGGAGTACATCGCGGAGCGGGCAGCGGAGCCTATCCTGATGCCGCGCATTGTGCAGCCCGGACGTCTTCTGCCGGAGAAGGAAGGCAAGGAGAATGAGCAACTTATCGCATGGGTGAGGGCGTTGCAACGCTTGTCGCCCGAGTCGCACACAACCTTGCTTGGCGAGCGGGAGGGGACGCTGAGCGACCGCCGCGCTCTCGGTACGGCCCATCAACTGCTACACTTACGCACCCTCCTGGAACAGGAAGCTCAGACGCCGGAAGCCATCTACCGGAAGCTCGAGCAGAGGTCCGGCGACACCTCCCCGGATCAGCCTTTCATGGACGAGGAAAGTGAGCGCTGGAAGGAATTCAGCGAGCTCTGTGCAGAAGTGGACCGCCTGGCGCCGCCGAGCGAACCCGAGTTCCGGCGGCCGCGACCGAAAGAGGAGAGCATGATCATCCTCGCAGCCCTGCCGGAATTGACCGCCCGTCTGCGCGAGACGCTGGAGGACGTGCTGGCGGAGCGTCCCGGACACGTGAAGGTCTGGGTGAATGCGCCGGAGGAGGAGCGAGCCCATTTCGACGCCTGGGGCATGCCTGTCACCGAACACTGGTCGGCGCGTCCCATCGACATCCCGGAAGAGAGCATCCTCAAGCCTGCGGACGACGCGCAGGATTTCGGCGCCCGGGCAGTCCGAGAAGCCGTGGGGTGTCCTTCGGATGAGGTGGTGCTCGGGCTGTGCGATCCCTCGTTCTCTTCCGACCTCTGCACGGCATTCGCCCACGCGGAGGGGAATCGCTGGCGACTGCAGCTCAGCGCCGGACGCAAACTCACCACGATGGATGCCGCGCAGCTTCCGGCGCGTCTGCTCCACTACGTCGAAACAGCCAATCAACTCCACCTCTCGAAGAAGGGGACGAGTCCTCTGGACATTGCCGACTCGGAATACATGTTTGCCTTCATCGACCTCCTGCGCACGAGTGTCCTTCTCCGCAACACCCCCGCCGAGGGAGCAATGGACGCCACGCTCGATGAAGTGATTTCGGAGAAACTTCCGGGATCGGTCCGACGGTTTCTCGACCTCCTGCGCAAGAAGAATGTGGACTGCTTCCGCCGCGCCCAGGAGTTGTGCGACCTTGCGCAAAAGTGTCTCGCCCCCTCCACGCTCCCCGAAGCCCTGACCAAGTTCGCTGACATCATCGAGGGATCCTGTCCCGAGCCTTCTCACGACACGCTTCTCATCTCCGACGCCCTGCGTGAAGCCGCGCAGGTGGGCGCCGCACCCGGCATCACCCCCGAGCTCACGCTCCTGATGCTCCAGCAGCGTTTCGAAAACGCCACTTGTCGTCCCGACCAACCGGACGAAAACGACGAACCGACCGTGGAGACCGTTGACTGGATCGAGCTGCCGTACACGCGCGGGAAGCGACTTCTCCTGCTGGGGCTGCATGAAGGCTGCGTGCCGGAGGCGGGCGGCAATGCGGGCCTCCTCACGGAGAAGCTCAAGGAGCTCGTGGGTCTGCCGACGCAAAATTCCCGCAGCGCGCGGGACGCCTTCCTGCTCACCGCCCTCCTGAAGAGCCGGGGAGCGGCGGACAATGTGCGCATTCTCACCGCCCGCCAGGGAACGGATGAGACCCCCATCGCGCCCTCGCCCCTCCTCCTTCGCCTCCCTGAAGATCATGCCGATGACCTCGTCAAGCGCGTGCAAAAACTTTTCAGCGACCCGGGGGAAGCTAAGGAACCGAAAGTCTATGAGCAATTCCGCCTGCTTCGGCAAACGGCTTCCTCCCCCGTCCCGGTTCAGACGACGGGAGAGAATGATGAGGAATACCCCATGGAAAGCATCGAGCTGATTGCCCAGGGTAAACCGAATCCGTTTTCAGCAGACTCATCCTTCTCCCCCTCGCTCATCAAGGATTTCCTGACCTGTCCCCTGCGCTTCTGGCTGAAAAAGCTCCACGGCATCTCCCCCTCCGACGCCTACAAGGACAGCACACGTGAACTCCAGGCGAACACCTACGGTACCATCCTGCACCGTATCCTCAAACAACTGGTCGAGCGTTACCCGGAGCGCCCGCAGGGGGTCGAACCCAACAGTCTGAACCGTGAAATCAACGAGTATGCGCGGGAACTCCTCCAGCAGGAATTCGGCGCCTACGCTGCCGATCGAGAGGACTCGCTGCCCGTTTTCCTGCAGAATCAGCGCGAAACCATGGGCGAGAGCCTCAAGCTCTTTGTTGACTGCCACGTGAAAGATCTGTGCGAAGGCTGGCGCCGGGTGCATTTGGAATGGCCGGTGGAAACCGAGCTCGATCTGCCGGACGGCTCGCTCGCTCACCTCAAAATGACCATCGACCGCGTGGATTACAATCCCGACAAAAAAATCTACCGCATCATCGATTACAAGACGAATGACGATACGCCTCAGAAGAAACATCTGGCAATCATCCGGAATAAAGAATTTTTTGACACGAGGATGAAAGACTTCCCTGTCTATCGTGAAAAGAAACGGTGGGTAGAAGTGCAACTCCCACTGTATGCGTACGCGCTCAGGCAGCTTGAGAATCCCAACACCTTGCCGGAACTTACTTATTACAACCTTCCGCGCGGCAAAAATGTCGAGTATAATGTCTTCAAAGATAACAAAAAAGAATTAACGGCTGAGGACATTGAAAGCGGAGTAGAAACCGCAAGGCAGGCGATCGACCTTATCCGTCGCGGACTCTGCCTGTACTCCTGTGAAGATTTCGGCGAGGAAATCTCGGATTACCTCTCCTTCGGCACCCCCGCTATCGACGATCATCTGCGCGACGTTTGCGGTCTCTCCCCCCTCAGATAACTCTTCAATTTTACAACTATGTCTGCACTTGTTACAGGATGTTCCATCGCCGCCTCTGCCGGCACCGGTAAGACCTACCAGCTCACCTCGCGCTACCTCGCCCTGCTCACGCTCGGGGCGCCTAT
>CANQSY010000065.1 GCA_947626635.1 uncultured Akkermansia sp.
ATATAGTATACTTTGAACTTCTTGGCACCCCTTTTTTGTGCCAAGAAGCTGTCGCATTTAATTTTGCGATCCACACTGATTATTCATTGCAGAAAACGAATCTTGCCATAGGTTGTGAAAGGTGATATAGTAACCGCGCGTAACGCCGACCGACAAAGAAGACGGACGAATATTTTACTGAAAATGACAACACACGATACGATCAGAATGGGAAAGGACGGTACCTTACAGGTCCCGGATTACCCTGTAATCCCCCACATTATCGGCGATGGCTCGGGCCCGGATATATGGGCGGCTTCGCAGCGTGTAATCGAGTTGGCGGTGAGCGTCGCCTACGCCGGACGACGGGCGCTGATGTGGAAAGAGGTTTTTGCCGGACAGAAAGCCTTTGATTTGCTGGGTACGTGGTTGCCGGAAGAGACCCTGGAGTCATTTCGTCACTACCTCGTGGGCATCAAGGGTCCGCTCACAACGCCGGTCGGCGGCGGCATCCGTTCTCTCAATGTAGCGCTTCGCCAGGAGCTTGATCTCTACTGCTGCGTGCGACCGGTACGGTATTTTGAAGGAATACAGACCCCGGTGAAAGAGCCGCAGAAGGTGGATATGGTCATTTTCCGGGAGAACACGGAGGATATTTATGCGGGGATAGAGTTCGCTGCCGGTAGCGAGGATGCGGCGGCCTTTCGCGAATGGCTTTGCGCCGCATTTCCCGAGCGCGCCGCCAAGATACGCTTTCCCCTCACTTCCGGGTTCGGCATCAAACCCGTCTCCCGCGAAGGAACGGAGCGACTCGTCCGCGCCGCCATCCGGTACGCGCAGCAGCATTCCCTCCCGTCCGTCACTTTGGTGCACAAGGGCAATATCATGAAGTTCACGGAAGGCGCTTTCCGGGATTGGGCGTACGAGCTGGCGGATCGCGAATTCGGAGCCCAGCGCATAGGCAGCGGAGTCTGGCGGCGGTTGCCGGATGGTATCATCATCAAGGATTGCATCTGCGACGCGTTTCTCCAGGAGATCCTTCTCCATCCGGCGGAGCATTCTGTCGTTGCCACGCTCAATCTGAACGGTGACTACTGCTCGGATGCTTTGGCGGCGCAGGTCGGGGGGATTGGCATCTCCCCGGGGGCCAATATCAACGCTATCACCGGCCACGCTATTTTTGAAGCAACTCACGGTACGGCGCCTGCCTTGGCGGGCCTTAACAAGGTGAATCCATGCTCTTTCCTCCTCTCTGCACAGATGATGCTCGAGTACATTGGCTGGAAGGAAGCGGCCGATATCCTCGGTCAGTCCATCCGCCGCACCATTGCGGATGGTCAGGTGACGGCTGATCTCGCCTGCATGATGCCCGGAGCGACAGAGCTCACCACCTCCGCTTTCGCCGATGCCCTCATGGAGCACATGAAGCCGTGATTCATTGAAGCCGCCCGCCATGATCGACCCCGGTTTCGTCCATGAGATTTTCAGCGCGATAGCTGAGCGCTACGTCGTGGCCAATCATGTCTTGTCGTTAGGTGCCGATATTCTTTGGCGGTCGCGCGCGGTGGAATGTATAGCGGAATGGAAACCTGCGCGTCTGTTGGATGTAGCGACCGGTACCGGGGACCTCGCCCTCGCAATTTTACGCGAGAATCCGGAGGTAGAGGTTCTTGGCGTGGATTTTTGTGAGCCGATGTTGCAGGTCGCGCGCCGGCGCGGACTGAACCGCACCCTTTGCGCAGACGCCATGCACTTGCCGCTGCCGGATGCGAGCTTTGAGGTGGTCACCGTGGCATTCGGTCTGCGTAACATGCCGGATTATGAGGCTGCCCTCCGCGAGTTTCACCGTCTCGTCTGCCCCGGTGGCCACGTCCTTATCTTGGATTTTGCCATGCCCGATGGCATCGCCGCAGCTCCGTATCGCGTCTATCTGCACCGCGTCCTGCCCCGGTTGGCCGGCTGCATCACCGCGCAGCGCGAAGCCTATCGCTACCTCGGTGCGAGCATCGAGCGCTTCCCCCGCGGTGCGGAAATGCTGGAGCTCCTTCGCACTACCGGCTTTCAGACTCCGGTCGCGCTGCCCCTCTGCGGTGGCATCGCAGCCATCTACACCGCGCAAAAACCTCAACTCCTCTCCGCATAGCTCCCCGCGCGTCAGCGCGCGAATTTCCCGCATCGTAATTCGTAAATAGGCGCCTCCGGCGCCCCTCCCCGCCTTCCCGCTTTCTAGCTACGCCTCACGTCGATCCCGAAAATTCCGCTCTGCACGGGCTTTGACGCTTCGGTACCCCACTACCTCAGCGCCCTTCGGGCAAAAGCTGTGCTTTTGTCCAATCCGCCTCCGATCCCTCGGCGGCTTTGCAACCCCGCGCTCCGCGCGCGAATTTCCCGAAATCGTAAATCGTATGTCGTAAATCGTAAATAGGCGCCTCCGGCGCCCAGGGCTTGCCTTGATGAATGAAATATGGTAGAGTGGCGAAATGATAGGCAGGATCATCGCTCTCATCATATTGTTTACCGGTATGAGCATGGCGGAGTATCGTGTCTTCACCCGCGAGGAGAAATCCTCCGGCAACCCGCTGCTTGGTCTGCTCGGCGGACACCAGCAGCGCATTGAGGCTCACTTCTTTCGCGACTCGGAAACGGCGCTCTGTATCGTCGATGAGGGGAGCGGCCAACCCCGCTACGGTTCGCTGGAAGCCGCCATGCGGCGCCACCGCTGTATTGCAGGCATCAATGGCGGGTATTTTGGCGCCGATGCCGCTCGCACCCCCATCGGACTCCTCTGCCACGAGGGCTTTTCGATTTCCCCGCCGGCCTACGGCTCCTTCACGGTTGCAGGCGTCGTGTACGATACGGGCAAATTCATCCGCATGGAGCGCAGCCGCAGCATCAGCGTCCCCGTGCGGAACATGCGCGAGGCCATCCAGGGCGGACCCTTCCTCGTGGAGCAGGGAGTGCCCGTGCCCGGTCTTGAAAAAAATCGCCGCGCCATGCGCACCTTCATCGCCACCAATGGGGCAGGGCATTGGTGCATCGCCATCACTTCTCCTCTTTCCCTCCATGAGCTAGCTGTATGGCTCTCCTCTGCCAAGGCCCTCGGCGATTTCCGTGTCGCGTCTGCTCTCAATTTGGATGGCGGCAGTTCGTGCTCCTTTTGGGATGGTTCCGCCGGTATCAATCGTCCCGGTTTCAAGGCCGTGCGTAATTACGTCGGTGTGCGGACACGACTCTCTGTCGCGGCTCCCGCCCCCTCCCAATCCAAAGCGAAGAAGAAATAGCCGCCGCCCGGACGTCTCCATAAAACCTTCCTTCTAAACTCCCTCACTCCGCGCTGTGCCTCCTCGCGCTACCTGCGCGCGAATTATCTGAAATCGTCAATACCCAACGGCTTATCGCCTCCCGCTCCGCCGGGAAGTCGTGCCTTTCCTGACAGGTGTGGCGGTCGGTGGCGGACTTTGCGTAACAAAGGGGTCAAAGAGGTCCGGCTTACGCACGATAGAGAATCGGGACCCATTGCGCAGGAGGAGCGAAAGCTCGTTGAGTTCCTTCGCGTTCATCCGGACGTGCGGTCCGCCGCTCGCGCTCTGCCCCGGATTCATGAGGATGATGCCGTTTGCCAGACGCAGGATTCGATTGCTGGAAACAAAGATGCTGGAGGAGCGAGGTATGCGCGCGCCATTGAGCTCTCCCTCGCGTTCGCGCAGCTGCGTCTCTTCATTTTCACCCTTCGTCAGTTGTTGTTCCGGGGTGACGTCATAGCAGGCGACGAGCTGTTTGCCGTCCCAAACCGTGATCTCGCGGTCCTCCACGTTCAATTCTGCCCGCAGGTCCTGCGGCGCCACGTAGAGATGTTGTCCTGCGCGCAGATTAGAGGGGTTGATCATCCCGTTGATAAAGATGAGCAGGTCGCTGGAACTGCCGTAGGCATTGGCTATTTTTTCGATGTTTTCGCCTCGGCGCACTGTATGGCGACGAATGCGCGGGTGCTGCGCCGAGAGGTAACGGGGTGTGCGGATGGAACCCACAAGGTGGCGCGATTCGTGACCCGCGAGTCCGCGCTTGTGAACGAACGGAGAGAGCAGGGCGAGTGCTTCGTCGTCCTGCCGTTCCCGGATGAGGCGTTGGGCCTGCTCCAGCTCGGCGGGACGTCTCGGCCAGAGAGAATAGTTGTCCTGCCCCTGTGCGACGGCATCACAGCAGACCGCGACGCTTAAAATCAAAGATATTAATTTCATGGGATTTCTGGATCATTTCGAGCATGAAGAACAGCAACGATACTTCCCATGCATCATCCACTCCTTCAATCACGGCCTTCATGGCGTCCCCGGACCGCTGCGCTTCTTGCACAAGCCTCTCCGTCACTTCCCGGATGTCCTCGTGCAGGTATTCTTCATGCACTTCCGAACGGCTGAATTGAAAGCCATACCGTATCAGGGCATTCAGGGAGATCCCTTGCTCGCGCATCCAATCGAAGAGTCGCGCCGCTTCCGCACTGAATCCCTCCGTCTCGATCTCCCGCATGTGCATCGGCTTGAGAATTTGCGGTCTTCCTGCCTCCACCCAACCACTGCGTATCCGGCATTCCCCCACCGCGTCCATGGACTCGCTTACCAGCAGAAAATCGAACCGCGTCTCTCCAAAGGACTCAATGCGCCGATAGGGCGTATAGAGCACTTGGGTATGCTTGATGGCGTATTCGAATTTCGAGGGTGTCATATCGACTTGCTCCCGGTGCGTGGGTAATGCCCCGTGAAGATGAAACGGGCGGTTCCGTCCGCTAAGGAGGAAACCGCCCGGCTTCGTGAATAAGATTCCTGAAGATCAGGCCTCCTCGTGAGCCTTCTTGATGTAAGCTACGACATCAGCCACAGACTTGAGCTTCTCAGCGTCCTCGTCAGGGACACTCACGGAAAACTTTTCCTCGAAGGTCATGACGAGTTCAACTGTATCAAGAGAGTCTGCGCCGAGGTCATCGATGAACTTGGCATCAGGGGTCACTTTCTCGCGGTCAACGCCGAGCTGATCAACGATGACATCGATAACTTGGGATTCAATAGTGTCGGACATATCGGTAATGATGTGACTGATTTGAAGTGCTCCCATTCTAGCGCATTCGAAGTCGAAAAGCAACCCTAATTTGCATGCCGTCCCAAAAAAACGCGGACCTCCTCACCATGCAGGGCAAGCATTCCTTTGAAAGTCAGTAATTTGTCAACACAGGATGTCGTCGCATGCGGAGGGGTCCACATGGAGGAGTCTCCGCCTGTGATGACGGCGTGGGGGACACATCCGAGGGCGTGCACGATTTCGAGCCAGATTGCATGAAGCATGCCGGAGTAGCCATGCTGCACGCCGGCGAGGATAGCCGCTGAGGTATCGCGTGCAATGGGGGAAGGCTCGTGTTCCTGCGTGGAAGCCAAGGGGAGGTGGATGCTCGGCAGGAGAGCTGTGTGCTCGCCAAGGGCCCGCGCCAGCAGCTCGCGCCCAGGAGCAATTGTCCCGCCGAGCAGGGCCGGTCGCCCATCGTGCAGCCCCACGATGTCAAAGGTGCAGGCTGTCCCTAGGTCAACCGCCACGGCAGGGAATAGCCCCTCCGCTGCCAAGGCGGCGGCATTGGCGATGCGATCTGCCCCCACCTTTTCCGGATGCTCGTAAAGCCTCAGTAGACTCCCCGCGCTTGCCGAGCTGACTTCATCGATCGGTCCATTCACCGCTTCCTGAAGGATACGGGACTTATCTTTCGTCGCCACGGAGCATAGGATAGTCCTGTCGTATGTCCAATCGGCAAGCAGATGTCGCACGTGCTCAAGAGTGAGTTGGTCTGTCGGCAGGTGGCGGATCGGGTGGGAGAGAGTCCCGCCGTGCGCGAGCGTAAATTTTGTGCGCGTGTTGGAGTTGTCGATGAGCAGGATGGTGGGGGAAGGGGACATGGGGCTTCAGGAAATGGAAGGGGAGAAGAAGCGTTCAATGAGGGCGTCAGCTGTGGCCGCCGCGCCCCCCGCTCGTTGCGCCCTCCGCATGGCGTCGCGCATCTGCCTGATCCCTTCGCCATTGTTGCGCAGTAGTCGTTTCATGGTACGCAGCAGGTCACTCGTACCGCTCACGCTCGTGCCGGCGCCGTCCTGCATGAGCAGCTGAAGGTTGCCCTCCTCCTGTCCGGGCAGCACATAGTTCACGAGCACAGGCGTCTCGGCGCAGTAGGCTTCAAACACGGTGGAGGCTCCGGCCTTGCCGATGTAGAGGTGAGCCGTATTCATGACGACGCTCGTGTCCTCGTCAGCCGTACCAAAAAATTGAACGCGCTCCGATAGGTCCTCCCCCAGCGCCCGGCGGATCTTTTGCTCCCTGTCCTCAGCCAGGAGGGTGAGCCTCATCTTGGGAAACTCGTTCAGCATGCCCGCCACATCATCTCGCACACGCCGCACGGAGGCATGCGCCCCGTAAACAACGTGCAGTCCCTCGCCCGAGGTCCCCACAACAGCGCTTTTCATACCGGGATGAAATTGAGAGCGTACCGGAAACCCCGTGGCCCGCAACCTCTCGCCGGGGATGTAAAAACGCCGCCGTACCTCCCGGCAGCTCTGCTCATCCGGCATGCAGATGAGCGGCGCTTCGGAGCGCACCCACGCGCTGTTAACCTGCAGGGCATCCGTCACCACCACGGCATAGGGCGCACGCAGCCACCCCTCCCGCGCAAATTGATCCAGCATGTATGCGTATAGCGGATAGGTGCAGACAATGAGGTCGGGCATATCCGCGCGCAGCCTTTTGCGCAGTTCCTTCATGGCGCCGCCTATTCCCGGTACACGCAGCATCATGGACCAGTCCGTCTGATCAATCTGCGTGTAGGCTATGCCCCAAATCCAAGGCATGCGCCGCACGCAGGCGCGGTAGAACATCTGCGTGAGCCGAAAAAGTTGCGGCCTAGCCTCCGCACACGGGTCCTCCAGCTTAACCCCGTAGCCGCGCATCGACAACTCCTGTGCTAACGACCGTGCGGCGGAATGATGTCCGCGCCCGTAGCCTATGCTGAGCAGCAAAACCTTTCGCTCGTTGTGCATGGTTGGAACACTGGGCTGACAAACATGAGTTCCTGAGGTTCCTTCTCACCGACCCTCCGCGTGTCTTATTCAAGCGGGTAGCGGGAATCGAACCCGCATGACCAGCTTGGAAGGCTGGGACTTTACCATTAAGCTATACCCGCGCAAGACGGACGAATGATAGCATAAAATTCTCACTTGACAAGCCAAATTTCACCTTCATCTCTATAAATTTTCTCCGAATTCCCTCACCCCGCGCTGCACCGCAAATCCCGCTTTGCAACCCCGCGCCCTTGGCACGCTCTATTCTAAATCGTAAATTGAAAATAACCAACGGTTTATGTTGCATGCTGTGGCTCTGACTTTCCATTGGTCGTTTTCCACCATCCCATGTTTCATGTCATAGCTAAGGATTTTGCTTGAAATTTGATATGTCATGTGCTAGCATTTCTCTACCGGACCGTTCCGCCGGAGCTTTCCATCATGAAAACTGAACTTATCGAAAAAGCCAGCCGCCTTGTAGGGGACAATCAGCTGCTCATCAACATCGTTTCCAAACGCGTTCAACAGCTCAACCACGGTTCGGATCCCTTTATCCCAACAACCCCTGAAATGGGGACGGGCGACATAGCTCTCACGGAGATCATCGAAGGAAAACTTACATGGCATGAGGGGGAGGAAGCCGAAGAAGCCCGGGACTCCTTCTCATCCTTGGCGGAGGCCGCCGGTGACCTCTCCCATTAAGTCGTTCCTCGGGTAATGGCTTTGGCTTCCGGGGGCGGAGGGACTCGGAAGATTTTTCTCGTTTTTTATGCCATCTCGATCGACCAGTAATGCTGTTCAGCTCATCGCCTCCAACAAGAAAGCCGGGAGAGATTACGAGATCCTCGAAAAATTTGAGTGCGGTGTCGAGTTACGCGGCACCGAGGTGAAGTCCATCCGGGCGGGCAAGGTTAATGTAGCAGATTCCTTCGCGAGGGTTGAAAAGGGCCAACTCTTTTTGTACGGCTGCGATATCCAGCCGTGGGAGTGCGCCGGTAGTTGGTTCCAGCACGAGACGCGCCGTCCCCGTCGCCTCCTGGCTCATAAACGGGAAATCCTCAAGATGGAGCTGCGGCAGGCGCAACGCGGTTTCGCCCTCCCCCTTCTGCGCCTCTACTGGAAGAACGGGAAGGTGAAGGCGGAGTTGGGTTGCGGACGAGGCAAGACCCACCGCGACCAACGTTATGATCTCAAGGCCCGCGCCGAGATGCGTGAGGCCCGCCGCGAGGTAGCCCGCTTCAACAAACGTTTCTCCTAAAAAATGATCCAGCTCTACTCAATATCATGAAAACAGAGGAAACTCCTATATTTGTCGTCCTCGCAGATGGCTTCGAGGAAATCGAATTCACGGCGCCGGTGGATATCCTGCGTCGACTCGGCGTGAATATTCTCTTGGGCGGTCTCAACAACCGACAGGTCACGGGTGCCCACGGCATTGTGGTGCAGGCGGACTGCTTGCTCAGCGAGGTCTCGCTCTCCGGTGTGCGTGGCATCCTGATACCCGGCGGTCCTGCGTCATGGGTTCTGAAGGATGCGCCTGAGGTGCTGTCTGCCGTGCGGGAGATGGTTGAAGCCGGGAAGTGGGTGGCTGCTATTTGTGCGGCGCCCATGGTGCTGGCGGCTGCCGGAATTCTTCAGGGCCGCCGGGTGACGTGTTACCCGGATCCGGAGGTGCAGCGTGCGGTGCGGGATGCAGGTGCAGAGCTTTCCTCTGCCCAAGCAGAGGTGGACGGTAAGTTAATCACGGGACGCGGTCCCGGCGCTGCCCTCGACTTCGGCTATGCTCTCGGCTCTTGCCTCGTAGGAGCGCAAGCTATTCCCTCTCTACAGCAGGGTATGTGTTTTATCCCTCACGAGGCGTAACTCTATGCAAACTCCTATCGTTCATACCTGCGCCAATGGTCTTTCGCTCCTGATTCTCCCGAGTCGCCGCGCTCGTGTCGTTTCCGTCCGCGTCGGGGTGGAGACAGGATCCTCCCGGGAAGGGGAGTTGAGCGGCACCGGCGTCTCCCACCTCGTGGAACACATGGTCTTTAAGGGCACCGCGGAGTTCTCCGCCGAGCAGCTTAATGAAAAAGTTGCCGACTGGGGAGGCATCTGGAATGCCTACACCGGCACAGACAGCACCATCTTCCACATTGATGGCTGTGCCGAGCAATGGCGCAATTTCCTGCACATCCTTCTCCAGCTCACCTTCCGCCCTTCCTTCCCGCGCGATGAGTGGGAGCTTGAGCGCGACGTGATTCGCCGGGAGATGGAAATGTACGATGACGACCCGGATGATTTTGCCTACAAGCTCCTCACCCGGACGCTTTACCGCATTCATCCGCGCCGCTTCCCGGTCATCGGGGAGCGCTCCCGCTTCGATGCTCTCACGTACGACGACATGGTACGCTATCATGCCCGGCGCTACGTCCCCGGCAATATGTTCATCTGCATGGTGGGCGATGTGGATGCGCAGGAGGTGATACAGGCTGCCGAGGAGGAGCTTTCCTCGGTCCCGCCGGCTTATTGCGCCCTAGCGCAGCCACCGATGGAACCCAGGCAGTGGGGGCATCGCGTCGTGCGGCGTGAGTTTGCTCAATCCACTAGTTCGCTCATTCTGGCGTGGCGCGTGCCGGACGCGAACCACGAGGATATGCCGGCGCTTTCCCTGCTGGCGTCGATTCTCGGTTCCGGACGCACGGCTTGGCTGTTTCGTCGTTTCCATGATGAATCGCATATCGCCTACGAAATCGTCGCGCAGCTACTCGTCCATTCTCAGGGAGAGAACGCGTTTGCCATCGACGCGGAAGTTGATACCGATCGCCGGGAAAAGCTTCGCCGCGATTTGCTGAACTACGTGCGACTCCTTCCCCAACAAGATTTTACTTCCGCCTTGCAGCGCTCGTTGAGCCGCGTCCGTCTGCAGCACTGGCGCGATTCTCTCTCCGTTTCCTCCATGGCGGAGCTCCTCTGCTCCTTCTGGACTCTTTCGCATAACCCCGGCGCATACGATGAGTGGGTGCAGGCCCTCTCTCGAGTAACTTCGGAGGATGTGCGTCGTGTCGCCGCCCGCTACCTCGTCCCGGATGCCATCACGGAGATCACCATCGATCCCGTCGGCTCCCGCCGCACGAAGAAGTCGAAGCCCGATGCCGCGCGCATCAGCAAACCGGTTGTTCACCGCCTATCCAATGGTTTGCGTTGCGTTTTGCGGGTGGATACGAGCGTCCCTCTGCTGCACGCTTCTCTGGCTGTCACCGGCGGTTGCCGGGTAGAGAACGTCTCCACAGCCGGAATCTCATCCGTCCTTGCCGAGTGCATGCCCAAAGGAACCTCATCGCGTTCGATCGCTCAAATTGCCGAGGAACTGGAGAATCGCGGAGCTACGCTGAATGCATCCACCGGTAATAATACCATCGTGCTGAATCTGCGCTGCATGACGGAAGACGCGGATGCCTTGCTGGCGCTGATGGCAGAGGTTGCCGCGCGCCCCAGCTTCCCGGAGGAGGTCGTGGAAGCAACCTTGGGGGACCAAATGATCGAGATGCAGGAGGAGCTGCTCACCCCGACCGCTCTCGCGCAGCGTGAGCTCCGCTCCCTCTGCTACGGTCCGGTCTCGTACGGTCTGCCCCCTTCCGGTTTCATGGAGAGTCTCGCCACAATGACGCGTGCCGACCTCGTCAGGATGCATAAGCGTCTCTTCTGCGCGCGCAACGCCGTGCTCTCCGTTGTCGGGGACTTCGAGCCGAATGCTCTCCTGCAGCGGCTGGAATCCTTTTTCGGCGTCCTGCCGGAGGGAAGGCCCATCAAGGGAATCGCCACGCCCCCTATGCAGACCGGTGAGCTCCGCGTGCGCACCCCTCAGCCCGTGCAGCAGGCGGTTCTGGCGCTGGCTCTCCCCTCTCTCCCGATATTCCATCCGCTTCATCCCCATCTGCTTATTTTCGCCGATTGGTGTTCCGACATGAGCGGCCCTCTCTACGCTGAATTGCGGGAGCGCCAGGGCCTGGTGTATCACGTCTCTGCCTCCGTTCTGCACGGTGTGGACGCCGGAGCGCTCATTTTCGAGCTGGAAACTTCCCCCGCGCAATTAAAACGTGCCGGCGCCGCGCTCAATCAGGTGCTTCGCAAAATAGCCCGCACGGGTATGAGCGCCGCACAGCTTGCCCGCATTCAAGCCATGGTCCTTTCCTCCTCCCGACTGTCTGAGCAGTCTCCCGGGAAGATGGCCGCCTCTTCCGCCATCAATGAGCTCCTTGGCTTGGGCGCCGATTACGCGGAACGAATCAGCGAGGCGGTGCAAAACGCCTCGCTCGAGGAGATGCAGTCGCTGATACATCTCCTCCTCGCTTCCCCCGCCGCCCGTGCGCGGGTCAGTGTCCTCTCGCCGGATGCCTAATCTCCCCCGCCTCCCGCTTTCTAGCTACGCCTCACGTCGATCCCGAAAATTCCGCTCCGCTATTGCTCCGCTGGAACGTGCTCCGCGCGCGAGTTCCCCAAAATCGTAACTCGTAATTCGTAAATAGACGCAGTCTAGCGCCCCGCCCCTTTGAGGGCGCATGCGAAGAGGGCTGACAGGGAAGGGGAATCAAGCCTGTTGGGGCGACTCCCCGTCTGCCTGTTTGGCTTTTTTCCTTGAAGCGTAAAGAGTACGGTACTCTTCCAGCACCTCTTTCGGAGGACGCTTCGTGAAAGCCTCCAATATCTCATCGCGAAGTTGCAGCGCTGCCTGCTTGGCACCTTCTTCTCCGCCATAGGCGCGATCCGGCAGGTACTTCGTGAACATGGATCCTTCTCGGCTGATGCTCACTCGCCAGCCTAAAAAGGACGTTTTCTCTCGAGTATAACGCGTCAGATTCTTATCTGACCTTCTTTTTTTAGTTCGTTGTGGCATGGTAGTATGCTCAATGTTATCAGGTAAGCATTAGTATCTAACCACAACATACGAAACTCGTCAACGAGTTTTTTTTACACAAAATTAACTGTTTTTTTTTTTTTTTTTTTTTTTT
>CANQSY010000066.1 GCA_947626635.1 uncultured Akkermansia sp.
CAACGATTTAGAGCATAAATGAACCTCTTGTCTCTTTCCTTAAAATGAATCCAGTTTTCAAATGCGTTTGCCCTGGGCTGTGAGCAGGGGGCTTGACTGGAGGTGAAGCGATGTGATAACATGGGAAGACGGTCCCGTCGGAAGGGAAGCTCGGCCATGTTCATCAATCGTGAAATATCCTGGTTGGAATTCAATCAGCGTGTTCTTGACCAAGGAATGAGGAAGGAACTACCGCTGCTGGAGCGGCTGAAGTTCTTGGCGATCTCTGCGAGCAATCTTGATGAGTTCTTCCAAGTGCGCGTGGGTGGACTGACGCTTATGGAGCGCAGCGGCAAGGGGAAGAGAGATCTCACGGGACTGACCCCGACAGAGCAACTGGAGCGTATCCGCACACGAACCCAGGTTATGGTGCAGAAGCAGTATGCCCTGATGAACGATGAGCTTTTACCGCTCATGCGTGAGGCGGGGATTGCTCCTGTTTGCATGGCGGAGCTGAACGAGGCTCAGCGCAGCTCGCTTGAGCTGGTTTTCACGCAACAGGTAGCGCCATTGCTCACCCCTCTCGCTATCGAGGAAGCGCATCCCCCCGTGCTGCCGAACCTCAGCCTTATCATCGCCCTTGAACTGGCGACGCCCGGAGAGGACGTCCCGCGTCTCGTTGCCGTCACCTTGCCGGACAGCCTCCCGCGACGCATACACGCCGCGTGCCTGGAGCAGGATGGCTACGTGATGCTGGAGGACCTTGCCAGCACGTGCATCGGTCAACTTTTTGAAGGTGAGCGCGTGTTGAATTGCACCGTGTTTCGCGTGACGCGCAATGGAGATATCGCCGTGCAGGAAGAGGAGGGAGCAGATTTTGCCTGGGAGATGGGGCAGGTCCTGGTGGCGCGAAAGTTTTCTGATTGCGTGCGCTTGGAAATCCCGGAGGATGCGGAGGAGGGGTTTGCGGCGAGGATTGCCGAGGTGCTAGGCGCGCACGAAACCGGAATCTACCGGGTGCCCGGATTCCTGCGCCTCGTCGACTTCGGCCGCATGGCCGCTGAACCGGGGAATGACGCTCTCAAGGTGGAGCCCTGGACCCCCTGCTATCCCGCCGGTGTGGACCCCGCCCTGAGCATGTTCGATAACATCACTCAAGGCGATATTCTCATCAACACCCCCTTCGAAAGTTATGAACCGGTCGTGAAACTTGTGGAGGAGGCTGCCGAGGATCCTGACGTGCTCGCCATCAAACAGGTTCTCTACCGTACGGCACAGAATTCGCGCTTTGTCGCCGCGCTTTGCCGCGCTGCGGAGTTGGGCAAGCAGGTGAGCGTGCTCGTGGAACTCAAGGCCCGCTTTGATGAGGGACATAACCTGGCCCAGGCCGAGCAGCTCCAGCGCGCCGGCGTGCAGGTTATTTACGGTGTCAAGGGTTACAAAACACATGCCAAAGCGCTGCTCGTGGTCCGCCGTGAGAACGGAACGCTGCGTCGATACTGCCACCTTGGCACGGGCAACTACAACGAGGACACGGCCCGCATTTACGGCGATATTTCACTGCTGACGTGCGACGAGGCCCTCGGTGCCGATACATCGCAGTTCTTCAACTGCGTCACCGGTCTTACGCAAGTGAAGCGCTTCCGTAAGTTGCAGCCCTCTCCGGCGCTGATGAAGGGCAGGTTGT
Organism: uncultured Akkermansia sp.; assembly: GCA_947626635.1. GTDB lineage: Bacteria > Verrucomicrobiota > Verrucomicrobiia > Verrucomicrobiales > Akkermansiaceae > Akkermansia. The sequence goes on from CANQSY010000066.1 coordinate 1,667, forward strand.
TGGAGCTGATTCACGCGGAGACGGAACGAGCCCGCCGCGGCGAGGAGGCAGGCGTGATGGCTAAGATGAATTCGCTCAATGACGAAGAAATGATGCGGGCGTTGGAGGAAGCAGCGGAGGTCGGAGTCGAGATTCGTCTCAATGTTCGAGGCATTTGCTGTTGGGTGCCGGGGACGGAACGCGGACGGGCTCATACCCGCATTGTGAGTATCGTGGATCGCTATTTGGAGCACGCTCGCATCTTCTGCTTCCACAACGGTGGGGAACCTCTCGTGTATTTCGCCAGCGCGGACTGGATGAGCCGAAATCTTGACCGGCGGGTGGAACTGCTTACTCCGATCGAGGAGAAAAAACTGGCTTGCCGAGCCATGGAAATACTGGAAGCTTGTTTTCGGGATAATACTCAGGCTTTCCTCATCTTGCCGGATGGAACATCTTCACCGGTTGTTCCCGGTCCCGGGGAGACACCGTTCCGGATGCAGGAATATCTTCAGCATCAGGCAAAGAAACATGCCCGTACGCGTGAACGTAATAGCCGTACACTTTTCGAGCCCCACCGTCCTAAATGAAATGAATACAGCGCATCCGTCATGAATGCTTTTTTCCATTGTATCCGACATTATTTTGATTGCAGCGGACGCGAGTGCCGGCGCGTTTATTGGACATATATTGTGGTGACACATCTCGTCCTGATCGTTTTGTTGATTCCTGTGCTCACGGTGATGACTACAGGATGGCAGGATGTTTTATCGCACGAGGAAAATGTAGATGAGATTAGTGAGGCCTTGTATGATATCTCAGAGGATCAATCGAAAGAGAATGTAAAAGAGGTGGTGCAATCCAGACTTGCCCCTGTCATTTATCATGGTTTTTCCCGGTATTTCGAAGAGCATGAACAGGCTGCTCACCTCATGAAAATTTTCCTTATCCTGACCGCTTTTTGGGCATTTTTGAATGTTGTTCCGACGATGACAGCCACAGCGCGGCGACTCAGGGACGTGGGGCGAAGCAGGTGGTGGATTCTGCCGCCTGTTTTGATGGTTGCTCCTATTCGCATAATAAGTAACGTAGCATTTATGCTGAGTATCGTAACGTTTATTTATTGCTGCTTGCGGAGTGAGGAGCGGGAGATAGAGCAAAAATCTGCATGAACTTGGGACACACACGGCACAGTATCACATAGAGACTCAGTGATACCGCCAGAATACCCCACGGGGCTATGGCGGCTTGCAGTGGGTTCAACCCCCCGCCGTATGTTCCCGTGATGATGACGCGCAGCCATCGCAGCAAAATAAAATGCGTCACGTACACAAAGAAAGCTGCTGGACCCCATTGGGCTGCCCATGTGCAGAATCGAGGCAGAAATCGGTACACAAGTGCGCCGATGCTCAGCGTGGTGGCTACCCCCAGGAGGACCAATGCGCTGCTCTGCACCGGTGGATAAAAGCCCGTGAAGAGAACGATGGGCAACAGGACGAGTGCCCCTCCCAGGGGCACCCAGGCGTACTCGCTTACAAACGTCGTGAGTCTCTGCCCATCTGCATATCGCCGTACGACGAGTCCCGCGCCATAGAATCCCAGGGCGAGTACGCTCTCATACAGCCGGAAAGGCAGCCAGGGGATGCCTTGGGTCCGGTGCGAGGCGGCGGTTTCGCAATCGACTTGGCAGAGGACATCGCTTCCGGCAAAGCAGATGAGAATGAGCCCCAGCAGGGCCTTCGTCGGGATGCGTTGCAGGAGGGGACTTACAAAGGCGAAGATAAGGAGCGTCCGCAGATACCACAGCGGTACATTGCTGAAATCCCAGTAGCACCATGAAGCCAGTCCCGTCTCGCTGAGCAGCAACTTCGGTGTGAGCCATCCCCATTCGCTGGCTGTCAGCTCCTCCAAATGCATCAGGGGCTGCAGCGCCACGATCGAAAGGAGTGTCCAAAAAAGATACGGCGCAAGGAGCTGCTTGGTGCGCCGCCAGTCGATCCACTGTCCCTCGCCCGCGCGATGCGTGAAATACCCCGCCATCAGGAAGAAAAAGAAGATGAGACTGCGGTAGTTAAAAAGATCCGCAATGTAGGCAGGGAAACCGTAGTGGCGGTCGCAATGCCGCACGATGACGCAGAAGGCCGTGTAGATGCGGCAGAAGTCAATCCATGCGATGCGTTGCTTGGTCATGGTGCAGGAGCGGGTAGGGATGCGAGGGGAGGGGACAACGGATCAGATGCTTTCGCCCGGAGCATCCTCGTCCTCTTCGTCATCCTCTTCGTCGTGTACCTCGAGGGCGCGGCGCATTTTGCGCGTGAGGAAGGGACGCACGATGAGTCCGTAGAGGAGGTAACAGAGGAAGAAGATTGCCGGGGCAATCCACGGGAAGCAGATGAGTAACCCCACCGCGATGACAGCTAGCAACACGGCCGTGATGGTGCCTCGTTTGCGGAAGGTGATGTGCTTAAAACTTGGGTAGATGACGCGGCTCATCATGAGGAGAGCCACCACGGTCATCGTCATCGCCATGAGGTACTGCCAAGGCTGAGCAATCACGAGGTTCCGGTTTGTTGTGATGTCAATCACCAGGTACATAGCGCTCACGACGGCTCCCGCCGCCATCGGCACCGGCAATCCCACAAAGTCCGTACTCTGGTTGGGTTTCTTCGGTGCGGCTGCCATACAGTTAAAACGCGCCAGACGAAGTGCAGCACAGAGCAAATAGAGGACGGCAATCCCATCCCCCAGATACGGTACGGGCAACTGGAAAAGGACCGCCCGCGCAAGGAGCATGGCCGGGGCTATCCCGAAGGAGACGACGTCGGCTATGGAGTCAAACTCTCGTCCGAATGGTCCATCTGCCTTGCACAGACGCGCCACTCGACCATCCAGCAAATCAAATAGGCAGGCGGAAAAGATCAAATACGTGGCTTGTCGGTAGTATTCAAAAGCCTCCGGTGTCCCGGCCCCATATTGCATCCCCTTGAAAATGGTCAGAATGGAGAAAAAGCCACAGAGCAAATTCCCCGCTGTGAGCAGGTTCGGCAGGATGGGGATCTTCGGTTCGTCCGGGTACTGAGGTGGAAGGTTTGTCGAGGTCATGGTGCTGTAACAGAGTGAGTGAAGAAAAATGGGAGGATGAAAATGCGATGGAGAAGGCGAGCACCCTGCCGCATCCTGAAAACAAGGTGAGGATTACGGGCAGAGCGTACACGCGCCGGCAGGGTATGCCATGAACCACCTGCGCTGACGCGAGGCCGACGCGAAGACGTGACGTTTTTGCTTTTCTGCTCAAAATCAGCTTGGCACGAGGGGCAAAAGAATTCAGACTCCGGCGTATGGGCAGGGTACCGGGAAACACAGCAATTTCCGCCAAGGGGACTGTACGTATTCTCCTCTACCCATAGCTCTGTGAAGACTCTGGATTTTTGCGATTCGCTGGTGTTCATCGTCCCTGGCCGATTGTTGAGAGTTAGGGGAGGATTCCACCGGGAATGTGCCTCGATTTTACATGTTCTCATGGATCATCTAAGTCCGTTCCCGGTGACCGCTGACCTGGCTGCGTGTCAGACTATATAGTGCATTCCCCAAAAATGCAAGCCGAAACACACACGCGTGTACGCCCCGCAAGCGTCGCCCGAAGGACTCAGCGCAGAAGGGGCGGCGCTGAGCCAACGTAATTCGTCAATTCCGACTCCTTCTTTGTTCAAGAAATGTATTTTCAAGAAGTTAAAGCAACATTGCCCAAAAGGGGCATACCGCAAAAGACGAAGGGGCAAGGAGTTTGAACTCCCCGCCCCATCTATAACCCAGGTTTTTATCACTACCAACAGCGGTATCATCACTGAGGGTCTGCATCCACAAGGTTAAAAGCATGTACGCCCCTTGCGAACTACGGCACAGAATCTATCTCTTCATTATTCCAAAGTCAAGCGTAGGGATCGGAATTTTTGTGTTTTTCGGGAAGAGAATACTCTTTCCAATTATTCCCCGAAGGTTCTTACCGCAAGATCGCTCGTTTCAGTTTTTCACACGCTCCCAACAGCTCCTCGATTTTTGCAACGATGCGCCTTTGCTCGGCAAGAGGGGGAAGAGGAAATAGAAACTGTCCAAGATTTTTTGCCGCAAGATTTGGTTGAGCGGAGCCATTGTCATGTTTTTTAATTTCTGCTCCAAAAAGGGGAGAATCAAGATAATGCATTAAATATGAATCAATAAGATGTAATGGCAGATTCAATCGCAGTATAACAAGAGAAGATGCAATAGCTCCCTTTTCAAAAGGGTAACGTCCATGCTTTCCCAATGAACCTCTAATACAAACAACAACATCCCCTTGTACAAGTTTTCCGTTGTTTAGTTGTTTGTATTGTAATTCAGAAAGACACAGCAAATCATCATTATTAACAACGGTATTTCCATTGAGGTTGAGCGCGCTAATGAATGGAATACCAGTACGCGATAAACTTGATTTTGGAGGATAGTTCTTTCCTCTGTCTCCATTGATTATTTCCCATATACCCGCAACTCTTACCCACATCCAACTTTCCGGAATATCAAAGGTTTTTTCTTCTTCGGTAATTTCCGGTAGAGGTTTTTCCTTTTTGAGCTTCCCTGCTTTGATAAGTTGCTGCTTATTCGCTCGGATCTGCTGGTAGAGTTCTGCCGCCGTGCCTTCTTCGGGACGCTGTTCGACGAGCTTGCCCTGAACGGCTAACTGTAAGATGCTTTTTTTTAACTCCTGTGGGGTCATGACTTCGTTTCCTCCAGTAGTGCTGTAATCTCTGCCAATACCTGATCAATTTCCGCATTCAAAGAAGCACGCTCGCTTTCATATTGCTGGATCAGCTCCCACGGCTCCAAGATTTCCTCTTCCTTTCGTGGGAAAGGACAGCATTTATCAAAATTATAGTTGAGAGCTTGCAATTCCTCTGTCGTATAAAAACGCGCCTTATCGAAACCATCGATGACGATGGGCTGCTTGTTTTTCCACCATGCGCGAACAGGGTCAAAATGCTTGTCCTGCATGGGTCTTGTTTTGGTGAAGCTCTTGACGCCCTCCGGGTAATCCAACCTGTAGAACCACACGCCGCCGGAAGCAACACCTTTTTGGAAAAATAGCAGATTGGTGTTCACGCTGGCATAAGGTTTGAATACTTGGGGCAAGCGAATGATGGTGTGAAGACCGTATTCTTTCAGCAATTTTTCCTTCAGTGCCTTTTTTACCTTGCTGTCCGGCTCTGTCCCAAACATGAATCCATCGGGAAGGACAATGCCGCAACGCCCACGATCTTTCAGGAGCTGCATAATGAGCGCTAAAAACAGATCGGCGGTTTCGGAGGTTTGAAACTCTAGCGAAAAGTTCTGTTTGATAGCCGCGTCCTCTGCACCCCCGAAGGGAGGATTTGTGACAATCACATCCACACGATCCTTTGCTGAGTAATCGGAAAGGGGGCGGGCAAGGGAGTTCTGGTGGCGGATCTGCGGCACTTCAATGTCGTGCAGGATCAGGTTCGTCATTGCCAACAGGTACGGCAACGGCTTTTTCTCCCATCCGAAGATTGTTGTTTGTAGGGTCTTCAGCTCCTCCGTTGAGGTCACGCTACCCAAATGCGCGATGGTGCTGGTGAGGAAGCCCCCCGTGCCACAGGCTGGATCTAACACAGATTCTCCAAGCTTGGGATCAACCATTTCCACAACGAAGTTCGTAACGGGGCGAGGCGTATAAAATTCACCCGCGTTCTTGGCGCTTTGCAGATCTTTGAGCATTCCTTCGTATAATTCATTAAAGGTATGCTTTTGTCGCGCATCGATAAAATCAACTTGATCATTGATGCGATTGATAAGCTGGCGGAGATAGACGCCGGACTTCATGTAGTTATTGATGTCCTCAAAGACCCCGCGCACCACGAATTTACGTAAGTCTCCATCAGAAGCATCAAGTTTTTTGAGATCTTCGAATAGCTTGTTTACAAAATTTATCAGGGAATCACCGGTGATGCCTTCTTTATCCGCCGCCCAGTCACGCCAACGTAACCCCTTCGGAATCACGCCGTGGTAGTCGGAGTGAAATTCCCAGCTCATTTCCTTGGCATCAAAGGCTTTCAGGAACAAAAGCCAGGTGATTTGCTCGATATACTGCGCGTCGCCATTCAGACCGGCATCTTTGCGCATAATATCTTCCAGCGATTTTATCAATGTGGACATTGCCATAACCAGTCCTTTCTATTTACGCGGCGTATATTGCCGCCTCCAATTCTTTGATAATTTTGCGGTACTGCTCAATACCCTTGAAGATTGAATTAACGATGTAAACTTGTTCACCGTATTGCGTGAGCGGCGCTACTTTCAAAACATCGACATTTTCGAGATCGACAAGCCCGTTATCAGCGTATTTTGTCAAAAGCTCGTCGAGAATCTCTGCAGCCTTTTCTCCGTATTTGGTGAAATAGTTGAGTTTCCGGACACGCTCAGCGCGTTCCTTCCTTGTCAACAGAGGCTTGTCAAAAGCGATATGAAGAATCATGTCAAACGGGTCAAGGTCTTTCCCCACCTCTTCGCACAATTCCTCAAAAAACACACCTCGTTTTTCAAGCTCCTCTATGATCACTTGCTTTTTCTCTGCGCTATTCCATGCGGAGATGAACTCATTAAGCGAGGCGTATTGACTGAGTACATTGCGCTTTGTGTAATCAACCAGGCTTTCTGTAATGAGTTTTCCGCTTTCATCAAGATACTGAACACGTTCTTTGGAAACCGCAACAGGTGTTTTCCCTAAAACGTATCTCACCCTCTCCTTATCAGGAAGGGGTCCTATTCTCGGAGGGGCATCCGGTTCCGGATCCGTTTTACGTCCGTAATCTTCGTTTTGTTCAATCGGTCCATCAAAATCAGGGTCATGAAACAGGCTTGTCACACCGCGAAAATCAAAGATTGTAAAGTAGAGTTTCTCTAAATCTTCCCGCACGCGGGTGCCTCGCCCGATAATCTGCTTAAACTCGGTCATTGAGCGAATATTTGAGTCCAGAATGATGTATTTGACAGTTTGGACGTCCACGCCGGTGGACAACAGCTTTGATGTCGTGACAAGCACGGGATACTTACTTTCTACATTGCGAAAATTATCGAGTTGCCTGACACCGGCCTCATCGTTGGCTGTGATACGCATGACATAGCGGTCATCCTCCGCGCACATGTCGGGATTTTCATTAACAAGGGCCTGGCGCATTCTGTCGGCGTGTTCCTGATCCACACAGAAGAAAATGCTCTTATCCATACGACAGTCGTGTTTCTTCAAATAATCAGATACCGTCTTTGCCACGAGTTTTGTTCGCTGTTCGAGGACAAGATTTTTATCGAAATCCTTTGTGGCATATACCCGATTATCGATCACCTCTTCGTTATCATCGAGCTGTCCCTCATAGGGGACAAAGCCTTCAATATCCTTGTCAAAAAATATGCGAATCACGCGGTAAGGAGCAAGGAACCCGTCATCAATACCTTGCTTCAATGAATACGTGTAGATAGGTTCTCCAAAATAATCAGTACTGGAAACGTCGCTTGTTTCCTTCGGGGTGGCAGTCAATCCGATTTGTGTTGCGGATGAAAAATACTCCAGAACCGCTCGCCATTGGCTATCCTCTTTGGCGCTGCCTCTGTGGCACTCATCAACCACAACCAGATCAAAGAAGTTAGGGGTAAACTGCTTGAATAAACTGTTTGCATCTTCATCCTCTCCGGTCAATCCCTGATAGAGTGCGAGGTAAATCTCATGAGCCGTGTCAAAATTGCTCTTTGTAACCCACGTCATTTTATCCCGGAACGGGGCGAAATCGTTTGTGAACGTTTGCGAAATGAGCGCGGTTCGGTCGGCAAGAAACAGAATCCGCTTTTTGATGCCTGCTTTCCATAGGCGCCAGATGATTTGGAATGCCGTGTATGTTTTACCCGTACCTGTCGCCATAACGAGCAATATGCGGTTTTCACCTTTCGCAATAGCCTCGACTGTTTTATTGATGGCATTTATCTGATAATAACGCGGCTGTTTGTTCGGGTTGTCAGAATAGTACGGTTCATCGATGACTTTCTCCTGAGCAGAGTTGATGTGATTCTGTTGACGATACAGTTCCCACAACTTTTCCGGCGAGGGGAAATCGTCCAGAGACAAAGTTACTTCCGCATCGCCCTGTGTTATATATTTGTTGTGAAATACAAATCCATCGCCGTTTGAAGAGAAAACGAATGGTATATCCATCATCCTGGCGTAGTCCAAAGCTTGCTGCATACCACCACCTACAGGTTCTTCGTTGTCTTTCGCCTCAACTATGGCAATGGGTTTATTGGGCTTATAAAAAAGCACGTAATCTGCCTTGAGAGGCTTTTTCCGTTTGCATGTCTTACCATGAGCAACAATTCGACCGTTAGTGATAGGGTACTCTGCTAGGATTTGGGTATATAAATTCCACCCGGCACGAACAATAGCGGGTGTTATAAACTTATCGCGAATGTCTGTTTCGGAAAGATTCTTTTTATCAAATGGATCATTCATTGCTATCTTCTCCTTTCAATTCATCACGCACAAATTCTGAAATCGACACCCTCAAAATTCAACGGAACCCCACTCCATTGCCGGCGTCGGACAAACACCTCACCCTTGCTCTTTCGGGAAATCCCCGGAGCATTGGTATGCGAGAAAAAGAACGATACAGAGCGTATAATTAAAAACCAACCCCTCTCTGTACCTTCACAAACTTCAAATTCAACCTTCCCCCAAAATGCCTCCCTGTCGTGCGACACCTCCCCCTCAATATCCTCGCGCTGCGTGTAAACTTCACACCCGTCGCCTAACTCATTCTGCCTTAGAGGCTTACCAGTTCTACCCCCCCCGCTACTATATATTGATTATCAACGGTTTGCATAACTAGATGTTGTATAACGTCACGCATTGTATCAATTTCTTATGGTGGCTGCAAGATTTTATTTAGATAAATTTTGCCAAGCGCGTTACTTCATCATACAGGGCGTCGAAATAACATCCCCAAAAGCAGTGAAAAAAGAATCCATACGAGAAGTCACAGAGTGTTCGCGCCAATGTACATAATCGCTTTTTCTCGCTCACTCCATCACCCCCTACCATCCTTCCGGCGGTTGCCCTTCTTCTCCGCTTCCCTGCGTCGCGGTACCCCCTCATCCGGCGGGCTCTGCGCCTGGTCATGAGGAGCTCCTTCGCCTTGCGCCGTCGTTGGGAGAAGCCCCAACTCTTCCTCTCGATGTTTTGCTTGTGCAAGGGCTATTGCTCTCGCTTTCATTTCAGATCTCTTGATGATTTCATCACGTAGCCCCTCATTCAGAGGGATACAGGGAACCTCGCCTTCAGCCTTTCGTTTTTCTTCGGCTTCCAGTTGCGCTTTTTTCACTTTCAGATTTTGCATCTCATACGTCCCTTCCATCCTGTTGATCAGGTCGATAGTTTTAAAGAGCATTCCCATGGTTTCATCCTCTTCGAGTTCTTCCATCTGTTCATATAACAGAGCAAGCCGTCGTTCCAACGGCATAATCGATGATCTCTTCGCTTTGGCTCTGTATTCATTGATGAGCTTGGCAATCTCTTTGTTCTTCACGAGACGACTCGCAGATGCCCGAATGGCTCCCGGGCTCTTCCCCTCGCAACCGTAGACCTTCTCGTAAGCTTCCACCTGTTTTTTGCCTAAGGCGATGCACCGCGCAAACTCACGCTGCCTCTCTGATATTTTTTCCATGATCGTCTAATCTTTCTCTTCGTTGTAAGGTTGTTCTGTGGACGAATCCACGCTGGCTCCGTCAACACTTGACGCAGGACCTGGGTTAGTCCCCGGATGCCACGTATTCTCCGGTGTGGGCGGCGGATACTCTGCATCCAATTTTTGCCGTTCGATAGCTCTCTCTATTAGAATATTGAGCCTCGCTATTTCATCCCTCATGGACTTCGCTAGTTGCCCGGCTTGCGCTCTTCTCTCCTTCTCCGTTTCCGCTCTCCATGCCCTCATCTCAATCTCAATTTTCTGCAAGCCGTACGTCCCATCCATCCTGTTGAGCATATCGATGGCCTTGAGGAGGTTCTTCCTGTCTTTTCTCATCGCCGCCTCCTCAGCCTTCCTGCTCAATATTACCATTCTCCGTTCCAACGTCGTCACCATTGTCTTAATTAAAAGATCTGTTAAAATGGGCGTGAGGTGATAGAATCACCTTGCCGGAGCGGGAGTTCGCCCAAGATATC
>CANQSY010000067.1 GCA_947626635.1 uncultured Akkermansia sp.
TGTCATATTTTTTCTTGCACACGGATTCTAAATACGTACCGATATGAAAACGAAAACTGATAGAAAGACGGAGCTGGCGGCGGTGGAGGTGCTGCGGCAGACGGGTGTGGATGTGTTGGAAGCGGCGTTGGTGGCGAAGAGAGCGCTGGAAGCAGGGAGAGGTCGCGTGAAGCGCGCTATGGCGTGCATTGCGGCGGGGGAGGAGGAACTGCGGCGATGCGAAAAGACGGTAACCTTCGCCCGGGCGGTGGAGGAAGCACTGGAAGCGAGGAAGGACCGGCGGGCGCGGACTCTGTGCGACTTCCGTGGCATCACAAAGCGGTTCATGAGACGGTGCAAGGGACTGGCAAATCGGCGTGTGCGCAGCATTTCCGCCGAGGAATGTAGGGACTATATCCAAGAGGCCTTCGACACGCCACGGCAACGAAACAAGGCAAGACTCATCCTCAGTGGGGTGTTTACCACCGCCTGCAAGCGCGGGTGGTGCGCGGAGAACCCGGTACGCAAGGTCGAGCCGGAGAGGCTTGAGGAAAAGCGCATCAACATCCTGAGCAAAGCGGAAATCGCGAAGTTGATGAGTACCGCCGAGACCTTCGAGGGCGGCGTTTGCCTCGCCGCGACCGCCATCATGCTCTACGCCGGCGTGCGTCCAAACGAGGTGGAACGGTTGCGCTGGAGTGATGTGCGGATCGATGACGGCGTCATCTGCATTGCCCCGCACCACAGCAAGACCGGCGGCGCGCGGCACGTCACCATCTTCCCACCCCTGGCGCGCATCCTGCACCGCAACCGACGTCCCGGGAACGAGCGGATCTGTCCGCCGAACTGGCGACACCTCCGCGCCCGCCTGCATCGGGAAGCCGGCTTTAGGACTTGGCAGTCGGACGTCCTGCGTCACACCTTTGCCACGCACCATTTGGCAACCTTCCGCAACTATGCTGAGCTGCAGCTGGAAATGGGGCACCGTTCGGCGGAGCTGCTGCGCACGCGCTACATCGCCATGGAAGGCGTGTACCGTCGGGAGGACTCCCTGCTGGCCGATTGAATCCACCGGAAAGAGAGAGAAGGAGGCGTTCATGAATTGACTTCTTGCTTCCTCTTTGTCTTCTTCCCTTGCTGTCAATGGACGGGGCTCGCCCTAGCCGCGACTGCTCGTTATTTTGTGCTTGCTCCTCCTTTCAATAACTGCTATATTTTCAACGTTCTTCCTCCTCCCGTCCATGCCCCACGATTGTCCCGAGACCTCCCGTCGGAATTTTTCATTTTTTCCGTGTGTCGCGTACTTTTTCATTCTTTGTCTTGCGGGCTTTTTCATGTTGGGGGTCGCTGCCGGGAAGGAGACAAAAGGGAAAGCGGCGGAAGGAAGTGGACGAGTAATGATGCCATTTGTGATGCAAAGGAGCATCATGTACGCGCGCGAGGAGGGAGACCTCAAAAAGGCGACTCAACTGGAACAATTGACAGCGCTGCTGCGGGCCATCGAGGAGGGAGGCGATATCAACAAAACGGACAAGCAAGGAATGACTGCGCTCATGTTGGCCTGTCAACTGCGCTCAGAAGATGCCATCCTGTGGTTGATGGCTAAGGGAGCAGACTACAAGCTCAAGGATGCGCAAGGCAAGACGGCTCACGACTACCTCGAAGAAACCGGGTCTTTTTATAACAACGATTTTTTTGATATCGTCGATTTCATGGAATCACCGCTCACGGAACGGGAAAAGGCACACCCGAGGAGCTACTCTCGAGAAGAAGCTAAGAAGATTTTCCGCGAGGGCGACTTGATAACGGTGGCGATCATGATCAGAGATAAAGCGGATATAAAGACGGCCATCATGGACAGCGAATTATCCTCCTGGTACTGCCGTCAAAGAGAAGAGAAAATTAGTCTGGCTGTGCGGCATGGTCTGAATTTAGCGGAAGATATGCCGGCGGATAACCTGTACGCGCTGGGGAGGGATTACTTCTTGCAGGCGCTCAGTCTGGGAATGATCCCGGACATCCACAAGTTGCCGCCGGACCAGCAGCTTGATCTTGCCATCGCCACCGATGACGCCCATGGTGTACGCCGCGCTTTGCGCAAGGATCCCTCCCTCCTCAACAATGACACCTTCTTGCACAAAATCACATCACTGCCGATCTTACAGCAGTTTCTCAAGGCCGGACTCGATGTCAAGGACAAGCCCCTCTGGGGATCCGGCGAAATCCGCAAGGCTCTCATCGAAGCCGGAGCCAATCCTAACCTCCGCGATGAAAAAGACAACTCGACGGAAATGCACACTGCGGCTTCCATACTCGACCTCGACTACCTGCGCTTCCTCATCTCCAAGAACCTCACCGTGCACGCCATGCGTAAGGATCTTGACCGCCCCATCCACGTGGCTCTCAATTACATGGATCTGAGAATCCCCCATATAACCGCGAAAAGAAAAGCCTTCGTGGAAGAACTGCTCAACGCGGGCGTCAAGGTGAACACTCGCGGAGATTCCGGCTACTCGCCTCTGTACTTGGCATGTCGACTCGGCATGGCGGATCTCGTCAAATTGATGCTCGCCAAGGGCGCGGATCCGAATCTTCCCGCTAAAGACGGGTCCACTCCCCTGCACGCTCTGCTATGCGTGTGGGAACAATACACCGGGGCAAATCCCAGGACTCGCCAGGAGGAAATTGTGCGTATGCTCATCGATGCCGGGGCAAATATCAACGCCAAACGAAAAGTCGATCCTAAAGACAAAGAAGGCACCTACACCGCTCTGGAGGATGCCGTCAAGGGAAACCAGATCGGAGGATTTTCCGAAACAGCCAAGTTGGAGCGACCTGAGGCGCAATCCCTCCTCGCCGCAGTGAAAATACTCCTTGAGAAAGGAGCCAAGGTGCCGGAGGATATCCTGCTGGATATCCGCGGCGATTTGCCGTTCGACATCACCGAGAAATTGGCTCTGCTCCTGCTGGACCACGGAGCTTCCCCCACTGCCACGAGCAAAAGAGGTCAAACAACGCTCATGACGGCTGGGCATGCCGGCGGGCGTATCGCTCAGCAGCTCATCGACGCCGGTGTGGACGTGAATGCCGGGCAGGAAGGAGGGGAAGGGCCGGCCCTGGCTCTTGATTGCTGGAATCCCATGGTCGCCTCCGCCGCGCAAGTCATGCTCAAAGCCGGCGCTAAACTGCCGGACGACATCTTCGACCAGATGCTCGGACAATTCGAGAGCCCCCATTACAGTAGCCGCGAACCTGACATTTCCTACTACAAGAAACTCGTCGACGTCTTCAAGGCCGCAGGAGCGGATGTCACTCATTCTTTGCTAATAAAGCAACGCGGTAGGACGAAAGAAAAACCGCTCACCGTCCTGCTGGAAGCCGGAGCAGATCCAAACGTCAGGGACAAAAATGGGATGACTCCTCTCATGACCTCCATGGATGCGACACTCCTACTCAAGCACGGCGCCAATGTCAACGCCAGGGATAACGCGGGTCGCACCCCGCTCATGCATGCCAATGACTCTGAAAAAATCCGTATGCTGATCGACGCCGGGGCAGATGTCAACGCGGTGGATAAAAACGGTAAATCAGCTCTCTTCTACGCCAAGGATCCAATGTCCGTCAAGCTCCTCCTCGCCGCCGGGGCCAATGCGAGGCACGCAGACAACAACGGCAACACACCGCTCATGGACCTCTGCGCGAGCAAGGACAATCCCGACGCCGCCCTTTTCCTGATCAATGCCGGGGCCTCAATTGATGCTGTCAATAAAGAGAAGAAGAGCGCTTACATGCTCGCCGAGGCGCGTAAGCATGAGAAAATGATGAAGCTTCTCGAACGCTTCGGCGTCCAACCCTCCAAATCCGCCTTGGTCAACGCGCGCGATGACCAAGGACGCACGAAACTCATGCTCGCGCTCGCCGATCCCAATGCCTCTCTCGATTCCGTCAAACAGCTCATCGATGATGGAGCGGACGTGAATGCCCAGGATCAGAAGGGCAAGAATCCGCTCATGTACGCCCGCAACAGCGAACAGGTCAAGCTGCTGCTCGAGAGAAAGGCTAATGCCCGACAGCAGGACAAAGAACAGAGCGATGCTTTGCTGCTCATGGTGATTGAACGGGATGACCCGGAGAGCGTGAAGCTCCTTATCAATGCCGGCGCCGATCCCTTCGCCATGAACAAATGGAAGCGCAACGCCCGTATGCTCGCCACAGAGTACAAGCGCGACCAATCGATCGCCCTTCTCGCCGGCAAAGGCGCCCTGAACCCCGCCGGTCAAACGCTGCTCATGCGCACGCTCGCCACCCGCAATGTCCCCATCGATTATGTGAAGCAGCTCATCGACGATGGAGCGGACGTGAATGCCCAGGATAAGGAGGGGAAGACGCCGCTCATGTATGCCCGTAATGCCGAACAGATCAAGCTGCTGCTCGAAAAGGGCGCGGACGCGAAGCATCTGGACAAGAACGGCAGCAGTGTGCTGCTGCTCATGGTGATTGAGCGGGATGACCCGGAGAGCGTGAAGCTCCTCCTCGATGCGGGAACCAATCCCGCCGCCGTGAACAAATGGAAGCGCACGGCTCACTTCCTGGCCATCGAATATAAACGCGAACAAACCCTCAAGATCTTCGCCGAACGCGGCATCACCCAATAAAACCCGGTCCTCTTTTTCGTCCACGATTTTTATTCCGATTTTTGTTAGCCTGTTGCATAGATAGCGAGTATTTGACCGGCGCAGGGCAAATACTTTCACTTGCCCGACCGGATTGCCAATCGAGTACGGGTCGCATCGGTCGTGTCGCACTCTTCTGCCTCATCCTGCTTCTGTGTTCCTCCCCGACAGGCGCGGCGGACAATATTCTCCCCCCACCCGCCAGCAGGACGAAAGTCACGGAGAAGAACGTTGAACCGACAGGCGTAGGGATTCTCTTTCACCTGCCGACGGCGGACGACGCGCGCACTGTTCGCCTGCATGCCCAGCTCCTCCGCAAGATGCGCGCCATTGAGGCAGGAGGCGATATCAATGCCGCCAACAAGAAGGGACAGACGGCGCTCATGATAGCAGCCTACCTGAACCACCGCCTCGCTATCGCCTGGCTCGTCGCAAAGGGGGCAGATGTCAATGCGCTGAGCAAGGAAGGACGAACTGCGCGCCAGTACACCTCCTGTCTCCCGGCAAGAGAACTCCTGCGGCTGGCCGCCGCTGAGACGCGTCCACCCTCGCAGGAAGAAATGAGTCGCTGCTTTTCAACCGTCCCGGACGCAATCGAGGCACGCAAAATACTGCCCCAAGCTGTTTCACGGGTCGAGAAGCTTTCTCTCCTGCTCGCGCGAGCGGGAAAAATGAGCGCCGAGGAGCTTAACGAACTGCTGCCCTCGGAAGGAAAGCCGACGGAACTGTCGCCGGAAAGCCTCGCTCTGCTCGTGCGCCGAGGCCTTGAAATAAAGCCCGGCACTGTCTTACCGACGTGGGACCTCACCAAAGGGGAGGCCGCCGAAACGCAGCAGCTTCTTATGGCTCTGGGAGCCGCCACAACGGCAACCTCCACTCCCCCGGCGCAGCTGCTCGCCGCAGCCCTCTTGCGCGGCGACCACGCTGCCGCAAGGAATCTGGTGAGCGAGCATCCCGAGTTGCTTCACGAGCGCGGCATCATGCGCGCCGTGCGCACGGACGCCGACCTGCAAACTTTAATCTCGGCAGGACTTGATCCGACGGAGACATGGGAGCGTCCCTCGTCCGCCGGCACCGACACCCTTACTTGGCTGCACGAAGCGGTACACACCAACCCGGAGGTTGTGCTCTCCCTCCTGCAAGCCGGCTGTCCCCTTCCCTCCTACGCCAATGGCGAAAACATCCTCCATGAGCTGCTGCGCGACGAGCGGACGTCTGACTCGCCGGAGGTGCAGCAAATGGTGGCGAGTCTCGTGAATGCCGGGGCGGATCCCCATGCCTGTTCCCCGAGCGGACAGACAACGCCCCTGCAGCTCGCCCTGCGCGCTCGTAACCTCGCGGCGATCACGGCTTTGTCGGACGGTGCGGCTGACATCGACGAGGAAGACTCCCCGCTCCACGAGCTCTTCTCCCCCGCGCAACCACAGTCCCACGAGCTGCCTGCTGCTGTCGGGGAGCGGGATGCCCGCTCCTGCCGCATCCCCGCTATCATTTCCCTGCTGCGTGAGCGCCACGTGCCCGTGAATCACCGCGCTTGGCGGGCTTTCCTTTCGGTGTACCTGGATACTCCGCGCAGCTCGCCGGACCTCATGGAGCCTGCGCAAGAAACGGACGAGAAAATCCTCAACGCACTCCTGGACGCCGCAGGCGGGACCGCACCGCCGGACGCCGCCTCCATGCTCCCCCTTTACCCCTCCTTCCTACCCGGCGAGCAGGAGTCCCACCTCATGAAGCGGCTCCTGCAATGCGGAGCCCTGCCTCACTCCGTCTGCAGCGAAGGCAAACCGCGCACACCCCTCTGCATTGCCGCCGCCGTGGGTGATGATATGCTGGTGCGTATGCTCCTTGCCGCCGGGGCAGATGTCAATGCCGCGATACCGGGCGACCATCTTACCCCGCTCCATTACGCCGCCCATCCGCGCATTGTCCGCACTTTGCTCATCGCCGGCGCGAATATCTCCGATGCCGACCGGAAGCGTCCCCTGCTGCGCTACACGCTCTCTCATTTTTACCGAGGGAAGGATTCTCTGGAGCTCTGCCGCATGTGGATGCAGCTCGGCGCTCATTTTTCCCCCGATGATCTCACATGGGTCCACCCCAAGTATTCGGATGCCGATTTCCTGAGTTTCCTGCGACTCGCCGCCAAGGAAAGGGAAGTGAACATCCGCGGATCTTTCGGGCGTTTGCTGCTGCAGCGTTATGAGCATTCACCCGAGCGGCTGAGCACCCTCCTGCGCGCGGGCGCTGACCCCCGCAGCAAGGATTCCGACGGGCGCAGCTTGCTGCACATCATGACGGATCCGATGGCCTTGCAACTCCTCGTGGAGGCCGGGGCCGACATCAACGCCCGTGATGCCAAGGGAGCCACGCCCCTCCACGAAGCGGTGAATCACCCCGCCCGTACGGAAAAATTGCTGAGTCTCGGGGCAAATGTCGATGCCCGCGACGCGCAGGGACGCACCGCGCTGCACCTCACCTCCAACGTTGATTGTCTGCGCCTCCTTCTGAACGCAAAAGCTTCCCCCGATGCGCGCGACAAGGAAGGAAAGACTCCCATCCATCTCACCCGCGATGCGCAAATAGCCGGCCTGCTCGTGCAGAACGGCGCAAATGTCGATGCCATGGATGACAACGGCGCCACACCTCTGCGCCTCTCCCTCGACGACCCTGAGCGCGTCGAGCTGCTGCTGCGTCTCGGCGCCAAGCCGAACATGCGCCAAGAAGGCGGCCGCACCCTCCTCCATATCGCCGATAATCCGGACGTCATCCGCTTACTGCTCGCTGCCGGGGCGGACTACACCGCGCGCGACCAATTGGGGCGCACGCCGCTGCACGAGGCCGGACACAACCCTGCTAAAGCCTCCGCGCTCATCTCTGCCGGGGCGCCGGTGAATGCCCCGGATAAAATGGGCATGACGCCGCTGATGCTCTGCGCCGCTGACGATCAAAACACGGACATGAGCACGGCGGAACTCCTGCTGCAAGCGCAGGCCGACACGGATATTGAAGACTATCAAGGACGCACAGCTCTGGAGATAGCCCAGGAAAAACCCGCGGAAAGGGCGGCTATCCTCCGTTTTTTTGCCGAGAACGGCGTGACGGAGGTACCGGTTAACCCGCGTGCGCGCGATACCCTGGGGCGTACGGCCCTGATGCACGCCGTTCTCAAAAAACACCCGAATGCCAACCGCATCCGGAAACTTATCGAACAAGGAGCCGAGATCAATGCGCGGGATAAACGCGGATGGACGCCGCTCATGCACCTCGTCGCCGCCGGTGATCACCCGGGCATCATTGCCCTGCTGCTGGATAACGGCGCTATACCCAACCTCGTGAACTTTGCGAGAAAAAACGCCGCCATCATCGCGCTGGAGAACAATCACCCAACCTCCTACGCTTTCATCTCCGAGTACTACGTCAAAAAATTCGAGGAAGTCGTCAACTCCTACCTCCCGCAGGTCCACCTCAGCCCCGATTACCTCACCTTCCGTAACCGCGACGATTACCGTCGCACAAGCGATGTTTGGTCCGACCCGGCCGTTATGAAATCCCCGGGTCCGCGACTCGTCGTCATTTCCCTGAGCTCCCAGCGCGGCATGCTCGTCATCGACCAAACCCTCGCCATGGATTTCCCGGTCTGCACGGGGCGCGGACCCCAACACCTCACACCCACGGGGTTCTTCCGCATTATCAACAAGGACGAGCGCCACCGCTCCAACATCTACGGCACCTCCATGCCGTTCTTTATGCGCCTCACGATGGATGGCGTAGGTCTCCATGTCGGAGAAGTGCTGCGGCATCCTGACTCCCACGGCTGCATACGTTTGCCTTACGATCCGTGCGCCATGCTCTTCCAGATGTTGCCCGTAGGCTCGAACGTAGTCATCCACGAGTGAGCGCCGGTTCGCTCAAGCTTTGGGGAGGAAGTAGCCGCGCTGTTTGGCAGAGATGGGGAGGTGGGCGAACTCCATGACGCGCAGCATCTCTTCCCAAAGTTTACGCCGCTCGCTGATGGCGGTGGTGCGAAGCAGGTAGCTCGGGTGGTGCGTGACAACCACCGGCGCCCCGCAAAAGCTTGCTGCCTTCAGGGTTTGATACTCGGAAAGAGGAAGCTCCCCGCGCTGCAAAATGCCGCGTGCCGCAATCACACCCAACGCTACGATGACCTTGGGACGCACGTGCTTGACCTCAAACTCCAGCACAGGTATGCTCATGCGGATCTCCTCGCGATCCGGCGGACGATTATTCGTCGTCTGCCGCGGCATCTTGGGACGGAATTTAACCATGTAGGTGATGTAAACATCACGACGCTTCAGCCCCATCGCTTTGAGCATTTCATCCAGTTTGGCGCCTGCCTCGCCGCAGAATGGTCGTCCCTCCCGCTCATCGTAATAACCCGGAGCATCCCCTACGAAAATGATGTCAGCATCCTGCGAGCCCTCGCCCCAGATCACTTTTTCACGCAAGGTACCGAGTCGACGCAGCGGCTCCCAACGCTCAATGAGCTTTTGGGCCTGTCCCCACAGCTCTTCACGTGTTTTGCCGCCCGGACGGAAGAACGAACGGGGTTCCTCGTCCTCTCCCCGCTGCGATGTACCCCGCTCCTCATTCCTGTCGTCCTCCTGCAGCATTTGGATCAGGGATATCGCCGGCTCGGACGGGGTCGGCTCACCCTGCGCCGCGGCTCGCTTCTCTCCCACCTCCTGACTCCCTTCCTTCATGGGAGGCTGTACCGCCACGCGACCCGCCACACTTCCCCGTCGCGCCGCCAGCATCCATTCCCTCAGGATAGGCCGCACGTCTTCTTCCAAGGCAAGTTGCTTTTTCCCTCGTTCGATTTGCTCCTGAAGGTAGGTTCTGACGAGCGTCCCTATGTTCAACCGTTCCACTCTCTCATCCTACCTATCTCCTCCCCTTTTGTCAAGCCGAGCAATCGAGGCGGAATTGTAATGGTGCCAGAATTTAAGACAGAGGGTTAATCCCCCTTTTGCTTGTGCAACATAAAAGGCGTGTGTATCATTCAACCAACACACGCACATGCAAAACGAAAACATACACAAGAGAGGGCGTTACAGCGCTGACTTCAAGGAAAAGGTGGCATTGGAAGCCCTGAGCGGAGCGAAGACGCATGTTCAGATAGCTTCGGAGTATGGCATCAGTCCTGATTGGGTGAAAGACTGGAAGAAACAAGCTAAGGAGGTGCTGGGCGAATGCTTCCGCCGCGGGGGGCGCAAAAGTGAGATGGAGAAGAAGGATAAGCGCATAGCCAACCTTGAACGACTTGTGGGAAAGAGGGAGTTTGAGCTTGATTGGCTGTCAAAAAAAGCAAATGAGTTGGGACTGTAGCGCAACGTCGCCAACTCCTGGACAAAGAAGGAGATGTACCCTCGCGCAAACGTCAATGTGAACTGTTGGGGCTACCCCTCCCTTCACATGACCTCAACTCTTTCTGTCATCTGTTGCTTTTATTCCTGCAATCCCGTAACAGGACTTCACTGCGCCGACGCATCCTGTCGATGATCTTGGAGTAAACGGGCGATGCGGTGAGAGGGTCGTCCCGCAGCTGTGCGGCAAGCGTCCGGGCCTTATCGCAAATACCGTCAAAGGTGTGGATCGCAGCCTTCAGGGTGCCTTCGGGGTTCAGCCCCAGCTGGGCGAAGAGCCGGAGCCAATCTTTTCTGCGCACGGCGGCCAATTTACCCTTACCGTTGATGGGCATGGCAATCGCATGGGAAACCGTTTTTTCCGGGTATATATCGACCGCGAGCAAATCGTAGGCAGGAGAAAGAACGACGCCATTTTCCCGATCCGTGTGCAGGAAGGAGAAATTTTTGGCGTGGGCGTCCGTGTTGCCGATGAGATAATTGTACACGAGCATCTTGACCAGCTTGAAAACGTCGGCTGCCTTCCTGTCGGAATGTTCCATGATGGCGCGGTAAATGGTACGTACACCCGGTCCGCCGTCGGCGTGATACTTCATGCGGCTGAGCAACCCGAGAACCTGACAAAAATCCTCCTGGTGGAGCCGTTCCAATCTCCCGTTTTTATAGACGCGATCAAATCGCTGAATTTCAAGAAATTTTCGTCCGTTCACGGCATTCAGCTGCACCTCCACCGCATCGTCGAAAAATTCCTTCGCCAACCTCATACAAAAAAACTCGTTCTGCAGCAATTCCGGGTAACGTTGATTGCCGATTTTGATGATGTGCGTCGTCGGATGTTCATCGTCTGATCGAAAATACCGTCCGACACTGTCCTTGATGACGGCAAACTTGCTCTGCGCTCCCGCCAAGGACAAGCGAGGAGCACCGCGCAATCCCGTGAGCAAAGGGTTTTCCGGCAACCGGTCAATCATGCGACTCAGCTCTTCCTTGCGGATCTCCTTGATTCCTCCCCGATGCGACTGTCTTGCGCCCTTGGGGAAGAGAGCAACAGCCCCCGCACAATCGCCTCCTATTTTCGCAAGAAGAGAGAAGGCGTTCTCTTCACTGAGATGAAACTTCTCGGCGAGCTGTTGCCGTGCTGCGCCCTCCGGCGCCAAATTCTCAAAAAAAGGCTCCGCATACTCGGGACCGTACACCTCCGACCGCACCGGCATACGTACCGACAGCGGACTCGCTCCCTCGCTGTACGCAAAGCTCAGCCGTCCGGCATCATCTTCCATCAGAACGCCCGCCGGCTCGCCATACACCGTGACTTTCAGTTCTCTTCCCATGGCTCATTTTAACGCTCCGCCCCAATTCGCACGCCGAGCATGTCGGCTACATACAATGCCTTCCCCAACTCAACCGTCGGTTTACCCCGTTCCAGCTCACCGATAAATCGCGGACCCACATTGCACATCGCCGCCAGCTGCAGCTGCGTCAGCCCCTGTTCCTTGCGCTGCGCTCTCAGCAGTTTTCCCAGCTCACTCGCTTTCCGGATTCTCATTTTTTTCTTCCTTTTCGGGAATATTATCACACTTACCTCCCCTCGTCAACTCAAATCTGCCCGTACGGTAATATTTTTAGGCTCTGCCCTACCACAGTGTTTATTTTTTTGAGAGGTGCATTCAGGGGACGTAAAATAGCAAAGTAAACTGGTGCCCATTTTTCGACACATTGGAAGCTTATTTAAGCCCCCTCTTTTGTGTACATCAGGCGTGTAGCTT
>CANQSY010000068.1 GCA_947626635.1 uncultured Akkermansia sp.
GTCAAATACTGGGTATTTTGCCGACTTTTTGGAATTGCTTTGTGGAGTCATTCCACAAAATTATACGAAGAGCGTTTCTTTGTTAACAGGGGAGTGAGGGGAAGATAGAACGGCACCACCCAAAACACCACCCTGCCATTCTTTGAATGGCCCCAATTCTTGTTGGACGGCGGGGCGCAAGCCTCCGAGTCGGTAGTTCGATTGCGGCGCCGTCATTGTTAATTCTTCATTGACTTGCTGGGACGGTGTGATAAATTACGTTCGTATGCAGAAGAACAAGCAGGCACCGGATTTTAAGGAAGTGCGCGGTGGGGTGACTTACGCGCGGGGGTTCGTGGCAAATGCCTTGAGTTGCGGTATCAAGAAACCCACGGCGACACGTCTCGACCTAGCGCTTGTGTATTCCACACAGCCGACCACCAGCGCGGGAACTTTTACAACAAATCGGGTGAAGGCGGCATGCGTGCGCGTGAGCTCTGAGCATTTGAAGAAGGGCAACATCCGCGCCATCGTAGCCAACAGCGGCAATGCCAATGCCTGTACCGGGCGTGGTGGCATGGCTGTGGCTCGCCGGGAATGCAGCATCGTTGCCCGGTCCCTGGGGTTGGAGGACCGAGAGGTGGCAGTTTGCTCGACGGGAGTGATCGGTCTTCCCATGCCCATGGTTCGCATTGAGCCGCGCCTGCCGGAGCTCTGCAGGAACCTGGCGGCGAAGAAAGGACACGACGTCGCCTCCGCCATCATCACGAGCGATACCTGTGAGAAGGAAATAGCTGTGCATTTCAAGGTGGGTGATAAGGAGGTGCGTATTGGCTCCTGCTGTAAGGGGGCGGGCATGATTTGTCCGAACATGGCGACCATGATCTGTCTCATCTGCACAGATGCCGCCGTCTCCCGCGAAGCTCTGCAGTCGCTGGTCAGCGAGGGGGTCGAGTACTCCTTCAATCGTATCACGATCGATGGGGACATGAGCACAAACGACACCTGCCTCGTCATGGCCAACGGAGCCAGCGGCGTGAAGCTTGCGCCGGGTCGCCCCGGCTGGAAGCAGTTCCGCGCCGCGCTGCACCACGTCATGCTGCAACAGGCTTGGCGCATCGTTCGCGATGGCGAGCGCATCACAAAGTTTGTCACCGTTCGCGTCAAGGGCGCGCCTACCCGGACGGAAGCAAGGCTTGTGGCGAAAGGTGTGGCGAACTCTTCTCTGGTCAAGAGCTCATGGAATGGGGGAGACCCCAACTGGGGACGCATCATTCACGCTGTCGGCTACTCCGGCAAACGAGTGAGGGAAGAGAAGGTGGACATCGACATTGCGGGACTTCCGGCCTGCCGTGGCGGGATGCAGACGGATACACCGAGCGACGACCTGCGCGCGCGCGTGCAAGCCGATTCCTTCGATATCGTTATTGACCTCCATTTGGGGAAGGAGGAGTACACGGTATATACCTCGGATCTCTCACCGGAGTACGTCGATTTTAACCGTTCGGAATACGCGTACTGGAATCAGGCAAAACAGGACGGTCTTACTCGATAAACCTCGGATGAAACTTCGCGCCCTCTCCATCGTACGCCGAGTTCTCGTTTCCGCTGCGCTCTCATTTTTTGCCTGCGGAGCGGTTGCACCGGCCGTTGACCTTGCCCGCGCAGCTGCGGATGGCTCGTTATGGAAGCAGACTCGTCTCGAGTTGGCCAATGGCCTCCTTGGCAGTTGTCTCTTTAAAAAGGAGGACGAGACAACGGAGCGTTTTCGCGCCGATTCCGGCGATATCACCTTCGGCGATGTGAAGGTCAGAGAGGCTCTCATCCATTGGGACGAGGACAAACAGCACATCCTCTCTGTCAGCTCAACCGTTTACAACAAAGGTGACGATGGAGGCATGGAAAGAGAAGCCTTTGAGGGCCTGCTCAAATCGACGGTCAATGGATTGAACAGTGTGTTGGGCACGGAGGGAACTCCGCGCAAACTCAATCGCAAGGAGACCGGCGTGAAGGGTCGTGCATGGGAGTGGCAGACCGAACACTGCGCCGCCCTCATGGAGGCAGCAACCTCCGGTGCCGGGAAAAAATACGTCGCCGAATTCATCCGCCTCACCATCGCCTCGGAAAAAGAAAATCTTGAGAAAGGCGGAGCCAAAGACGCCGCCAAAAGAGCGGAACTCAAGGGTAATGTCAAAACCGAGAGCAATGGCGATGTCTGGATCACCCATATCCCCATGGTCGATCAAGGGGAAAAAGGCTACTGCGTTCCCGCAACCGTTTCCCGCGTCTTCGCCTATTACGGCATGGACGGTGTGGACCAGCACGCGCTGGCTGCCCTCTGCAAGAGTTCCGACCGCGGTACGACGTTGGGGGATATGCAGAAAGCTCTCAAGGGCATCTGCGGTTCTTTCCACATGACCGTTCGTTCTTGGGAGTGGATCAACACGAAGCAGCTCGAGAAAAAACTTACTAAAAAGGTTATGAAGGCGGAGGACGAAGGGGAACACGTCGACATCTCCCGGGAAATTCTGGATATCGTCCAAAGTAAGCCCAATATGATGAATAAGAGCTTCACCGAGATCAAGAAGCAAATCAACGCCGGAATACCGGTCGTCTGGGCCGTCATCCTCGGCCTCTACCCGGAGCAAGGTCTCCCTCAGAGCATGGGCGGTCACATGCGTCTTATTATCGGCTACAACGACGAAAAAAAGACCATCATTTACAGCGATACGTGGGGCGCCCGCCATGCCAAAAAAGACATGCCTATGACCCACGCCTGCGCCATGACCCGTATGCTCTTTGTCCTTCGCCCCTCCCTCTGATCGCATTTTTGCGTGCCATCGGGCGATGAATTTGCTTGACAAACAGGAAAGTTCGCGTAAACTTCCTTCCACCAGAAGGATTACCCCTATTACCTACCATGGCACATACTCTTTCAGCTAAAAAGCGCATTCGTCAGACCGAAACCCGCACAGCCGCCAATCGCGCGGCGATGTCGCGGGTGCGTACCCTCCGCAAGAAAGTCGCTCAGGCAGTGGCCGAGAAGGATAAGGAGGGAGCTCAGGCTGCGTATGATCGCTTCTCCTCTGCGGTGGACAAAGCCGCTAAGAAGGGAACGGTGCACGCCAATCGCGCTGCCAATTACAAGAGCAAGGCGGCGAAGGCAATCGCGGCGCTTTCCTGAACGATTCTTGCAACGACGCCTCTCCCTTGTATCATCCGCAGGAAGGGACGTACGGTCGGGAACGACATAAACAGACACCCGGGGCGGAGCAAAGCCGCGCCGGGTTTTTTTTGCGCGAAAGTCAAGGAGAACCACGCGTGTCCCAATAAAACGATGAAAGCGACCGACGGTCGTAAGGTCGATTAGCCAAAAGCGACCGCTTTTGCCCCGACGGGCGTTGAGGTAGTGTGGTACCGACGAATCATGACGTTACCATGAACCTTTCTAGTTACTCATCACCGTTGACCCTGAAAATTCCGCTCTGCTATCGCTCTGCTGGAACGCGCTTTGGCGCGCGAATTCCCCGAAATCGTAAATCGTAAATAGGCAAACGCATTTCCCCATGCGTTTGCCCCGGTGGTCGCGCCGGGATTTTTTTGCGCGAAAGCCAAGGAGAACCACGCGTGTCCACACGCGGCGTCGGGGGAAAAGGCGGGAGTCAGTGCCAATCAGGCAAGAGTCTTGCGTCTCTTGCGCACGCCCTCAGCCAAGGTGTCGAAGATGGTGAGCGTGTCATCCCAACCCACGCAGGCATCCGTGATGCTCACGCCGTACTGCAGTTGCGTCTTCCCGTCACATGTCTGGTTGCCGGGCAGCAAATTGCTCTCAATCATCACGGCTCCGATGTGCTGATTGCCCGCTGCCAGTTGGGAAGCTATATTTTGCGCGACGGGGAGCTGCTCCTTCCAATTCTTATGACTATTGCCATGGGAGCAATCAATCATGATGCGATTGGATATCCCCGCCCTTTGCTGAACGGACCATGCCTTGTCCACGTGCTCCGCGCCGAAGTTGGTGCCTTGCGTCGAGCCGCGCAGGATGATGTGGCAGAGCGGGTTTCCCTTGGTGGAGACGATAGCGGAGAGTCCTTGCTTGGTCACGGACAGAAAACAGTGCGGATGAGCGGCGGAAACGATGCCGTCCACCGCAATCTGAATGCTCCCGGTGGTACCGTTCTTAAAACCGATGGGCATGGACAGTCCGCTGGCCAACTCGCGGTGCACCTGACTCTCCGTCGTCCGGGCTCCTATGGCTCCCCAGGCAATCAGGTCGCTGATGTATTGCGGCGTGATGACGTCGAGAAATTCCGTCGCTGCCGGTACTTCCATCTCAGCCAGGCGCAGCAGAAGTCCGCGGGACATGCGGAGCCCGCTGTTCACGTTATACGTGCCATCCATGAAGGGGTCGTTGATAAGTCCTTTCCAACCTACCGTCGTGCGGGGCTTCTCAAAGTACACGCGCATGATGAGCATCAGATCCTTCCCATACCACGTGCGCGCCTCCGCCAGCTTGGCCCCGTAGTCAATGGCCGCTGCCGTGTCATGAATGGAGCAGGGACCCACGATGACCGCGAGCCGGTCGTCCTCCCCTTGCAGAATGCGGCGGAAGTCTTCGCGCGCGTGGTAAACGACGCGGGCAGCATCATGTCCCAAAGGAAAATCCTGAATGAGAATCGCAGGCGGTATCAGAGGACGGGTGTCGACGATGCGGACGTCATCCGTTATGAAAGATTTTTTCATTTTTTCGCGGCCTTCTTCCATGAATACACGTTGTCTTCAATGGCATCCTGCATAGCCTCTGCGGCTTCTCGCGCCGCCCTCTTTGCCTCCTCCTTGCTCACTTTCCTGCCCCTTTTGCCTGCGCTCCTTCTCGATTTCCTGTCGTCGGAATGAGCCGGGGCAATACCCGCCCCATCCGGACCCAGTCCGTACACGATGCAGTTTTCGCGGCGTAAACGCTTGTTCGTGAAGGGATCGATGCAGCCGTCATTTGCTTCGCAGAGGACGAGGTAGTAGGGCTTTCCCCATGGATCATAGAGAGCGAGCTCATCCGCATTATCGCCGTACAGCCCATCGCGCGGCTCCTCGGCCTTTGTCGGCTTGATGTACGGTTCGTCGTTGAGGTTGAGCTTATCTTCCCCTTCTTCATAGCCGGTGAGCACAGCGAGCATCCCGGCATTTTTTCCCGGCAGTGTGCTCAGATAGATCTGATCTTCCTCGTCCGGTTCCGCCTCCTTGGGGTAGTAGGGCATAATGCCGTTGTGGTCCTGCTTAAAGGAAATGACCCCGGAGACCAGGTCCATACATGTCTTGGAGGAGGCCGAGATGCGCGCATTTTCCTGCACCCCGATGATGGCGGGGTAAGATATTCCCATCAGCGTGGCGAGGATGGCTATCACAACGATGAGTTCCAAAAGTGTGAACCCTTGGTTCTTGTGGAGGAAAGCTGTTCGTTTCATGCCACCATGCTAGCATATCGTGGAGTCCCTGGCAAGCTATTTCCATCAAGCCTCTGCAATCCGGGAAATCGAAAGCTCGTGAGGCGAGCTTGAGGCAAGCGTTGCTCGCAGGGCGGGGGCGCCTTCGGCGCCTATTTACGATTTACGACATACGAATTACGATTTGGGATGCTAGCGCGCCAAAGGCGCGGGATATGCGATGCAAGGGCATCGGTGGTGGGATCAATCATGGCGGGATGTTATGAGGAAAGCGGCTGGGCGGCGTTCCGTTGACGCTTCGGTACCGCACTACCTCAACGCCCTGCGGGCAACGCTTGCGCGTTGTCCAATCCCACTCCGGGCCCTCGTGGGCTTTGCCTATTTACGATTTTCGATTTACGAATTACGATTTCAGGAAATTCGCGCGCTGACGCGCGGGGTAGCGGAGCGTATGCAAAGCGGAATTTTCGAGAACGAGGGGGCGGTGATGAAAGGAAAGCGGCGGGGCACTGGGCTACGCCTATTTACGATTTTCGATTTACAAAGCCGCCGAGGGACCGGAGGCGGATTGGACAAGCTACATGATGCGCCGTTAACCTTTTATTGAGGGTGTTTTTTCTTGGGACGGATGTGCGTCCTCTCCGTCCATTCACCTTTTCCTGCCGCTCCGCAAAATGAAGAGAAAATTTTTTCGCTTTTCATCGAGGGGGGGCCAGGTGTAGAATGCAGGAGACAAGATGATGAGGATGAAACAATTTTTGTTCATTGTGATCGCGGGGGTGGCGGCCTGTGGTGCGGGTGCGGCGGACAGAGGACAGGCTGATGAAAAACAGGCGGATTCCGCCGCCGAGGAAAATGTGAAGCGCCTGCTTCCTTTGCTCAGCCGTTTGGATGGCGTCTATTCCGTTTTCGAGGCCGCGAGGGCGGGGGACGAGACCGTGCTCGACAAGCGTTTGGCCGAGGGGAGCAGCGTCAACGAGCGCGATGAAGTGGGCAACACGCCCATGCATGTTGCGGCATCTGCCGGCAAGGTGGATATGGTGATCCATTTGTTGCAGCGAGGAGCGGATCCTCTCGCAAAGAATAAAGAAGGCAAGATACCCTTGGAGCTCGCGAAAGATTGCGCCATGGAGCAGGCGTGCCGACAGGGCATTGAGGCGCGAAAGGAGCAGCTGAAACTGATTCAGTGTGTTTCGGACGGCGATGCGGATGCCGTGCGCAGGGGGGTCCGGCAGCAGGGCATCAGCCCGAATGCCTTGTCGGAGGATGGTGGAAGCACCTTGCTCATCGAGGCGGTGAAGGGAGGGGATACGGGGCTTGTGCAGGACTTGCTCGCTGCCGGGGCTGATCCCAATCTTCAACCCGCCACGGGCAACAGGGAGTCCGCTCTCGTCGTAGCCGCCAAGTTGGGCGCGACGGATATCGTCAAGGCCTTGCTCGCCGCCGGCGCGGATATCAATATGCGAACGGCTTCCTGCGTGTACCCCATCCATGAGGCCGTCTGGAACAAGCATTTGGAGACCGTCAAGGCTTTGCTTCCCGCCTACCGGGCGCAAAAATTTGACACCCCGAACTCAGCCGGCAATCCCAAGCCGGTTTGCATGGCGATCAAACGACACAACGCCGATATCCTGCAGGCCTTCATCGAGGCGGGCTTGGACCCGAATGACACATTATATGCCAAGGAGCCTCTGCTTATCTTAGCGGTGAAGGGAGGGGACGAGCAGATTGTCAGCATGCTTCTGAAAGCGGGGGCGGACAAGACGGCGCGCGATGGTCAAGGCAAGTCCGCTGCCGATTACGCCCGGGGGCAAATTCTTCAACTTCTTCAGTGATACGACAATGAAAGCAATCAACGGAATGATGGCGACTGTCTGTGTCGCCGTGGGGTTGTGCCAACTGCCGGCCGCCCAGGAGCCGCCGCGCGATGCCTCTCCCGTGCCGCAGCGCACGAGCTACTCCGGTCTCAACGACGGCGATCCGGAGGTCACCTACCGCAACCGCACGTTCTCTGCCTACCTGTCGCGAGCCGCCTTCCAGAGGATCACCAAAACGGGAGCCTACTCCGCCTTTGAGAACGCGACAGGCATCTACTTCCGCGCCGGCGACACCGCCGACATTGAGGTATCCGGCACCGAGGGACGCCCCGTGACGCTGATCGTTCACGAGTTTGAGGGCGACCCCATTCATTCCGAGTACCCCCTTCGTGAAGGGTCGAATTCCATCACTATCCAAAAGAGCGGGCTGGCGTACATTGACTATCGTGTCGACACGCGGGAAGAACTCGCCACGGCTCCCAAGGTGCAGGTGAAAATCCGGGGCGGACAGATTAACGGCATCATGACCCCGGCGGATTCGGATGCCGTATGGGAGAAGCTGCTCCGCGGCGCAAAGTGCGGTATGATGGAGCTTGTGGGAGAGCGCGTGCACCTCCTCTTTGATGGGGAGGGCCTGCGCAAGGGCTGTCCCTCCCGTGGCAAGGAGCTGCTTGCCCTCTATGATGAGGTGATGCGCATGGAGCAGGATGATATCCTCGGCTGGAATCTGGACGGTACGCACGCCGGCAATCACATCATGGGACGTTCCGTCTGGAGCGGCTACATGCATGCGGATGGCATCGGCGCCGCCTTCACTTATCGGGTCACCCCGCTGATCACCAACCCCGATGACCTCCGTAAAACCTCCTGGGGCGTCGCGCACGAGTTCGGACACGTGAACCAGACCAAGCCGGCAATGTGCTGGTCCGGCCTCACGGAGGTGACCAACAATATTTTTTCGGTCTGGTGCGCGTACAACCTCAATCCCTCCACCTTGCGTCTCGAGCACGGAGAGATGAACAACGCCCTCAACGTCCGTATGCGTGGCGGCTGCTACGATAATTACATCAACGCGGCCCTCGTCAAACGCCGCACCTGGTTTTGGTACGGTTATCCCAACACCACCCAGGACGGCGACCTCGTCGAAAAGTCAATGGCCGTGCAGGAAACCCTGATTCCGCTGTGGCAGCTGCAACTCTACCTCGCCGTCGCCCGTGGCAAGAAGGATTTTTACCCGCGCATGTTCCACACCGCCCGAGTCACAGATGATTCCGAGCGCACAAACGGCGAGATCGAGGTGCTCTTCATGAAGAGGGCGTGCGATGCCGCACAGCTCGACCTCAGCGAGTTCTTCGTCAAACTCGGCATGCTCGCCCCCATGGACCGCATTTCCAATGATTATATCTCGGAGTACATCACCATCACCCAGGAAATGTGCCTCGATGCCATCCGCTACGCCTCGCGCTACCCCCGCCCCGATTCCTCCGTTATCTTTTACATCTCCGGCAATTCGGTCGATATCTTCAAGAACCGCGCCGCCGTCGTCCCATCGTCCGCCTCGTTCAAGATCTCCGAGGGCCTCGTGGAAATACCCGCCACCGAGTGGCAGAATGCCGTCGCTTTTGAGGCCTACTGCGGCGACAAGCTCCTGCACGTCTCCCTGCGAGGCCTCAATCACGAGGATAACCAATCGACCTCCGTCATTTGTCCTGATGGGACCGATCGCGTGATGGCCGTGCAGTGGGATGGACAGCGCTTCCCGGTGCAGGTGATATTCAAATAAGACATGAACAAATCAACGAAGTTATGGAGAACGAAGGACCCAGTATGAGCGGCAGGAAGGAATCAGCCTGCAAGTATCGCAACCTCGCCATCATTGCGCACGTCGACCACGGCAAAACGACCCTCGTCGATCAGCTGCTGCGCGCCGGTGGCACCTACCGCGCTAACCAGGAAGTGCAGGACCGCGCCATGGATTCCATGGACCTGGAACGAGAAAAAGGCATCACCATTAAAGCCAAAAATACCTCAATCCGGTGGAACGGCTATACCATCAATATCGTCGATACACCCGGACATGCCGACTTCGGCGCCGAGGTCGAGCGCGTCATGAAAATGGTGGATGGCGTCATCCTCGTCGTGGACGCCTACGAGGGTCCCCAGGCCCAGACGCGATTCGTTCTTCGTAAGGCGCTTGAGGAGGGTCTGCAGCCCATTGTCGTCATCAACAAGATCGACCGTCCGCACGCCGACCCCGCGAAGGTGCATGACCAGGTGCTGGAGCTGTTGATGGAGCTGGATGCCACGGAGGAGCAGTTTGACGCGCCCTTCCTCTATGGCTCAGCCAAGGACGGCTACTTCATGAGCAGCCTGGAGAACGAGCCCCCCGTGGATTGCTCGCCCTTGCTCTTTGCCATCGTGAACCGCATCCCCCCGCCGAAAAATGCGGACCCGACCGGCTCCTTCAAGATGCTCATCTCCAACATTGACTGGGATGACTACGTCGGACGCGTCGCGGTCGGGCGCGTTTCTTCCGGCTCCGTGCGCAAAGGGGACACCCTCTTCCTTCTCCGTCAGGATGGCTCTCAGGTGCAGGCCAAGGTTACCCGACTGTTTGAATACAGCGGCCTGCAGACCAATGACTCCGCCGTTGGCGAGGCCGGCAACATTATCGGGCTCTCCGGCTTTGAGGATGCCGATATCGGTCAAACTCTCGTGCAGGACGCCGAGGATACGCCTCTCCCCTTCGTCCACATCGAGCCCCCGACGGTGCAGATGGATTTCAGCATCAACGATGGACCCCTCGGCGGTCGCGACGGCAAGAATGTCACGAGTCGCGTCATCCGCGACCGCCTCATGCGCGAGATGCGCACCAACATC
This sequence comes from uncultured Akkermansia sp., assembly GCA_947626635.1. Classification (GTDB taxonomy): domain Bacteria; phylum Verrucomicrobiota; class Verrucomicrobiia; order Verrucomicrobiales; family Akkermansiaceae; genus Akkermansia. The sequence continues at coordinate 10,118 of CANQSY010000068.1, forward strand.
TCCATCAAGGTGGAGGATACGGAGCTCGCCGGCGTCTTCCGCGTCTCCGCCCGCGGCACCATGCAGGTTGCCATCCTCGTGGAGCAGATGAGACGTGAGGATTACGAGGTGCTCGTATCCCGTCCGCAAGTGATCATGCGCGAGGTGGACGGGAAGAAGCATGAACCGTTTGAGACGCTCTACATCGAGGTGCCGGATGAGTGCGCCAACGGCGTTGTGCGCATTCTCGGGAATCGCCGTGGCGTCCTGGAGTGCATGGAGAGCAAGGGAGCCGGACGCACCTTCATCTCCGCCACCATTCCCACGCGCGGCCTCATCGGCTTTGAGTTCGAGCTCGTGAACCTCACCAGCGGTCGCGGCATCTTTTCCCACCTCTTCAAGGAGTACGCTCCCTATGCCGGCGATATCGTTACCCGCCGTGGAGGCACCCTCGTCTCCTTGGAAGGCGGCATAGCGCGTCCCTATTCTCTCGAGGCGATGGAAGAACGCGGCACTCTTTTTGTCGCGCCGGGCGATGAGGTCTACGAGGGGATGATCGTCGGCGAGACCGCCAAGCCGGTGGATATCCCCGTGAACCCCACGCGCGAAAAACACCTGACGAACCATCGTTCCGCCACAAAAAACGAATCCATCCAGCTCACGCCTCCGCGCGTCTTCTCCCTGGAGCGCGCCCTCGAATATATTGAACCGGATGAACTCGTTGAAGCCACACCACACTTTATCCGTCTCCGCAAGCGCATTATCGACGCCACGGAACGAAAACGCGCCGCTTTCCAAAATTCATGAACACACTCGTTACCTGCGCTCTTTCCTCATCCCTCTCCCTCGCCTTTACCCTGCCGGATTGGCTGGGCTTCCTGCCTGAGTGGGACTCCGTCACGACCGCTCTCCTCTACACCGCGGCTGTTCTCTGCTTCATGGTCGGCATCCTCGGCTGTGTGCTGCCCTATCCCGGGCATGCTTTCATCGTTCTGGGCATGGTTCTATGGGCGTGGGGGGCTTCGGCTTGGCCCGGCTGGGGACAATGGACGTTGCAGGCGGCCCTCGCTGTGCTCGGCAGCTTCACGGATTCGATTTTTGCGCTTATGGGGGCGAAACGTTTCGGTTGCAGTCGTGCCGCCTTCTGGTGCAGCGCCCTCGGTATGCTGGTCGGTATGTTCTTCTTCCCCATCGGTCTCTTTCTCGGTCCCTTCCTCGGCGCCTTCATCGGCGAATTCCTCCTCGCGCGCCGAAGCTTCGACGCCTCGACCCGTTCGGGCATCGGCGCTCTCCTCGGAACCTTCGTCGGCATGGGCGCCAAATTCATCGTCGCGGCTGTGATGCTTCTCATCTTTTTCTGGTGACCCCCGGTTCGCGCATTCGAGTGCCGTGCGGTTGACCTCTCCTATGCGTTTCTATGGATGAACGAGGTCAGCAAAGACGGTAAAGCCCACGAGGGCACGGAGTGGGATTGGACAAAGCCTGCAGGACGGCATAGCGTAACTCCGTATGCTTTCCTCTTATCAACGCATCATTATTTCGAAAATTCCGCTTCGCAACTGCTTGACGCTTCGGTACCCCACTACCTCAGCGCCCTGCGGGCAACGCATGCGCGTTGTCCAATCGCCCTA
>CANQSY010000069.1 GCA_947626635.1 uncultured Akkermansia sp.
CAGATGTGGTGAGGGATGCGCATCGTACTTGCAATTTTTGAAAAAATGTAGTACCCTAGACCTGCGAGAAAGTGAGGGAGGGTTGCCTGGATGCCTACGCGATAACAGGTGGTTCTCTCGGAATTTTTCGCCAACCCAACGAACAGCTACCTACGTCATGAGTACTACCCAGAAGAATTGCCTCAAGATTGTCATCGCGCTCGTCATCAGTTTGAGCATGCTTTTTATACCGTTTGAGACCCTTGGGGTACCCATCAACTATGTACAGGCGCGGGTGGTAGCCTTGTTCCTCTTTGCGGCGTTGATGTGGATCTTGGAACCGATTCCGATTTGGACGACATCGACCTTGGTGATTGCCATCGCCTTGTTGGGTATATCGAATCAAGCCCTCACATTCCTGAGACCGGATCGCTACGACGTATCCGCCGTGAATGCCATCGTGCAGGATGCGATCGGACCGAACGGCGCGGTGACTCCGGAGAAGGTGAAGCAGATACAGGAGAGCGTGAATGCACGACTCAAGAAAAAGACCAACCTGAACAAGAACGAGGTGCTCATGACGCTGGGGTTCCAGCTCATGGATTTCAGCGAGAAGGCGGAGAAGAAAGGGGAGACCGCCGTGGCGCAGCAACTGCGCGAGGCGCACCACCACCTTTACGATACCGCGATTATTCAGCGCATTTCTTCTCTCAAGTTCGTCAACGTGATGCAGCAGAAGAGCACCATGGCTACCTTCGCTGACCCCATCATCATCCTCTTCCTCGGGGGCTTTTTCCTCGCCGCGGCGGCAACGAAGTATCGTCTGGACATCAACCTGGCGAAGGTGCTGCTCAAACCGTTTGGCACGAACCCGAAGTTTGTGATGCTGGGGCTCATGGTGGTGACGGCGCTCTTCTCCATGTTCATGAGCAACACGGCGACCGCCGCCATGATGCTCGCCATCCTGACCCCGGTGCTGGCTCTGTTTGCGCCGGAAGACCGGGGACGCGCGGCCATTGCTCTCTGTATCCCTATCGCGGCGAACATCGGCGGCATCGGCACCCCCATCGGCACGCCGCCGAATGCGATTGCGCTCAAGGCCATGCAGGACATGGGTCTCACCATCACCTTCGGCAAGTGGATGCTCTTCGGTGTGCCGTTCGTCATCGTGATGCTGTTGGTGGGCTGGGTCATCCTCGTCAAGATGTTCCCGACGCAGCAGAAGGAGCTCAAGCTCGAGGTGGGGGGCACGTTCCTCAAGACCCCGAAGGCCATCGTTGTTTACGCCACCTTCGCCGTCACGATCGGTTTGTGGTGCTTCAGTGACATTTTGAAACTCGGATTGGATTCCAACACGATCGCCATCATCCCCATCGCCGTCTTTGCCGCGACCAAGGTGATTACCAAGGAAGACCTCAAGGCCATGAGCTGGGACGTGCTCTGGCTGGTGGCCGGCGGCTTCGCCCTCGGCGTTGCGCTGCAGGAGACGGGATTGGCGAAGGACATGATCGACGCTATTCCGTTCGGCACGTGGAATCCGACGGTGCTCATGATCGGCGCGGGATTCATCTGCCTCTTCATGGCGACCTTCATGAGCCACACGGCGACGGCTTCGCTGCTCATGCCCATCCTCGCCGGCGTGGCGGGTGCGATGGTGCAGTCGGGCAGCATGGACGATGCCGGCGCGATAGGGCTGCTCTGCTCAATAGCCTTTGCCTCCTCGCTGGGTATGGCCCTGCCGATCTCCACCCCGCCGAATGCTCTGGCATACGCGACGGGCTTGGTGGAGCAGAAAGGGATGGCCATCTCCGGCACGATCCTCTGCTTGCTCGGTCTGGCCATCACCTTCGTACTGATGTACTTCCTGCAAGGCATCGGGTTCTTCGCTATGTAACTTGCCTCTCATGATCTCCCTGCCGGATGAAATCATGCGTCCGCTCAAGCGGGTGAACCGGGTCTATTTTACGGACCCGGACCGCATCCTCGCGGTGCCCGCCGGGGAGGTGTTGGTACGGCAGGATGAGGAGTGCCACCGTCTCTATCTCGTGCTCCGAGGCACCTTTGTCGCCTACCGACGCACGGATAACTTTGAGGGAAGTCATTTGCCGGATGAGACCCAAGTGCGCGGTCAGGAGGTCTTTCGCGCGGAGCCGCGCTCCTACGTCTGCGTGCAATCCTTCTTCTCGCGTTCCTACCACAGCAGCTACTACATCGTTGCGCTGGAGGACGCCGAGGTGGCGTATATCGACGATACGACGCAGGCGGTGGAGCCGGAGAAGTACGGCAGTCTGGAACGTCAGTTTACTCCTGTGCTTGTGCACGAGCTCGCTGCGCGCAACAGCCGCATCTTCACCCATGTCTCCGAGAAGGAGGAAGCGGTTCGTCTCCTGCAGCGTGCGGAGATGGCCTCCACCCTCGGTCAGCTCTCCGCCGGCATCGCCCACGAGCTTAACAACGCCGTCGGCGTCATCTCACGGCGCACGGATTTCGTGGCGAACAACCTCTCTGACTACCTCCATGAGGACGAGCCGCAGAACGCGCAGCTCTTCCGTTTCGGCTACGAGGACGATAGCTTCGTCTCGGCGGCTGATATACGGGCGAAGGCTCGTCAATTTGAGCGGGAGCTGGATCTGCCGCAGGAGGCTGCGAAAGTGCTGGCTCACATCGCGAAGGAGCCGGGGGACCTCTCCAAGCTGGGCTCCCGATTTGTCAAAAACCTCAGGAAGAACTACCGCTTTTGGGAACTGGGACATGATCTGCGTGACCTGCAGATGGCGGCGCGACACGCTTCCGGCATCGTGCGGGCGGTGAAGCTGCTCGGCGGCGGCACGAGTTCACGTGAGGGAGGCGTGGATGTGAATCAGTCGGTGCGCGACGCGTTGAACCTCCTCGTGAATAAGGTGAAGACGATGCGGGTCTGTACCGAGCTGAACGAGCAGCTGCCGACCATCACGGCCGATCCCACGGAACTCGTCCAGATCTGGACCAATATCATCAACAACGCGTGCGACGCTATGCAGCACGCCAATACCCCGGAACCCACCATCACCATCCGGACCTCGCCCTTGCACGCCGAGGGACTGGAGCTGCTCCCCACCGACTACGTTGCCGTCACCATCTCCAACAACGGTCCCGAGATACCGGAAGACCTCCGCGAAAAGATATTCCAGCCCAGCTTCACCACCAAGAAAAAAGGACTCGACTTCGGGCTCGGGCTCGGTCTCTCCATCGTCCGCCGTCTCGTGGACAGCTACAACGGCACCATCGAACTTCACAGCAACCATCAACTCACTTCATTCACTATTAACCTACCCACTACTCAAATCCATGGAAACGATTAACATCATCTGTGTGGACGACCAGCCCGAGGTGCTGGATTCCGTGTTGCGCGACCTGCGCCCGCTTACCCCGCTTGTGCGTTTGGAGGATGCCTCCGGCACGGCAGATTGTATGCGCTTGCTCGACCAGATCGACGCCGAAGGTAACCACGTCGCCGTCGTTATCTCCGACCAGGTTATGCCCGGTGAGACCGGGACGGACCTGCTGGCGAAAATAGCGAACGACCGGCGTTTTCGGCACACGAAGAAGATGCTGCTCACGGGGCAGGCGACGCATGCCGACACCATCAACGCCATCAACGAGGGGCAAGTGGACAACTATGTGGACAAGCCATGGGAACCGGAGAAGCTGCTCGGTGTTGTGAAGCGGCTGCTCACGCTCTACATCATGGAAGCCGGCATTGAGTACCAACCCTACATGAGCATCCTTGATCAGAAGACCCTGCTCTCCAAACTTCATTAATTGATCCACCGAATAGATAGTTGACGATGAAAAGTACAGCTTTGTTTGCCGTAGGTTCTCTCCTGGTCAGCACGCAGGCCCTGGGAACGACGTTCACGGAGAGGACGGATGCCTGGGTATCCGATGTGAAGAAGGCGCTCGTGGTGTATGAGAACAAGGACAGCTTGGTGCGCAAGGTCAAGTTCTCCTGGCTCGAGCAATTTCAGATGGCTGCCGTACAGCCCAACGGCAGCAACGGGCTGCACCTCAAAAAAGGAGCTTCCCCCCTGAATCAGGAATTCCGTCGCTCCTGGCTGGGTGTTACCGCGGATTTCCGTCATGACTTCACCTTCCGTACGTGGGTGCGTCTGGGCGGCTTGCCGGAGCGCGAGACCTACGCCAATGGCTTTACGAAGCGCAACTTCACCTACACGAGCCTCTTTGAGCTCTGGGTGAAGAAGAACTTTTCTTCCGTGAAGGGGCTCAGCGTGCAGGTGGGCAAAATCAAGTCGCTCTTCACGCTGGATTACTCCATGCCGAGCTCGACAATCTACTGCATCGAGCGCTCCCTTGTCTCCAACCAATTCGCGCAGGATTCTAACTGGGGTATCGATGTTACCTACGCCCCCGACAAGCAGAATAAGATTTATTTGCAACTCATGGCCAATGATCGCGCCAGCGCCACCAAGAGCGTGACGAACACGGATTATTACCGCAACGGACGCGGCTTTAAGGGTGAGTTCGGCTGGGAGGATCGCTGCTTTGCCATTCTCGGCGCGGCGCACAAGTTCCACGTCACGGAAAGCGGCTACCACGAACTCTCCGCGCAGTACATGCACGACTTTGACAACGCCTACCACGGCAAACATAAGCCCGGCGCCAACTACTTCGGTCTCGGTTTCCAGGATGCCGTCTCCCTCGGCTACGAGTACAAGCGCCATCGCTTCCTCTTCCAGTCCAACCTCGTCTCCGCCTTTGAGCAGGAGACCGGCAAAGGAACAAACAACATAGGTCTCGAGCTCCAGCCCATCTTCTCGCTCACGCCGCATGTTGACCTCGTGCTGCGCTACACTGGCATGACCGGACACGGCGCCTGCAAGCTGGCGTCGGATCGCTATATCTGCACGCAGACGACCTCGCCTTCCTGGGTGGACAGCATCCACGCCATCTATCTCGGAGCGAATCTGTATTTCTCCGCCAAGGATAAGAACGCTGCGAAGCTCATGTTCGGCGTCGAGTACACGACGGCTCGTGCCGGCGGGGAAGATTGCTACAACGGATGGTCCTTCCTGACCGCAGCCCGTTGGAGCTTCTGAGCACCCGCGCGGCGTCGGGTCGGGTGCGCTGCTGGGCGCTTGTGCAATGAAAAAGAAAACGACAGACTCTCCCTCGCAGCCACAGGGAGAACAGCCGTGCGTGGATGCACTCGTGGATGCCTTCCTGCGGTACATGAAGGCGGAGCGCAATGCCTCCCCGCTGACCCTGTCCTCTTACGCGCGCACCCTTGCTCAATTCCGCGAGTGGATGGGAGCTGACTTTGTTTCCTGGCAGACCTGCGGCGCGCAGAGTTTTCGCAGTTGGCTCTACCAGGCTATGCAGGATCAGCTCAAGTCCTCCACCATCCGCCTGCGGTTTGCCGCCCTTCGTTCGTTCTACAATTACCTCGTGCGCTATGGAGAAGTACCGGTGAGCCCTTTGGCGGACATAGCGCTGCCCAAGGCGCGTCACCCGCTGCCGGTGCATCTCAACATCAAGCAGATGGAGGAGCTGCTGAGCATGCCTTTCCGTCTCCCGGCAGACAAGAAAAGTCCGCCCTGGCTGCCGTATCGGGACGCCGCCATTCTCGAGCTTTTTTATTCCTGCGGGATGCGTTTGAGTGAGTTGGTGAGTCTCAATGCCAATGCCCTGCAGGAGGGGGATGAGTGCATACGCGTTGTCGGCAAGGGACGCAAGGTTCGGCTCATCCCGGTGGGGGACTACGCGCGCGAAGCGGTGCGCACATACCGTGAGATGGCCGGCATCTCCGGCGTCTCTCCCATGTTCATCAGTCGCCTGGGACGTCGACTTACCGGACGCAGCATTCAGCTCATGCTCGAGAAGTACCTGCGTTGCTCGGACATTCCGATCCACATTTCCCCGCACAAGCTGCGCCACACCTTTGCCACGCACTTGCTCGACGCCGGTGCGGACCTGCGAGCCGTCCAGGAGCTCCTCGGTCATGCCTCCCTCTCCACCACTCAAATCTACACGCACGTCACCAAAACGCGCATGAAGGAGGTCTATCGCAGCGCCCACCCGCGCGCCTGAGCTACGACTGCTGCTTTCGGAGGTATTCCTTGATACCGTAAACGGGGAATCGGAGGGTGTTGTGCTCAAAGAGCGAGAGCTCACGGCGGGCTTTTTCGGGTGAGCCGAAGAGTTGCTCCACGGTGAGTCGTTGCTCTGCCGGTACGTCAACCTGATGCTGGAGAACAAAGAGGAGACAGAGCAGGGAGGGAAGACGCTGGGAAGGGGAGTCGTAGAGGGCGCGTCCGAGTTCCCATGCCTCCTGCTCGCGTCCGCGGATGCGACAGAGATTGTAGAATTCCTGGCGGCGGTAAAGAGGGGCGGCTCCGAGTCGTACGGCTTCCCTGTAGGCATCCACGGCCTTGCCGAAGTTGGGGAAGCGGTTGAGATCCGCATACATGTCGCCTTGGCTCATGCGGATGAGGGCGGAGTCGGGGTGATGCATCACCCCATCAGTGAGGAATCTTTCACCGCGCCGGAAAAAGTTGCGGGAACGCAGCACGCTCTCACGTTGCGTGAGGGAGGGGTCGTTAGCGGCGTGAGCGGCTGCATTGACGGCCATGTCGCGCGCAGCGCTGATCCAATAATTGGGGCGGCGAGGATTGAGCGTCGTTGCGGCATCCCATCGACGCTCAACGCGTGCCCAGTCGCGCTCAATCCATGCCGTGGTTGCATCGAGGACCATGATTTCGGCGGCGAGACTTCGCAGACCGCCCAGCACGAAGAAAGCGAGGTTCTCCGCAAGCGCATCTCCGCCATGATGGGTGAGTAGGACGCCCCCGCACGACAGCCCCGCTTTTTTCTCCGCCTCCTGGACAGGTCTGCCGAGAAAATGAAGGACACACGCCCCACCGAGAGCGAGAAGGAGCACTCCTACTGCATAGCGCAGGCCGGTCATGATGAATCGGTGGTTGAGCATAGGCAGGGATCAATCGGGCATGCCGAGGCGGGTGCGGATATCGCGACAGAGCTGCTCCCAAAGCGGGATGGGGGCATGGACGGCTCGCGCCCGCTCCAGGGGAACTCCCCAGATGGCATCGTATTCTACGGGACGTCCCAGGTTGTAATCGACGGCGCTGCTGGGAGTAAAGGGTCCCATAACCGCCGTGCGCCGCATTTGGTAATCGACGATATCCGGCTCCAGCGGGTAGCCGCGCATGTTCGCCGTCAGGCAGACTTCCTCGATGATGCCGCGCGCGCGCCGGACCTCGTCGGGCATACGAAAGAGCTCTTCGACGTTGATGCCGCCGTGGGCGAGACACAGCCCGTTGAAGGGGATGTTCCACGTCAGTTTGCACCAGAGAATTTGCTCCGTATGGAGGAAGGCGCTCGTCTTGATGCGTGCGTCGGCAAAGAGAGCCGCCAACTCCCGGGCGCCGCGGAATCCCTCCTCCGTGGGCAGCAGCGGGGCAAATTGTATATCGCCGCCCTCCAGGTGCGTGATCACACCGGGTTCCTTGACCATGCAGCATACGAAACAAAGTCCGGTATATACGCGCTCCGGCGGCGCAACCTCGCCGATCCGCTCGGCGTTGCCCATGCCATTCTGCAGGGTGACGATGCGCGTGCGTTCTCCCACCAGCGGCGGCAGGGCTTGTGCAAAGCCCCCGTTGCAACAGGTCTTCCACGCGACCACCACGAGATCAACCTCCCCGCATTCCTCGGGTGTGCGCACGGCTTTCACCCGCGGCAGCTCGATATCGCCGTGAACGCTGTGGATACGGAGTCCGTTTTTTTGCACCTGCTCGCAGGCAGAGCGCATGATGTAGCAGACTTCATTCCCCGCTTCTTCGAGACGTGCCCCGTAATAGCAGCCTAGCGCACCTGCTCCCAGTATCGCAATCTTCATGTCCCTACCATATCACGTCCCGCCCCGGTTAGCAAGGGGCAAACGAGGAGCGTTTGCCTATTTACGAATTTGCCACCTCTAAAAACTACCAGGGTGAAAAACGAGAGAAAAAAAGTTGAGGAGAAAGGAGTCAAAAAAGGGAAAAATAGGGGAAAATGGGAAGATTTTGAGGAGGAAAAGTGGGAAAAATGCCCGAGAGGATACGCACCATCGATTGCTCGCTATCTAAAAACGAGTTTTTAGAGGTGCTAGAATTACGAATTACGAATTACGATTTGGATTTTAGCGCGCTTGCGCGCGGGAGATGCGGAGCGAAAGCGCAGCGGAATTTTGGAAACAATGCTGGTTGTTGGTTAGAAAGCGGCGGGAGGAGGCAGGGCGGTGCCGAAGGTCAATTGACGATGTGGTAAATTCGCGTGCCATCGGCGCGGGCTAGAATGGGAATTCGTCGCCCACAGGGTTGACCGCGGGAGCTTGCCGGAGGCGTTCGGCGGTGAGGTGGTAGGCGCGGGGGGTGACCTGCATCGCGCGCGTGGGGCGCACCGGACAGGCAAAGGAACAGGCTCCGCAGCCGATACAGAGTTTCTCGTCCAGTACCGGCACCATCAGCCTCTTCACCTGCATGGCGCCGGAGGGACACACCCGCGCGCACTTGCCGCAGGCAATGCACTTGGAGCGGTCGATCTGTGCATACTTGCCGTCATGACCGTCGGACACGAGGGAGATGGCGTGCCGGGGACAGGTCTGGACGCAGACATTACAGGCGATGCACGTGGACGGGTTGCAGGTGGGAACTTTACCCTCGAAGGTGGAGAGGGCCTTGGTGGGACAGTGTTCGGTGCAGGCGCCGCATTCAGTCTGGTTGCAATGGACAATGCAGTGTTCGCTGTGGAAGGAAGCGAGGGCGATCTGCGTGCGTTGTTTTTCGGTTCGGGAGATGGGGAGAATAGCGCCCTCCGGACAGACCGTGGAGCAGGCCGTGCAGTCAAAATTGCAGAAGCCACGCGTGAAGTCCAGATGCGGTTTGAAGAAGCCGCGCACCCCGAATTGGAGCATGGAAGGTTGCAGAACCCGGGTGGGACAGGCGGTGATGCAGAGTCCGCATCCGGTGCAGTGTTCCAGAAAACGCGGCACGTTCAAACTGCCGGGAGGTGTGGTGGCGGCTGCGGTGTTTTCCCCGGATGCAGGTGTTTTGTCGTTCCGTCCGGAGCAGGAGGAGAGTACGGCCGTCGTGCCCGTGACGGCCATGATGCCTAAGAAGGCGCGGCGCGACGGATCCGGCGCGTCGTGAGGAGTTTTTGCACTCGGCTTGGTGGGGACGGAAGAGGAGGGACGGAAGGGGTTGATAAGACGGGGACGCAGACCGTGATCACACGCGGATACGCAATCATAGCAATTCACGCAGCGTGAAGCGTCCACCCTGTAGTTCTTCAGATCAATGCACTGGGCTTTGCACGCACGCACACACGCGGCGCAGCGTACGCACGCCGTCGGGTCCATGGCAATGCGCAGGAGGGCGCGGCGGGAGAACAGTCCGAGCAGGGCGCCGACAGGACAGAGCGTGTTGCAGTAGATACGTCCGCGCCACCAGGCGAGCACGAGCGGCAGCAGAAACATGGGCACGATGATGACGAGCAGCCATCCGTAGCGTCCCCATGTCGGGGCGGCTCCGGATGAGCCGGGGACGGCCTCGGCGATTTGAGCGACAAGCGGGTTGACCACACCGGCGAAGAAACGGGCGCAGATGCTGTAGGGATCCACCCATGCGAGAACAGCCGCCCCGAAGAACAAAGCTCCCGATATCGTGAGACCCAGCACGATGTATCGCAGCAGGGGAACCGGGTGCGCGTACCGTAGCATGGTAGCCGACGGTTTTCGTCCCAACGCGCGATCCACGGCTCTGCGCAGACGAAAGACGATGTCCTGCGCAATTCCGAGCGGACAGAGAAAGGAGCAGTACACGCGTCCGAAGAGAAGCGTGATCACAACGAGCGCGATGAGAATGCCCAGAGCGCAGGCGAGTCCGCTCCATGAGCCGAGCAGGGAGGGAACGAATTGCACGCGCTCCACAACGTGTTCCCAGGCGGAGGGTTCATTGTTGTGCAGGTTGATGAAGCCTGCCGCAAACAGAAGCAGCACCGCAACCGCGATGCAGATGCGCAAGGGACGGAGCAGGGTTCTCATGCCAGTGAAATACGGCGGATATTGACCTTGGTGAGGTCCTTTTGACCGAGCCCCATGGCGGCGGCGAGGTCGATGTGGCGCACTTCGCCGTCGGCATTCCCCAGCAATTTGGAGGCCGCCGCATCCACGGCGACGATATCGGTGCCGACCAGCAGGGCATGCGTGTTGATGAGGTCATTTTCATCAATGCCCTTGGGACCGTTGCGCAGCATGGGAGCGAAGGCATCCAGCACGTTGAGATCCGGCTTGCGCAGCAGGACGCTGTCGGCAATGCACTGGTGCAGGTCGTGGCTGTGGAAAAAGCCGCGATCCCAGACAAGTCCCATGGCATTCTTCATGCAGGCCGTCATGCGTGCGCCGCTGTGGTGCTTGAGGACGGGCATGTTGATGTAAACGTCGGAGTCCAGAATGGCGGAGTGAACCTTGGCGTGTTTGAGGTTGCGTGCGGCAGGATTGTCGTGGTCACGGTACAGGGCTTCATCGGCCCCGCTCACCATTTCTCCTCCCGCTGCTTCCACGGCGGCCTGTATGCCGCTCGTGCGGTAGGCTCGTTGCCAGTCGTCGCACGAGTGGTCAAAGACGACTACCTTGGATGCTCCGGCCCCGCGGCAGAGTTCTACCATGTGCCCCACGAGCGACGGGTGTGTGTTAGCGCTTGTTTGAGGAGACTTGTCCCAACCGCAGTTGGGCTTGATGACGACCGTTTGTCCCTGTTTGACAAACGACGAGATGCCTCCGAGCGCCTCCAATGCGGCATCCAGCATAGCTACGCGGTCTCCTCCCCGTACAGCCACGAGCGACGGGACGCCACCGACCGCCGTCGCGGCCGTTTCTTCTGCACCGTAGGCGGTGGGGAACAAGCCGCTGAGTGTTTCCAACGAAAAGGCGGCCCCGACCCCGAATCCCAATTTCAAAAAATCTCTGCGTTTCATATTGCTTCACCTTATCGGTTTTTGCCCCCTTGGTCAAGCAGGAAAAAACGCACGCAGGATTTCTCCTGCGTGCGTTCCAACTTACTACCTATGAAACTCGGGCTCCCTTTTGTGGCGGACGGCGCTCTCTCCTTCACCGTCCGCCGGGAGACCGATAAGGTGAAGACATCCATGATTCCCCTCTTGTTCAATTTTTATGACACAAGAAGCATTTTTTTGCTCCCTCTCGCATTTCTCCCCGCTCCCCCGCGCGCAGCGCGCATTATTTCCAAATCTGGCACCTCTAAAAACTCGTTTTTTAGATAGCGGGCAAACGATGGTGCGTATCCTCTCGAACATTTTTCCCATGTTTTCCCCTCAAAATCCTCCCATTTTTTTCTTTTTTGACTCCTTTCCCCTCAACTTTTTTTTCTCTCGTTTTTCACCTTGGTAGTTTTTAGAGGTGGCAAAATCGTAAATCGTAAATAGGCAAACGCCTCGCGTTTGCCCCGCCCCTTTCCTCCTATCAACGCACTCTTGCTCCCGAAATTCCGCTCCGCATTGGCTCCGCTCCCCCGCGCCACCGGCGCGCGAATTCCCCGAAATCGTAAATCGTAAACGGTTAATTAGGGGTGTTAAAATGAAGGGGACTGCGGTAGAATAAACGCAGTTGCGGAAA
>CANQSY010000070.1 GCA_947626635.1 uncultured Akkermansia sp.
CTTGCCATGAGAAGATTCTGCTCCTGCCTGGCAGGATCATCCAATTTGATCACAGTGTTGGCAATTTGCTCTGCCGATGTCGTTTTCCCACACCATTTTGCGCCTTCTATGAGTACAGCTCCGCTGCTTTCCAGCATCTCTTGAAGCAATGCATCGGACACTCTTGGCCTGTAGGTTTTCTTTGGCATATTTTTACTCACCCTTTCAGATTTCACTTTATACTTATTTCAGAGATATTGCAACATTTAATCCTTGTTTTGTGATATTTTTAATCCATGTTTTGCAGATGATCTGTTCCTCATTTTGCGAATATTTTAATCCTTCTTTTTCGGCAAATATACCGCATTGCCTCAAAAACAAAGTCACCGAAGGGGAGTCAAAATTGGGGGAAGAGAATTCTCCGAAAGCTTGATGCCTCAAAAATGAGAGGTTAATATCAAATATATGTCACTTAAAATGAGCAAGTAATTAAGAATAGAGTTACTTTTTCCTTGGGGAAGAAGTTTTGTCAGGAGCAGTATCAAACAAAGACAGGTATACTGGATCGCGAAATTAAATGCAGCAGATCAACAACCCAGAGGAGAGGATTTGATGTCCCACCCCCTCAGTTCACAAAGCAGGTCCATCGGCAATCCTCTTCTTCTTCACCCCCTCCGAATGCTCGCCCTCCTTCAGCACGACCACCTTGGCGGGGATCTTGTAGCGGGCGAGGCGGGTCTTGCAGAAGTCAACCACCCTTCGCTTCGCCTCCATGGCGGTGAGCGGCTCATTGAAGAGCATTTTTGCCGCCACCATCTGCCCCGTGATGTGGTTTTTCTCCGCATACACGGTGCAATCCAGCACGCCCGGCATTTGGTAAAGGACAGACTCCACCTCGGAGGGCAGCACCTTCTCCCCACCCACGTTAATCATCTCCTTGTTGCGCCCGATGATGCGGATGTAGCCGTCCTCCCCCATCTCCACGAGATCCCCCGTCCTAAACCACCCATCGTCCGTGAAGCGCTCCATAGACGCATTCAAATACCCCATGATCTGCGTCTTGCTGCGTAGCCACAATTCCCCGTCCACCACCTTGTACTCCGTTCCGGGGTCGTCGATCTTGATGAAGTTGGCTTTACTCGTGGTCTGCGCGATACCCGTCTCGCTTGTGCCGAACGTCTGCAGGAACTTCACACGCGGGAACCCTTCTTTCAATTTCACCAGCAGGCTATCCGGCATCGGCTCCGTGCCGTACGTGATCATCCGCAGCGAGCTGAGGTCGTACCTCTCGGCGACGCCGCTGATGAGCATGAGGTTGAGGAAGGTCGGCGAAGCGGGCAATACATTGACCCTGTGCCGCTCGATGAGCTGCGCCACGTGTTCAGGATTACGGTCCGCCGGGTACACCATGGTCACTCCCATGGCGAGGCAGTTGAGCAGCGTGTTGAGGCCGCCGATGTGGTCGAACATGAGGAAGATCAGGAACACCAGCTTCTTCCCGCGTTTCCCCTTGTAGGAGTCCACCAGATGGTCCAGGTCGTGGATCATCGCCTTGGGCGCCCCCGTTGACCCGCTGCTAAAGAGGATCAGCCCGGAATGTCCGCGTTCCTTGAGCTGCTCCACAAGTTCAAACCGCTCGGCGGATGGAGTCAGGCTCTGCATGGCGAGTTCCCCCTCCTCAATATCGATCCGCACCTCGCACCGCGCCGTCTGTAACCGGCCTTCGATCTCCTCCTCCACGCGGGTGGTGATGGGCACGACGATCGCCTTAAGTTCGTGGAGCGCAAAGAACAGGGCGATGGCTTCAAAGGTGTAGTCCGATACTAGCGCCACCACGGTTCCGGGCACGGCCTGCTCCTTCAGCCGCTCCCTGTACGCGGCAGTCTGCTCATGGAGCCGGGCGTAGTTGTACTCTCCGGCGGGGAAGATTAAACGTGCGTTTTCCATATCAGTTGATACCTCCCAGATAGATGATTTGCCCCGTGATGAAATCGCTCTCCGGGCGCAGGTAGAAATCGATGATGTTCTTCACGTCCTCGTACTTTCCGAAGCGCTTGATGCTCTGCCGGTCGATGAGCGCCTGGATCTTCTCGGCGGGGACGTTTTTGATGAGGTCCGTGTCGATGGGCGTGGGCCCCACGGCGTTGACGGTCACCCCCGACTGCCCGATCTCCCCTGCCAGCACGCGGGTGAGCTGCTCAATGGCGGCCTTGGAGGCGGAATATACAAGCTCGCCCTGCAGGTTGAGCGGCACGGCCACGGTGGAGTAATTGACGATACGCCCCTGCTTGCGGCGCATCATGTACTTCGCCACCTCCCGGCTCATGAGGAAGGTCCCGAGGAAATTGGTCCCCATCACCTTCTGCGCCGTTGAGCCGGGGGTGAGCAGCACATGGTTCATCGAGGCGATCCCTGCGTTGTTGATGAGCACATCGATGCACCTCTGCTCCTTGTGGACCTCGCGCACCCAGGCGACGACGGCTTCCTCATCCGCCACATTGAGGCAGGTGTGGTGGTAATTGGGGTGGGAAATGTCACAGGCGCGGCGGCTGCAGCCATACACAATGTCTCCCTCTTCAAGGTAGCATTGCGTCAGGTAATTCCCTATCCCCTTACGCGTTCCTGTGATGATGATTACCCGGCTCATATCACTCCGTGATGCCTATTTGGTCAGCTATATAGTTGCAGAGCGAGCCAATGGAACGGAATGGACTGATGCGCGCGGACATAGCGCTCTCCGACGCCAGGGAAACTTCCGCACCCTGCTCATTGCATGCCGTTTCAATGTCGATGATGACACTGACCAGCCCCAGAGAATCCAGCACACTCTTGCTGCCGAGCAAGGGTGTATTAACCGTCAGTTCCGGTGCGTCGATCCCGTTCTGTTCACAGTAATCCCGAAGGACATCCATGATGATTTGCTGTATCTTTTCTTTGTTCACAACGGTGGTTATGTGGTTGGTTTAGTGATGAGGTTTGTGGTGATGATTGAGGGCGTCCCCGGGTGGTTACACGTACGGTTAGAATCTGAAATAGATGAACGGATTATAGGTGGAAAGTGTAAGCGAAAATGGCTCCTCGTGTTTTTCAGTTTACTTTTTTGGTTTTAGTGCATCCTGACTTACGTTTCATCGGTTTTTTCTTCAGCGATTTGACAAATTCTTTCACTTTTGTTTCTATTCTCGATTTTTGTCTGTTGATTTTTAATACTCTGAGTATATTTGTTGTGAGTCCGAGCAAATCATCCATTTTGTTTAATTTTGCCATCTGTTTGCTTCTAAGCGGTTTGGGGGCTTGCGTAGGTCTCACACCGTTTGACAGCACGGTTAATCCTTTAAAATTTGTTTTAGCATCCAGTGCACCTGCTTCATACAATACCCATGGGGATTTTGTCGCGTTACTAGACAGCAAAATAATACCATAATTGGCTTTCTTGAGATTATTCCTGATTGTTCTTTCCCATTCAGTCCCCTGACGAATGATATCTAAATCCGACATGAAACATCCAACCTTAAGCGTATCCTCCAAGAATTCTTTGATTTTCTCAGCTAATGCCTTATCGCCTTTGCTCCAACTGAGAAAAATCAGTTTTTGATTCTTCGTATTTCCGGGAGAAGTTTTGGAATCTTTTCCCTTTTTTATTTGAGCCGTCTTCATATTTTTTGTAGTTGATTTGGTTAATAATAATGATTGGGGATGACTCCCCGGTTATTCATACGTACTGTCAGAATCTGAAGTAGATGAAGGGGTTGTAGGTGGATGCGGCGATGGAAGCAGCCGACAAGATGAAGAGTGCCAGCAACCAGAGGTTCACCGCCGCTATCCGCAGCTGGCTCCTCCCCTCTACCTCCAGCATCTTGCGGCACAGCGGCATCGAACAAGCAATGGCCAGGACAAGAACAATGATCTCGACCCGGTCCACGTAGTAGATGAGACGGTAAATGGTCTCCCCGCTCTCTGCACCGAACATGGTCAAAAGGTAATGCCAAGCATACTGCATGGTGTCCGACCTAAAAATGACCAGCCCCAGAATGATCACAAGCATCGCATAAAAATGCTGCAACGCCTTGCCTCCGATGCTCTTTCGGTCCCGGTTCCATCCGGTCAGGGTCTCAACAAAGATAAAGAAGCCGTTGTAGAGACCCCACACGATAAAGGTCCATCCCGCCCCGTGCCAGAATCCGGTCGAAAACCAGACGATCAGGAGAGCAACGAACGTCATGAGCGCATTGGCTGTTTTGTTGCCGACTTTTTTCATCACCCACCTGTAGCTCCGCGAAATGACCGTGTTGCGCGCGAGGGGCAGGAACATGATCGGCATGAACATATAGTCTCTGAACCAGCTTCCCAGCGATATGTGCCAGCGTCGCCAGTACTCCGTAATACTGCGCGAGATGTACGGGTAATTGAAGTTTTCCAGGAACTTGAACCCGAAGATGAAGCCCAATCCGATCGCCATGTCGGAGTACCCGCTGAAGTCGTAGTAGATCTGGAAGGTGTAGCAGATCGCGCCCAGCCAGGTAGTCACGCAGTCCAGCTGCTCGATCGGTTGAGAGAAAACTTTGTCGGCCACAGCTCCCAAGGTGTTAGCGATGAGAACCTTCTTGGCGAGACCCACGATGAAGCGTTTCACACCGTACGTCACCTTCTCGAAGTCCACTGTGCGGTGCTCAAGTTGGTCGGCTACATCGTGATACTTGACGATAGGGCCCGCCACCAACTGCGGGAAGAGGGAGATATAGAGCGCAAGCTTGTAGATGTTTTTCTGAGGCTCGACCTCCTCCCGATAAACATCCACCACGTAGCTGATGGCCTGGAAGGTATAGAAGGAAATGCCAATGGGCATGATAGCCTTGATGAGACGGATATGCCCGCCGAAGAGTTCATTGATGTTCTCGATAAAGAAGTTGCAATACTTGAAGTAGAACAGGAAGCTCAGGTTACCCAGAATGGTGAGGAGAAGCCAAATCTTTTTCCTTTCATATTTTGAAATGAGGATCGCGCCGATGTAGTTGATGACGATAATAAGAAGCATCACCAGCACGTAACGCGGCTCTCCCCATGCATAGAAAAAGATACTTGCCAGCAGCAGAACGTGGTCCCGAAATTCCTTCCGCATCAAAAGGTACAAGGCACAGACGATCGGTAAGAACAGGAACAAAAATGTTGAGGATGAAAATAACATGGCCTATTGGGTGAGAAAGAGGTCGCGAAGTTGTGACAAACGTCCCGAGGCAAAAGAAAGAATGAGGATATCCGGTTTGTAGGCTAAAATGTCTTTCTTGTATAATTTCATAATTTTATACACATCAGTCCATTTCACCCAACCGGAGTTCAGTCTGATGAATTCAGTTTGGTATGCTGAGTAAGGTAGAAATTGGAGAAAATTTTCACTAAAGGATTCGCCCAGCAACATCACTTTATGTTTTCCTGCCGGATAAAGGAACTTCTTTTTTCGTTTCCCCACTTTGAGTTCTACTTTGTCTGCATCCTTGTGGTCGTAATAATTATAAAAAGGCAATTTGCCGGAGGCCTCTTCAAAATTAAAAAACAAGCGAAGAGTCCCAGTGTTGTAATTCCTCGACCATTCATCGCGGACGCGACGATTTCGTGTTTGATGATAGTCGTTGAGAGAAACGATAGGGATATCCGGGAAGTTTCGCCGTACTTCTTCCATTAATGCACGGTATCCAATATAGGTCCCCCAATCCGTCCAATGATGCGTACATTTGAAAAATACAAGCTCCTGTTTCGAAGCATGACACAGTGCCTCGTACGGATAGATATAAGGGATTCCATGCTTCCTTATTTGGTTTCGCATGGATTCCAATGTATATGAGGCCTCATCCAATTTAGCTTCGTCATAGCCATACTGTCCCCTAATGATTTCCTTGTAAACTCGATTTTTTGAAGGAACTTCAAGCACGTATAATTTAATGTTATTTTCTTGGCAGAAATCATTTAGTTGGACTAAATTTTGTACGATAGCGTTGCGAACTTCTCGTGTGCTATCCATATCGGTTACAAAGGGTGTTTCAAACATCCAACTAACTTTTTTGAAGTAAACGGCGCTTCCCGTACGAATAATACCGGACAGAGTATTTCGGACAGTATCATGTAGCTGAACCAAAGCAGCCCGTCCGGAAAAATGATCATTCAACCAATCTTCATATCTTCTCCCATAGTTGGAATATCTTTCCAAAATCTCCTTTAGTTCGGGTTTGGTACGCAATACTCTATCCTCTCGCACTGATCTAACTGCATTGGTGATATGTGTCATCGGGAAGAAGAGAAGGAAGAAGAACACCACCGTGAATATCACGTCGCAGGGTTGAAGACGACGTTGCCTCTTTTCAAGGCGACGGAGCAACCGATAAAGCAGGAAGAAAAAGAGGAGATTTCCCGCAACAACGTAACGGATTTTCCCGGATTTCAACCAGGTGAAGTCGCGGAGGGAAACACGATGACGGCGGAACTCAACTTCAATGACAAGGCGATCATTTTTCTTGACGGAAAAAGATTGGGCGTAATCTCCCTCATAGGTGCAATTCCCGGGCTCGTCGTACATAAGAATGCGGTCATACCAAGGAACTACCTTCTTTTCGACCGGATTAGATGGATTGACATCCCCTACATAGGAGAAAATCTTGGACTCGGTAAAGATTTCCTTACCGTTAATTTTTAAGTTTCGCCAGTCGGTCAACACATCGAAGGGTTCGTCATACTCATTACGCGCATCAGGTCCTGCATCGGGTCCTCTCATCAGTATGGTTATCGTGCCATCATGGAGAGCTTCAAGCTGAAGAGTAACCTTTTGCCATTCGCCTCGCGCTCTCAGGGTGAGATTGGCTCGCCGCGTGTTGTTGTCCTCATCCCCGCACCCGTACCAGTACAGAGTATCAACAGGCTGGGGGAGGCATTGGAGTCGGAAGGGTTCCGCGGCTGTGAATTTCCCAGAATACACCACATCGAGGCGAGCTTCATCGTTGAAGAGAGTGCGAACGAAACTGCTGTAATCATATTCGGTCCACAACGGCAGACACAAGATATTGGCAAAGAGGGTCAGGCAAAAGGTAATCAGCAATATTTTTACACGCATAGGCTCTCCTGATTTCTACCGGATGACCAGACAAGTATACCTCTTTACCAATGCTGTGTCTAGTACATTTTCTGGTAGAATGTGACATTGTACGATTTGCAAGGCAGAGTTCTCCATATTTTGATACAGTTTACGAATCAACGCATCGAGATAATAGCTATTTAAAGGACTAACTGTCAGATGATGAAACAGAGGAAAACAGAACACAGCATTGGTAAAGAGATATACAGATAAGAAGCCAACAAAATCGCGTTGTAGGGGAGCAAACTCCTTCTGACGTATGCTGCATTTGTTTTCATATTTTTTCAATGATTTACATCAGAACATCTCATTTCGAAAGAGAACCTCTTCCGTTATCTTTTCTATCTCATCTTTATTAATACATTAACAATAGAAATTCATTGGTGAGCTTTTATATCTTTATTCTTTCGTAAAAGATGTCTCTATGCTTGTTTCACGCGCCACTACGCAATTTATTGATTATTTGTCTGTACATCTCTTTCGAAAAGAGATAGACTAGCGGTGATTTGAAATTTTCATCGTTTATGTCTGAAAAAATAAAATTGCGACTTGAGGATCTCATGCTTGATCCTGAGAAATATTACTTCTTCTATCCTGGGCATTATGGAGATACCTTTGCGGGTGTCGGCTTGGTGCGGGAGTTTGAGAGAAGGGCTGGTGCAAAGGTCGTCTGCCTAATACGACCTTCCCAAGAACTCATTATGCGGTTGTTTGAAATCGAGGAATATGAACTTATTGATTATGACTACAGCGAGACACAAATCTTTTGGAAAAGGATTGCTGCCCTGTCTGATTTATGTCCTCATCCACGTCGGGGAGGCATATTTGTTGTCTTTCCCAATCCCCGAATTCACCGGGAATACCAATACTCTAAATTCTATGGAAACATGATGGAGTTTTATACGTGGGTGTTTCATTTGAACGGATCTGTTGCAGACAGCTTCCAAAGACCGACGGCTCAGCAAATCTCTGTTAGTGATAGGTTCCTCGAAAAAATCTCTTCCATAGCATCGGTCGAGAAAGTCGTTTTATTATCGCCCGAATCTCTCAGCTGGTCCGATGAATTGGGGCGTGAAGTCGAGGTAAAAAAATACTGGGAAAACGAGGCTCAAATCTGGACGGAGAGAGGATACAAAGTCGTCGTCAGCAGCATCAAACCGATGAAAATAGCAAGCTGCGCCGAATGGATTGATATGACCATGGAAGAAGCTGTCTGGTTGGGAATTCATTGTCACCATGTAACGGCCAGAAGATCAGGATACACGGATATCCTGTGTTTTCTATGCAAAGATTTAACGGTTGTGTACAGCTCCCATTTGAATTTTTTCTGCCATAATTTCTACGATCCATTCGGTCTAGAAATTAATGAAATCATTTTGCCGGGGAATGAAATGTGCGATGCTAATGGGATACGGCTCTCCGTCATTTCCGATATCAAAAATCTCAATCAACTTAAACGAAATTGGCGGATGGCAAGATTTCTCTCTCACGTTACTTGGGGTCGCAATCGAAAGAAATATAAAAAGCAGAAAAAAGAACTCAGATCTCGAATCATGGAGGCGGAAGAGGCAAAAGAAATATTATCATAAGGGCGTTGAAGATCCGGGAAAATCTACCAGCAATTCTCACGTAATGGAGTACATGAATTAGAGAATACCTTGGCTTCTGCAACCAATTTTGTCTGGCCTCCTCCGTTGATGTGTGCGTGTTGCTGTTGTTCGCTCCCTGCTGCCCTCTTCTATCTGCTATTTTGTGAAAGGAAAACTTGATCCTGTTCCCAGCGTCAGAACTGATTATTTAAGAAGTTATCTATCTCTGTCTTCTGAGCCGTTACAATATAAAAGAATCCTTGCGCGTCCGCAAGATTATGTGAGGGATTCGGATGGTATTCTTGGATCTCGGGATCTACGATGACTTGAGGATTTCTGTGTTGCAGGTCCTTATAGAAGAGTGAATCTGTTTCATGGTGAATTAATTTGACGATGCAACTTTTATGCCCAAGATGCATAGCTGATGAGCGAAGTCCCAAACTCGCCATGAGGAGCATAGCGTTGAGATTGTCCTTGTACGCCTCACGCACGAGAACGTCCCTCCATGCACCCATTCTTGAGGCCAGTTCGATTATCTTAAAACCTTTCGTTGTGCGTTTCACTTCGACATGGCATGCTCCGTATTGTATATGAAAAACTCGTAGTGTCCTGAGCACCAACTTATTCAACTCGATGAGTTCCGATTCTGACAACCTTGCAGGAACCACCTGTTGCGTTTCCATACAACTATCGGTCCCATCCAAATACTCTTCTGTGCAGGCAACGACTTGATGTTCGCCGCAACAAGAGATTGTCTCAACGCTATACTGCATTCCATCCAAAACTTCCTCAATCAGCACGGTCTTATCGTGAGAAGCGGAAAGCGCTTCCTGGAAGCTCTTTATCAAGCTCTCCTGGCTTTTGACGATAGATACTCCCCTCCCGGCGGAACGATCTGCCGGTTTTATAACAATCGGATAGTTGAACTTCTTACCAGAAACATCTTCCGACTGGTGAATGGCGATGCAGCATGCTGTGGGAAGGGTATTTTTTGCCATGATATTTTTCATACGCAACTTATGAGTGGTATTCAGTGCCGTCTCATACGAGTTGCTGTAGGGAAGTCCTAACTTTTCAGAAACCCAGCATGCAGAGATATTTCCTACCTCGCACGCTGTCGTGGTTACTGCGACAGGGTCATATTGTTTTGCTAGCTCTAGGATTTTCTCTTTTTCATCAATGCTTATTTCATGGAAAAAATCTGCTACTTCACGACACCGACAATGCGGATCGTAATCAACCACGTGAGTGACAAATCCGTGCGCCTTTACCTCCTTAACGAAATTGTACTGCAACGTGCTTCCCGCAATGATGAAATAGTGCCGTCCTTGACCTCGAACATTACTCATCTTACATTGCTGATCCCACCTTTCGCCCCATAGCTTGACATCCTCTTCTTCCATCTTCACAGGAACAAAATGCGCCTTGATATACAGAGAAAAGGCGCGAAAATTCTTTTTCTTAACGTACAAATAAACGCTTTCTAATCCGAGTTTGTCAACCTCTGCCAAAAGCAGATCTAACGCCTGTTTACCAATGCCCTTGCTTCTGTGTTTTTCCTCGCCAATATAAATCCAAAGCTCCCCACTCGTGCCATCTAAATTTTTTAATCCACAGTTTCCGATATGTTCCTTCCCGAGGCGTATGGCAAAAACTTTTTGCGAGGGATCCTTTAATTTGCTGTGAAAATAGGAGATATGCGTATCCCAGTCCGGCTTTCCACGCATCTCAAAGTCTGCCCGGAATTCCTCATCTTGTATCCATTCCCATGTTTGGACTGCGTCCTGCTTCTCAAAAGACGATAAACTTACTCCCTGCGTCATTCCTTCACCCTCTTCTATACTCTTCATACTTTCGCAAATCTATTTAATCCCGTATACCTCTTTTCGAAGGAGATATACGGGATATGCATCATAACATGTTAACTTTTAATAGTTTAAAAATAAAATCTCACATAATATGTTGATTGGAGTGTTGTTTTTTGGAGAGGGAGAAATCACCTTATCATAATAAAATCAACAATCGAGAGGCTTTGGGCTTGACTTCTCCTTCGAAAGAAGATATACGGGCATACGGAACATGCAATTATATTTTAAAAATTACTGTTCACTGACCGAAAAGGAGGCAAAAGAAGTCTTACGGCAAAGAAATTCTCCAGAGTGCAGGAAGCAAATGTTTACTTCCGAAGTGATTTCGGAGAGAGAGCACTTTGACTTTATCCACAAATTGTCTCAGAGAAAAGATTGCGCCTATTGGGCTGCAATCGTAAATGGGAAAATAGTAGGCACTAACTCTCTCCAACACATCCAAAACGGAGAGGCCGAACCGGGAGGATATGTTGTAGATATGGGTATGGGCATAGGAGCTGTAACGGCTTATCATGCACTTAATCATTACTTCTCTACGTTGGGACTCCGGCGGCTTATTATACGCGTATTGAAAGAAAACCAGCCTGCTATAGCAATGAATCTTCAGCTTGGTTACTCTGTCGTACCGGAACACACGATTCATATTGATGATAAGGTTTTCTGCGGGATGGAGCTGTCAGCAGAATCATGGAAAGTGCGACAGCCAAGGTTGCAACGTGTCGTGAACCATACTTTCCCAGCGAAACACGTTATATGGGAGGACGCAGCTATTAATAAGTAGATACAGGAAAGAGCGACTTTTCAGCGATGACTCCAAAGTAAATTTGATATCTTTTACCCTTTTCAACAATTTGGGGGAAGTCGTTTTGAAGATCATCCTTAATCTACATTGCGACATGATTGTCAAATATCTTTTTCATCTAAAAATTGTCATATGATTTCGCTATCCCGAAAAATATAATGGTGCCAGAATTTAAGACAGAGGGTTAAGCCCCCTTTTGCTTGTGCAACATAACAGGCGTGTGTATAATT
>CANQSY010000071.1 GCA_947626635.1 uncultured Akkermansia sp.
TTGGGCGAACTCCCGCTCCGGCAAGGTGATTCTATCACCTCACGCCCATTTTAACAGATCTTTTAATTAGGGCGATTAGACAAAAGCGCAGCTTTTGCCCCGAAGGGGCGAGGCGCCGATGGGGCGGCGGTGAGTCAACCTATTATTCAATGGAGCAGCGAGTATCACGACGCCGAGACGGGATTGGTTTATTACAACTACCGCTATTATAATCCGCGTGACGGCAGGTGGACGCGGAGGGATCCAGTGGAAATCAATTATTATTATCGGTATTGCAATAACAGCTCCATAGATTCATTTGATCTGTTAGGGCTCAAATTTTGTCATAAAAAAGTTATAATCACCCACTTTGAAGACAAAATAGGAGATGAAAATAACAAACTTCGGAAAGGTGATATAGCAGTAGGACATTATGGATCTGATCAAAAGCCGAGAGCAAATGATGACGGCGTGCTACCACATGGAACGAAAGTAAAAGTTCATGTATATGGATATGGTTCATTCGAAGGTAAAGTAGCGGACAAGGGAGGGTTTGATAAGAAAAAATTCAACAAGAACATGCAACCTGAGGATTGGATTGATGTGTGGGATCCAGAAAAGAGTAGGAAAAGCATTACGAGAAAGGGATGCATAGAAACAGAAGTCAAAGATGGATGTCCTTGCCCTAGAAGATATAGTGAGGGTCAGTGCCCCAAAAGAGAAGACGGCAAATACTATTGGGATGATGGAAAACGATAAAACGTTATTCGCGTATATGAGAAAGAAACAAAAGGAGATAGACATGAAGCCCGCACTTATAAAAACGCCGGGGAGTTGGTGGTGCACACAGAAATTTCACCGAATGAAAAGGGGACTGAAAAGACAGTTGCGCATCATGCTTGCAGCAATTTCCGTGGCGGTAAGCGCGAGCCAGGCAACGGGAGAAGAATGGAGATATGAGTTGGTGTACAGCGGCCACAATTATCTCTATGCTCACAAAGGAGGAGATAAGCGGCTCATCCATTCTTCAGTGCGACGACTTAAACGCCTAGCAGAATACAAGGGGTGGAGATGTTATGAGGATCACATGATAGCACATATGGGAGGAGATAAAGTCGTCGTTGTGCGTGAACCGGAGGACGGCGCTCCACCGCACGAGATGATGCTAACACGTGATGGTGAGGATCTAACGGAGAGATATAGATATGACAAGATAGAGAAGATCACCTCAGAGGACGGAACCCTTGATTTCACGCTCGAAATGACGCAAAGGGGAGATGGAGATTGGGATCCGCGTATTCAAGGAGAGCAAAAATGGAAAGTCCATTATCACTTGAGCGAGGTGCAACAAACTCAAGGCGAGCAAACATGCCCGGCAAAAGCGAGTCAAGAGGAGGAAATGGTGTTGGACGAGTGGAAGCTACATATTAGGAAAGAACATCTCGTTGACGATACGGATTGGTCTATTCTCTCAGCAGAAAAAGGCGGTCAATCTTTTGAGTTACTGTGGTCGCTCTTGGATACCCCCATAGAACATATTGCAACGTGTGGTCCCTATTGGATAGGACGAACCGGCAGCAGTCAGGGTCATCAACCTGGGAAGCGAATTGTGGTGCTCGCCTCTATCCCCAACGCTGTTTATCCGCAGGTGATTTTTGTTTCCTGTGATCCATGGTGTTTTGATCCTGAGTCCACAAGGGATGATACCGTAGAACGTGTAAGTTATGATAAGGGAGAGTTGTCCATACAGTTTCGAGTTTCCATTCAAGAGAAAGAAAATCTTCTGACGAAAAGATATCTTTGCAAAATTCGTGTTGACTAATAGGTGTGGAGCCCAGGGTATCCACAGAGTGGAGATTATGACAGACTAAACAATTTTATAGAACAAAAGGGTAAGCAGACACCTTTTCATAATCCCCGCAGATATAAAGACACGTATCACGGCGTTATGGTGGTTGTCAGGTGCGAGAAACAATGTGAAAAAGCAATAGAAAATCTGATATCATGAAAATCATCGTTCACCTCGTTACTTTTATCTTATTTGTCGTGGTAATGTTCGATATGGCTAAGGCAACGGAGCAACTCACGCCAAGTGCAGAGCTTGTGCAGAGATTGGTACAGATAGCGGTCGCCAAGGACGAGGTTGGAGAAGCCGTGAGCAAAGGCAAGGACAACATAGAATTATCAGATATCCGCAGGGGGTTGGAAGAGGAAGGGTATGCAGAAGTTGAGAAAGTTATTGAAAGAGAGGGCGACGTTCGAACTCTCTATGTGGCCATCGTTTCGTTGTATGAGGAATTTAATCTCATGGAAAACGTACACGACAGAATCTTGTTTGAAGCAAGAGAGCTTCTGGAAATACAACTTGCCAAACAAGGAACGGAAGAAGCTTATCGATATTTCATGCGTTTGAAGCCCCATTACGGGCACGATGGCGCCGGATCGACTCATTACGGACTCATGGAGTTGCGATACCTGAAGAAATACTCTCAAATTCCAAAAGTTCTGCTGGAATTGAGTGATGAAAAAGCGAGCATCGGAGAGCTTGAGTCACTGCTTGCTTTGGCGCGTATGTACGCGGATGGACAGACCCAAAACGCCAGATATAAGCATCTTTATACGGCAGTTGTCGTGGCCGCACTTAAAAGGGGGAATGCGTGTGCAAAACGAATAGTGGCAGAATGGCACACGAAAGCAGCCGAGCAAAATGATGTGGAGACGATGATGCTTTTGGCTGATATGTATATGAATGATGAATTCCGGCTTCAAGATCTTGAGAAGGGAGTGTATTGGTTGAAGAAAGCGGCGGCAGCTGGTGACCAAGAAGCGAAAGAGAAGCTGATGCGCTTCGAAAAATGAGCAGAAGAAGAAAGAGTCTTCCGGAAAAATATGAAAAACTGGCAAGAAGGTCAAAACTGGGGCAGAGTGACGACGAATCAATGATGTCAAGACGTCCCGGTAGTGTTTCACCTCCAATTTCACGAGAAGTTCTTACCACAAACACCATGAAAACAATTCTTATTTCCTTTCTCTTCTTCTCCCTCATAGGTCTGACGACAGGAGAGGATTTGCAGGAATTGCCGCTGCCTGAGCTGGAACAGCAGGCGGAGGCAGGAGGAGCGGAGGCGCAGGCCGAGTTGGCGCACAGGTATGCGTACGGGGAAGGAGTGCCGCAGGACTATGAGAAGTGCTATAAGCTGTCTGTTCAGGCGGCTGAGAAGGGAAATGCGCGGGCGATGCGGATGATTTCCGCTTGTTATGCGCGTGGCGTTGGTGGAGTGGAAAGGGATATGCAAAAGGCACTGGAATGGAGCAAGCGTGCTGCTGAGGCGGGAGATATTTTTTCCATAGGCAATGTTGGGGCGAGGTACTATCAGGGCATAGGGGTAGAGCGAGACGAACAAAAGGGGCTCCAAATGCTTGAGCAAGCAGCAGAGGCAGGAGACGTGGGCGCAAAGAAAAACCTGGCCGCTATATACCTCCAAGGGACGGGCGAGACGAAAAATCAGAAGAGAGGGGGAGCACTTTTGCGGGAGGCAGCGGAAGCAGGAGACGCAGAAGCGCAGAGAAATCTCGCCATCGCATACAAGAATGGCCTCATTGCAGAAAAGGATGCCGGGAAGGCAGTCGAATGGTTTACGAGAGCAGCTGAGCAGGGAGACGCGAAATCAAGGGGGGAGCTCGGTCTCATGTACCTCGCAGGGGAAGGCGTAGAGAAAGATGAGGAGAAGGGATTGTCACTCTTGCGAGGGGCAGCGGAGGCGGGGGATGCGGTTGCTCAGAGAAATCTCGCCATCGCGTACGAGAAAGGAGAAAATGTAGAAAAGGACGCACGGAAAGCGGTCGAGTGGTATACGAAAGCGGCTGAGCAAGGGGAAGCGAAAGCAATGGGGTTTCTGGCAGACATCTATTTGAACGGTGAGCGAGAGGTGCAGGATCCTGAGAAAGGAAAGCTTTGGCTAAAGCGAGCGATGGAAACGGGGAACGTCGCAACAAAGAGTCTCATTGGTTTCATGTATCTCACAGGGAAAGGCGTAGAGAAGGATGAGAAGAAGGGGATGGCGCTTGTGCGCGAAGCGGCGGAAGCAGGAGACGCGGAAGCGCAGAGAAATCTTGCCCTCCTGTGTGTGAAGGGAAAAATTGTAGGAAAGGATTTAGAAAAGGTGGCTGAATGGTTTACAAAAGCAGCGGAAGCAGGAGACGCTGAGGCTCAATTCTACTTGGGATTTCTTTACATGAAGGGGATTGGAGTGCCGAAGAACGAGCTTGAAGCATTGCAGTGGTTTGAAAAAGCGGCGGCGGCCGGATATCAGGAAGCGAAAGAGATATTAAAGGCTTTCGAGAGACAATAAGTAGCTCCACAAAAAGAGAAAACTCGAGCTACAATTGCTTATGCAGTGGGATCTGATATTTGGCACAAACTTTTGAGAGACGCCTAAAGGATTGTGAAATGCAAGAACAAACGCGACGGGTGATTGTGCATTGCAAAACCAGATGCGTCAGGGGAAAATGAACGGGTATCTACATATTATTCTAGGGATGCTGGCATTCATTCATGCCGGGTGCCAGACGATGCAGCAGAGGTGTCCTGTGATTGATGATACGTACACACCAAGCCAAAACAAACCAAAGAGAGAATACCACAAAGATGCGCAATTAGAAAGATACATTGCCAAGATTAATCGAGAGGGCGATAGGATGCCGAAAAGCGAATATCGAGATTGCATGATGAAATTAGTGCAACGAGTCTTTTATTTAGCCGATCGCAATGATATTAAAGAGTATGGATGTCGATATTTGCCGGACTGGGTGCATGGCAATACATTCTGCATACTTAAAGGGGAAGATGGAGTTGAGTACGTCTATCCCGCATATCTTGTCGAGCATACACGGGAGATACCTCCGAATCATCGGATCAATTTTACGCCGGTGAAATATGACCCTGAATCGGAGTGGTTGTGGATGATGCTTTAGTTGTGTGGATGGCAAGGACACAAACAAAGGAACATCCCAATCGCCGCTGACCATTTACGCCGTTCTGATGGGACCGGAGGGCAATCATGGACAATGGATGGAAAGCCATCATCACGATGACAGCCTGCTGTCATGATTTTGATGCGTATCAACGATTCTATCAGCCAACAAGAGCATTCTCTCCGTTGATGAACTTCTCTCCCATGCGGTTGTCCTGCCGGGCGCGCAGCTGTTGCGCAAACGTTTTTCCGCGCGTTAGGGACGGAGTGCGCGGGAAAAGGCGAGGATCGTTGCGTCGATGTCGGCTTCCGTGTGGGCGGTGGAAATAAACCCCGTTTCAAAGGGAGAGGGAGCAACAAAAATTCCTTGGTCGAGTAAGCTCAGGAAAAAGCGACGGTACGTTGCAAAATCGGATTTCCGCGCAGTAGCAAGGTCCACGACATCCTCGCTTGTAAAGAAGAGACAAAACATGGAACCGCAGCGCTTGAATACGTACGGCAGGTGCGTATCATGCAAGAATTGGCGAACCCCCTCCTCCAACCGGGCACCGAGAAATTCCAGTCGGCTCCATGCGTCGGTTCGTTCTAACTCCCGGAGCTGAGCGAGACCGGCGGCCATAGCCACAGGATTGCCGCTCAGTGTTCCCGCCTGGTAGACGGGGCCAAGCGGGGAAATGCAATCCATAATCTCCGCGCGTCCTCCGAACGCACCGACGGGCAAGCCGCCGCCGATGATCTTGCCCAGTGTCGTGAGATCCGGAGTGATGCCGTGCAAGCCCTGGACACCGGAGGGAGAGAGACGGAAACCGGTCATCACCTCGTCAAAGATGAGCAGAGAACCGTTCTGTTCCGTTATCTCACGCAAAAATTCCAAGTAACCGGGACGCGGGAGGAAAAAGCCGGCGTTGCCGGGATAGGGTTCCACGATGACTCCGGCAATTTCATCGCGGAATCTTTTGAAGGCTTGTCGGACCGCTTCGACATCATTGAAGGGCAACACTATCGTGAGAGCTGCCACCTCCCGCGGCACGCCGGCGCTATCCGGTTCTCCGTGTGTAAGGGCCCCGCTGCCGGCCGCGACGAGCAAGGAATCCGAATGTCCATGGTAACAGCCGGCAAACTTGATGATGCGACTGCGACCGGTAAAACCGCGCGCGAGTCGAATAGCGCTCATGGTGGCCTCCGTTCCGCTGCTCGTCATGCGCACTTTTTGAATGCCGGGGACGAGACGACAAATGGTCTCCGCCATATCAACCTCCACAGGAGTAGGTGTGCCGAAGCTGAGCCCCTTTGTAGCGGTCTGCTGCACAGCCTGCAGCACACAACGAGGAGCATGCCCCAAAATGGCCGGACCCCACGTTCCGACGTAGTCGATCAACTCTCGCCCATCGGCATCCCGTAGATGAGCTCCACGTGCCTCAGTGACAAAAAACGGCGCGCGCTCCATGCGTTGAAATGCCCGAACAGGTGAATTGACGCCGCCGGGTATCACACGACAAGCTCGCTCGTAGAGTTCCTCCGAAATGGACATGGTCCCAGTATATAGCATCTCTTTTGTCCCCGCAAGTCTCATCCGTCCCCTCTTTTGCTTTGCTTGGGCTCAACCTACCATGCTACGGCGCAGTCGCGCATCACTCGTGATACCTCTCCGACTCTTCTCCGGCCTCCGAACAAGGCTCACGCATCGTCCCCCTCATCAACCACGAGGCGCTTCTTCCTCTCCGAGCGCGAGCAAAATCATTTCCCTCTCTTTCAAAAATTGGGCTTGACATCATGGGTGGATTTGCTATAGTCACGTCGCTCTCTCCTCGAGCTTACCTCCTATCTGTCCCCATCGTCTAGGGGTTAGGACATATGATTCTCAGTCATAGAACCGCGGTTCGAATCCGCGTGGGGATGTAGAAAAGGGTCTGCCTGCGCAGACCCTTTTTTGTTGTGGGCGCGTTTCTTCAGCGGTGTCGGGAAGAACCAACGTTTCCTTCCGCTGCTGCTCCGAAACAGGATGCTCCTGCCTGTTCCCCCGAGAGCGTTTATTTCTATCCCGGGTCATGGTAAACGCATTTGAGGGAAGTTAATCGACGGATAGAATGCTCGTATTCATTGATATCATCGTTGATGCCTATCAAAAATCATGACAACAAGCGATCATCATGATGAGGGTTCTCAAAAAGCCTTCTCGTTCGCCCAATTCGCGGCGTAGCCGCCGAACTCCCCATATCGTCAATCGTAATTCGTAATTCGTAAATAGGCAACCGCATTTTCTAATGCGGTTGCCCTGTATCCCGGGTGATTCTACTTGCGCGCAAGGCAGGGGAATGCTATGATAGGCGCAACATGATAACCCCGAAGCACATTGTAGCAGTCATTGATTACGGTTCTCAATACACACAGCTTATCGTGAGAAGAGTGCGCGAGTTGGGGTATTTGGCGAAACTGTACACAAACGATGAAATCGACGAGATCAATGAGCCGGGAGCCGTTATCCTCTCCGGCGGACCGAGGAGCACGTCGGAACCGGATGCTCCGGATATTGATTTTGAGAAGCTAAAAAGTTTCAATGTACCTGTTCTGGGAGTATGCTACGGTATGCAGTTACTGAATATCAAGGCAGGCGGCACTGTACGTCCCAGCAACAAACGCGAGTATGGTCCCGCTGCGCTCATTCCGGAGGAAAATACGGGGCTGTACGAGGGAGTCACACCATCCTCACAAGTGTGGATGAGTCACTCGGACACAGTTGACCGGCTAGGAGAGAATTGCAAAATCATTGCACGCAACAGCGAGGGGATCCCTGTCTCGTTGCAATGGGGAGAAAATATGTTCGGCATCCAGTTTCATCCGGAGGTAACTCATTCGCACGAGGGACGAACCATCCTTCGCAACTTCCTTTCCTTCGCCCAAAAGCTGGCCCCATTCGACATAGGCGACTTCAAGCGAGAGCTCATTGACGAGATACGAGCCAAAGTAGGGGATAAGCAAGTGGTGTGCGGCGTTTCCGGCGGGGTTGACAGCACCGTGTTAGCCGTCCTGCTGCACGAGGCCGGGGTGAATGTCCGTTGTATATTTGTCGATAATGGGCTCCTTCGCAAGAACGAGGCGAAAGAGGTCGAAGAAAATTTCCGTCGCATGGGCGTACAGATTGAAACGGTCAATGCCGCTGATCGCTTTCTTGCGGCTCTTCAGGGCGAACCTGCCCCGGAGAAAAAACGCCGCATCATCGGTTCCCTCTTTATCGACGTATTTTGGGATGCCGTCGGCGATGCCGAAATGCTCGCCCAAGGCACTCTCTACCCCGATGTTATCGAAAGTGCGTCCAACGCGAAAAGCAAAGCCTCCGTCATCAAGACACACCATAACCGCGTAGAACGCGTCCTCAAGCTGCAGGAGGAAGGCAAGGTGATTGAACCGCTCGCCTTCCTTTTCAAGGACGAAGTGCGCGCGCTGGGCGCTTCCATGGGCATTCCCCACGACATCCTTTGGCGTCATCCCTTCCCGGGACCTGGGCTGGCCGTGCGCTGTCCCGGCGAGGTCACCAAGGACAAACTGGATATCATTCGCGAAAGTGACGCCATCTTCATTTCCACCCTGCGCAAATGGGGATGGTACGACAAGTGTTGGCAGGCGTACGCCGGTCTCATTCCCGTGAAAACCGTAGGGGTCAAGGGCGATGAGCGTTCGTATGAGTTTGCCACCAACCTGCGCGCCATCGTTTCGGAGGATGCCATGACGGCTGACTGGGTACAGCTGCCCTACGACCTCCTGCGCGAGGTATCCAACCGCATTCTTAATGAGGTGAAGGGGACGAACCGCGTGCTCTACGATGTGAGCACCAAACCGCCTGCATCCATCGAGTGGGAATGAGGAGACGGCACTTGCCGGCGCTCAATGAACGGGCCGCCGCGGATAGCAACGGGCCATCACTTGATGAGTGATTGGAAGAAGAAGCGCAACAACTCCAGCTGGTCTTCTTTCGTGACGAGATAACCGTCTTGGGGATCGAGCCACTGAAAGGAATGGATGGATGTGCGACGCGAGCCGCGCGGTTGTTCCGGCGAGTAGGAGGGCAAACGATCCACCAACGAGGGGGCAATGGCCTCGATGATTTCGCGAGTGGTCAGCGGCGGCATAGCAGGAATAATGGAAGGAATGCCCAGAGGAATGCACCGTTCAACGTCGCCCAGAATACGCCGGGAAAAATACAGCTGGTGATTTTCCATAGGCGGGAAGTTGAGTTTTTTCCCTTTTGGGGGGTCCACCAGCGTATCCATCAACTCATTGAATCCCCTGCTCTCGTGGGAGACAATTTCCGGCAGGTGCACATTGAGCACCCGTCCATACTGCCGATTAACCTCCCGATGCAGGTCAATACGCCGCTGGACGTAGGGATCCTCGCTGCCTGCAATCGGCGGCGTATTTTCATCCGCGTCCTCAGGTAGCATATCGCAGGTGGTAACGA
The DNA here is from genome assembly GCA_947626635.1 of uncultured Akkermansia sp. Lineage (GTDB taxonomy): Bacteria > Verrucomicrobiota > Verrucomicrobiia > Verrucomicrobiales > Akkermansiaceae > Akkermansia. Next base: position 9,409 of record CANQSY010000071.1, read on the forward strand.
ATACGGTAAACTCCGGTTTAATGTCCGCCAGATGATTAAGCAATCGCTGCGTCTCCCGCTCATCCGTCTCCGCATCCTTGCGGACGCGAGCAGGCCCATCCGCTAGCGCCGGATCCAAGCACACCAGCATCCGAAAACTCTTCCCGAATGTCCGGTAAAAGTCCTCCTTGTCGATAAGGTAATCAAAATGGCGCCGCGCTGTCCAGTATTTCCCTAGTAAGGTACTGGCTCCCAAGAATGCTGTTGTAGTGGATGACATGGGGCTTCCTGCTGGCGTCACTATATCACGACCGTGCAGAATTGGCAAGAAATCAATCGCACGAGAAAACGCGACCGCCCCGTCAATCATCGTTGATGACCTCAATCAATTCCTTAAGGCGAGAGTACGAGCCACGCTTGAGAGTGAAGGAAAGTCGCGGAAGCCGAGCAAGGAGCTGCTCAGGATCTGTAGGGTCGGCATCAGCCTGCTTCAGGTCATCATGAGGAATGAGGTCTGCAAAGGATTCACGAATCCAGGCGATGGTTGCATCGGAAATGGTCTGCATGAGACGAATGACGATCAGCTCCTCAAGAAAATAGTAGGAATGGAATCGACGATAAAAGCGTTCAATGGCGGAAAGCGCATCCTCCGGGCTTTTGCTGACGTAAAGGAGGCTCATGTCTTCCGGAGAAATGAGCCCGGCGTCGAGAAGTTCTTTGCGGATAAACCGCTCCCACCGGCTCCAGAATGTTTCGCCGGGAGGGTCGAGTAACACAATGGGGAAGATGGTGGATTTACCGGTTTGCATGAGGGTAATGCACTCGTAGATTTCATCCATCGTGCCAAAGCCGCCGGGAAAAGCCACAAGAGCGTCGGTCTGCTTAAGGAAATTGAGTTTACGGGTGTAGAAGTAATAAAAGTTCATCATCTTGTCGCTGCCGTCCACCACATGGTTGGCGTGCTGCTCGTAGGGCAATGTGATATTAAGACCGAAGGAAAAGTGCTCGGTGGCTCCTTCATTGCAAGCTTGCATGATACCGGGTCCACCTCCAGTAATGATCATGTAGCCCTGCTTGGCCGCGAGTTGGGCAAACTGCCGGGCTTGTTGATAGGCCGGCTCATCCTCTTTAATGCGCGCCGAACCAAAGCATGTGATCTTGCGCACATTGCGGTACGGCATGAACATTTCATCCGCCTGCAACATCTCCTGCACTGTCCGCCCCATCATCTCCAGGTCATGTTCTTCAATGTTCCCGGCCGCCGCCCGCAACACATCACCCAGCAGACGCCGCACAATGGCCGGATCATGCCTCCCACAAAAATGGTGCGCCACCGCATCCAACCGCGCATCTAAATCCGTATTCCCCGTGCTATCTGTCGTTCGCGTGGTCGTGCTGCCCGCGGTGCGACTATCCAAATCTCGCGTTGCCAGTATTTCCGGTTTGTTCATACCCGACCATTATAACGAGAAAAGTGCACATTGTCACCATAAAAAGGGGAGCAAGCAGGGCGGAGGCGCCTGTCGGCGCCTATTTACGATTGACGATTGACGAATTACGATTTCAGGGAATTCGCGCGCGGGGCGCGTTCCAGCTAAGCCGATGCGTTGCGGAATTTTCGGAAGCACGACCTCGGGGGCTTTGCTGAAGCGTCAATGGTTTGCTGTCATGCTAACCGTGCTTTCATCGTTTTATGGGGACACGTGCGGGTTGAACGCGTCCGGAGAAAATCTCTTAGCCCGGATGTAGTTGCGCTGTTTTTTTCGTATTTTAGGCTTGCCATCAGGAGCTTTTACTTGTAAACTTCGCTCGCATCCGTGGGTGATGCGTCATGGTGGCCATAGTTCAATGGTAGAGCACTAGATTGTGGTTCTGGGAGTTGTGGGTTCGAGTCCCACTGGCCACCCGAAGAAGGACGGCGAGGTTCATAAGGACCGAGCCGTCCTTATTGTTGAGAGGAGATATCCGCCCGCGGCGTCTTGTCAATCATGCCGTCTCCTGCCGGGACAACAAAAGCGCTAACACGCATTGAGCCTCCGTTGCTCAAAAAGGCAGGCCCTCGTGGTGTTCATGGTTCCCTTGGTTTTCCATCGTATCCGGTACGCCCTGCTCCCTTTTGAGAGGGTCAAGCCAAATTTTTGTGGAAAGTTGAATTTTTGTTAAAAAGGTGGGAGCATTCAAGCAGGACGCGTAGACGA
>CANQSY010000072.1 GCA_947626635.1 uncultured Akkermansia sp.
TTGCAGGCGAAAAGCCTGAAGAGCTACTGCAAACGCTACGGCGTGTCGCGCGCCCTCCGCTGTTCCATGAGTCCTTTTTCCCTTTCTCAAACGCCTGCTACGTCTCAGCCGAGCTACTCTCTCTTGGACCTCCCTCTCTGGGCTGTCGGTGAACTTCCCCGCATCGCCCATGATTTTCCTCACCCCCTCAGCTGAAGCTCCGCAAGTTTGCGCCACCGGCGCGCGAATTCCCTGAAATCGTAATCGTAAATATTGAAGGGCTTCTGTTACATGACGCACCTATAACTGCGTGCTGGGCTGCTTTTCTCTTGTGTCCGCGTGTGACAGCGGATTGGTTGTGGCAAATTCTTTCTTGACAGGGGAGAGTGAGGGTGATAGTTTGAGGAGTGTACGAAGATGCGGCGCATGATGCAAAGGTTGGCGATGATGATACCGGCTGTGAGCTGTATGGCTTGCGGCGCGGAGGAGGGGCATGAGGGGTTGAGTGCGGGGGCGCCGGTTCTTTGGGAGGTGCCGATACCATTTTGGGAGGGGCATAGTTTGCCGATCAGCAACTCGCTGGTGATGATGGCGGCGGCGGTTCTTTTGATTACTCTTGTGTTGCGGGTAGCGACGCGGAAGATGCAGACGATACCGCGGGGGCTGCAGAATTTCGTGGAGTGGGTGTTTGAGCTGCTCTACGACTTTGTGGAGGGACTTACGGGGAAAAAGCTGGCTAAAAAGTATTTCTGGTACTTTGCGACGGTGTTTCTGCTGATACTGGTGAGCAACTACATGGGACTGCTGCCGGGTGTGGGAGAGATCACGTACAAGGGACAGCCCCTCCTGCGTGGCGCGAACGCGGATCTCAACGTCACGATCTTCCTGGGCTTCTTTTACGCACTTCTCTGGTTCATCTGGGTGCTGCGTGAGCAGGGACTCGTCCATTTCCTGACGCACACCTTCGGACCGAAGGGAGGTCTCACGGGATTCTTAAAGTACGCCTTGCTGCCGATTTTCTTCTTCGTGGGTCTCATCGAGATCCTCTCCATCTGCATACGTCCCGTTGCGCTTGCTGCTCGACTCTTCGGCAACATTTTTGCCGGCGAGGCCATCCTGGAGCAGATGGGCGGCATCAGCTTTGCGGCCATGCTTCCGTTCATGGCGCTGGAGCTGATCGTGGGATTTGTGCAGGCGCTCGTCTTCCTCATGCTCACGGCAATCTTCCTGAAGACGCAGGTGGGCGGCGAGGAGGACGAGGAAGAATCCCACGCAGAAACATGACCCCCTTCTCCCGCGTCGGATCATGGAGCAAGACGTGACGGCACGGGGAAAACAACAACCCAACAACAAGACAATACCATGTTACCCATCATCGCAGAAGCAGCCATCGCAAAGGCCGGTCTCGTCGTTATCGGCGCAGGCCTCGGCATCGGTCTCATCGGCATGAAAGCCGCCGAGTCAACCGGACGCAATCCCGGATCTTTCGGTAAGGTGCTCACCATCTCCATCCTTCTCGCCGCTCTGGTGGAAGGCGTGGCGTTCGTGGCTATTTTCATGGGCTGATGCCCGGGAGCGACGACAGATGAGCGGGGTCGGGGGCGCAGAAACCCCGAAAGGGTCGCGCACCCGCCCGCCTCATCCGGTTTCTCCTTCGGATTCGATACCTGCAACAAACCTATTCGTTTCACTCCTCTATGAACACACTCCTCCTTGCGGCTTCTTTCAGCGAGATGGTGGACAACTTCGGACTGCACACCGAGGCTTTTATCGCCCACTTCATTGCATTTGCCATTCTTGCGGCTGTGGTCGTTTTCTTCGGCATCAAACCGGTGATGCGCCAGCTTGAGGAACGTCGGGAACGTATCCGCGAAGGAGAGGCCATGCATACGCGCAGCGAGCAGGAATTGGCGGACGTGAGGGAGAGGAGTGAAGGCATCGTGAACGAGGCGCGCGACCAAGCGAAAGGCGAGCTCGCTCACGCTCGCCAGTTGGCGGAGAACCTGCGCGAGGATTCTGCCGCCAAAGCAGAGGCAGAGGCTAAAGGCATTATCGAAAATGCCCACCAACAAGCCCAAATCGATGCGCGGCGGCAGGAGGAGGCCCTGCGCAGCGAATTCGCGCGTCTCCTGGCCCAAGCAACGCAGCAGGTGACCGGTAAGGTCCTCACCGAGGCGGACCACCGTGCCATCAACGCAGAGGCGATCAATCATCTCCCGTAAAACACCCTTATCCATCTCCAAGGCAGCTCCCATGAAGATCACCAAGGAAATCCAAGCGCAGGCGCGACAAATGCTCCGGCTCTGTCTCGACGAAGACGGCAGGCTGCTCGAGGATCGGGTTCGCATGGCGTCCGCTGCCTTGGTCCGGAAGAAACCTCGCCACACAGCGGAGTTGCTTAGCGCCTTCACCTCGCTGGTGCGTCTCGAGCAACAGCGCCACACGGCTACCGTCCAGAGCGCCGTGCCGCTCACCGAGCAGGAGCAGGCGGCCATACGCGCGAAACTGGATGCAAAGACTCCGGGTCTTCGGTACGATTGGCAGGTGAAGCCGGAGCTTCTCGCAGGAATCCGCATCTGCGTCGGGGACCGGGTGACGGATGCCAGCGTGCGCGCGCGGATTCGGCAACTTACCTCGCAAAACTGACCCCCTTAAGAAAAACACTTTTTCCAACTGACAACCCATGAGCAATATCATTCAAGAACTCGAAGCCCAGATCCGCCATATCACGACCGAGGCGGTTAGTGAGAATGTCGGCACCATCAAATCGATCGGTGATGGCGTGGCCCACATTGAGGGACTCAGCAACGCCATGCTCAATGAGATGATTGAGTTTTCCAACGGTGTCATGGGACTCGCCATGAACCTTGAGGAGAATGAGGTAGGCGTTGTGCTTATCGGTCAGAGCAGCGGACTGAAGGAAGGCGACAGCTGCAAGACCACGGGACGCCTGTTGAGCGTGCCGGTGGGACCCGGGCTGCTCGGTCGCGTGGTGGACACCTTGGGCAACCCACTGGACGGCAAAGGTCCCATTACGGCAGCGGCCTACTACCCGGTGGAGAAAATTGCTTCGGGCATCATTTCCCGCCAGGGCGTGAATCAGCCTGTGCAGACCGGTATCCTGCCCATCGACGCCATGATCCCCATCGGTCGCGGACAGCGCGAGCTCATCATCGGCGACCGCTCCACGGGAAAGACCGCTATCGCGACGGACACCATTATTTCCCAGGCGCGGCAAAACAAGCTGGCGGAGGAGGGAAGGCTGCCGGGACATCGTCCGCTCCTGAGCATCTATGTGGCTATCGGACAGAAGAGGGCGAACGTTTCGCGTCTCGTTGCGAAGCTGGAAGAGAGTGGGGCGTTGCCGTACAGCATTATCGTTGTAGCGTCCTCCAGCGACTCTGCTGCCATGCAGTACCTCGCTCCCTACGCCGGGTGCGCCATGGGAGAGTATTTCATGGATCAGGGACAGGACGCTCTCATCGTGTATGATGACCTCTCCAAGCACGCCGTCGCTTATCGTCAGGTGTCGCTCATTCTGCGTCGCCCGTCCGGTCGCGAGGCGTATCCGGGGGATGTGTTTTACCTGCACAGCCGCCTGCTGGAGCGCGCGGCGCGCATCAACTCGGAAGGTGGTCGTAAGGGAGGCTCCCTCACAGCTTTGCCCATCATCGAGACCCAGGCCGGCGACGTCTCTGCCTACATTCCCACCAATGTCATCTCCATCACCGATGGACAGATCTTCCTGGACACCGACCTCTTCTACCAGGGCGTTCGACCTGCCATCAATGTAGGTATCAGCGTGAGCCGCGTGGGCTCCAGCGCTCAGACGAAAATCATCAAGAAGCTGGCGGGCTCCGTGAAATTGGATCTCGCGCAGTTTGAGGAATTGCAGGCCTTCGCGCAATTCGGGTCGGATCTGGATGCGGCGACGAAATCCAAGCTGGAGCGTGGCCGTCGCATCGTGGAGCTCTTCAAGCAAGGTCAGTACGTCCCCAAGTCCCTCGGCATGGAGGTGATCAACCTCTACGCTGTGCAGAAGGGATACTTGGACAAGGTGCCCGTCGATTCCGTGCAGAAGGTGCGTGACCAGTTGGAGGAGGAAGTGCAGGCCACAGCGCCGGATCTTCTGGCCGAGATCGAGAGCACACGCGAGCTCACCCCGGAAATCGACTCCAAGCTCAAGAACTTCATGGAATCCTTTACCTCACGCCTCAGCGCTTAACCGCTACCTTCGCTCATGTCCAACCTACGCGACATCAAGCGCCGCATCAAATCGGTCCGCAATACATCGCAAATTACCAAGGCGATGCAGATGGTGGCGTCCGCCAAGATGCGCCGCGCCCAAGAATTGGCCCTGCGCGGCAGAATTTACATGAGCGCTCTGGCCAATGTGCTGCAACATCTCGGCGAAAGTCTCATCCTGCGCGCAGGCACGCCGCTTATGGAGGAAAGGACGGATGGACGGGACCTGATTATCGTGGTCAATACGGACAAAGGTCTCTGCGGCGCGTTGAACGCAAATTTGTTGCGCGAGGTGCTGACCAATGCGCCGGCTGACGCCTGTTACCTGTGCATCGGCAACAAGCTGGCGGGATCTCTGCAAAGGCTGGGACGCGAAGTAGAGGGCAGCTTCAGCCTGAGCGACTCTCCTGCCGAGGCGGAACTCAAGCCCATCTTCGACATGATACGTAAGGGGTTTGACGAACGCCGTTACGCCCGGGTATTTGTGGCGTACCAGAAATTTGTCAATGTCATGGTGCAGCGTCCGCAGATCGTGAAGCTTGTGCCGGTGGAACCCCAGGAGCTCATAAGCGTGGCGGAGCAGGGAGGTATGCCCGACGCCCCGGGAATCGACGCTGACTTCCTGCTGGAACCGACCCCGGAGCTCCTTCTGGAATCTGTGCTGCACTTGTACGTGACCAGTATGCTGGTGCAGCTTGTGCTGGAAGGCAAGGCTTCCGAGCAGTCGGCGCGTATGGTAGCCATGAAGTCCGCAACGGAGAATGCCAAGACGCTTATTGATTCGTTGACGCTGGATTACAACAAGGCCCGCCAATCCCAGATCACCAACGAGCTGCTGGAAATCACCACCGCCATGAAAGCCATGGAATAACCCTCTTCCCCCTATCTCAACTCATTCACTACATCACTCTCTATGAACTCAGGTAAAATCGTGCAAATCATCGGAGCCGTCGTCGACGTCGATTTCAGCGGCTCGCAAATGCCTGCGCTCTACAATGCGCTCACCGTCGATTTTGAGGTGGATGGTAAACCTACCCGTCTCACCCTCGAGGTCGAACAGCACCTCCCGGACGGCTGGGCGCGCACCGTCGCCATGAGCAGCACGGACGGTCTCAAGCGCGGCATGGAGGTGGTGGACACCGGGGCGCCGATCTCTGTGCCGGTGGGTCCGAAGGTGCTGGGGCGTATCTTCAACGTGTTGGGTGAGACTGTGGACGAAAAAGGGGAGCCGGAGGTAGAGAAGCGTTATCCCATCCACCGCGAGGCTCCGAGTCTGGAGGAACAGGCGACGTCATCGGAAGTGCTGGAATCCGGCATCAAGGTGATCGACTTGATCTGCCCGTTCCTGAAGGGCGGCAAGGCCGGTTCTTTCGGGGGCGCGGGTGTGGGCAAAACCGTGCTCATCATGGAGCTCATCAATAATATCGCCAAGGCGCACTCCGGTCTTTCCGTCTTTGCCGGAGTCGGTGAGCGCACCCGTGAGGGTAATGACTTCTACAACGAGATGAGCGAGTCCGGCGTCATCGACCAAAAGAACCCGGAGAACTCCAAGGTGGCCCTCGTGTACGGTCAGATGAATGAGCCGCCGGGCGCCCGTTTGCGCGTGGCGCTCTCCGCTCTCTCGATGGCGGAGTACTTCCGCGATGAGGAGAATCGTGATGTGCTGCTCTTCGTGGACAACATCTTCCGTTTCTCGCAAGCGGGATCCGAGGTGTCCGCTCTGCTGGGACGCACCCCCTCCGCCGTGGGCTATCAACCGAACCTCGCCGAAGAGATGGCGGGTCTGCAGGAGCGCATTACCTCGACGCGCAAGGGGTCCATCACCTCCATGCAGGCTGTTTACGTGCCCGCCGATGACCTCACGGACCCCGCTCCGGCCACTACCTTTTCGCACCTGGATTCTACCGTGGTACTGGAGCGCTCGCTCGCGGCCCAAGGCATCTATCCGGCCGTCGATCCCCTGGCCTCCACCTCCAAGGCGCTCTCCCCGGAACTCGTCGGCGAGGAGCATTACCGCGTGGCGCGCGGCGTGCAGCAGACTCTCCAGCGCTACAAGGACCTCCAGGATATGATAGCGATTTTGGGGATGGACGAGCTTTCGGAGGCGGACAAGCTGACGGTGAGTCGCGCGCGCAAGATTCAGCGTTTCCTATCCCAGCCTTTCAGTGTGGCTGAGGTGTTCACCGGCATCAAGGGTCAGTATGTTCCCGTGGCGGAGACCGTGCGCGGCTTCGCGGAAATTCTCGACGGCAAGTGGGACACTGTCCCGGAGGGTAATTTCTACATGAAGGGCGGCATCGACACGGTGGAGAAAAACTAAACGAGCAGCACCATGCCCCTGCATCTCAAAATCATCACCCCGTTGCGCACCGCTGTGGAGGAGGACGTGCTCAGCATCCGCCTCCCCGCCACGGCCGAGCAACTTGAAATCTTGCCCGGACATACGGCTCTCATCACTGCCGTGGCTCCCGGCGAACTCAGCTATACCGATGCGAAACACGTTTCCCAGAGCATATTCGTGGGGGGCGGTTTCCTTCAGGTCGAGAACGATGTGGCTCTGCTCGTCACGGATACCGCGCTGGACGCCGACGAGGTGGATCCCACTTCTGTCAACGCCGCTATCGAGCAGGCTCGCAATCGCTTGCGTAATGAGCAATCTGTCCTCTCACGCGAGGAGCAGACACGGCTCGAGGCGATCATCGCCAAGCAGCTCGCCATGATTGAATACAGGAACAAGCGTTCCCGTACGCCGCACTAGGCGGAAACAGGACCGGGTGCGATCCCTCTCCTGCAGGAGCTTTCTCCGTGAGAACAAAAGACTCCTTCGTCTCGTGAAATTTCTGCAAGTGGGTGATGAAGGAGGGAAGGGGAAAAAGGAAGCCCTGCCTCTTGAGGACAGGGCCTTGCTTGCGGGAGCAGGATTTGAACCTGCGGCCTTCAGGTTATGAGCCTGACGAGCTACCTGGCTGCTCCATCCCGCGATTGGAAAGACGACCCCCTGCAGGGATCACGAGGGGATTGTAGGACGTCGAGAGCCGGAAGTCAAGCATAAAAAGTAGAAAATACACGCAGAGGTACTTTCCGAGCTTGACAAAGGGCAGGGGAGAGCGTACCATTCCCGCGTGAGCGAAGAAACGATTAAAAGGACGCCGTTGTGGGCGAAACACGTAGAATTGGGAGCAAAAATGGTGGCTTTTGCCGGGTGGGACATGCCGGTGCAGTACAAGGGGATATTGGACGAGCACCGGGCCGTCCGTGAGGCGTGCGGGGTATTTGATATATCGCACATGGGTCAATTTCATGCGCACGGGGAAGGGACGACCGCGTGGCTGAACGGGATGTTCACGAACAACTTGGAGAAGTTGATTGATGGGGTAGGACAGTATTCGATGATGCTCAACGAGCGCGGCGGCGTGATTGACGATTTGATCATCTACCGGCTCGGGGAGGATGATTACTTCATTGTGGTGAATGCTTCCATGATTGACGAGGACTACGCTTGGCTCATGGCGCACAAACCGGAGGGTCCTCAGTTGGAAAATCTGAGTGCCGAGTACGTGGGGCTGGCGGTGCAGGGACCGAAATGCGAGAGCGTGTTTGAGGCGGTGTGTCCCGGAGTTGAGCTTCCGGCGCACAACGGGATCTTGCGGTTCAAGGTCGATGGGGAGAAGCTCATCGTCTGCCGTACCGGCTACACCGGCGAAAACGGCTTTGAATTCTTCTGCGCCGCTCAGCAGGGCGTGAAGTGGTTTGAACGCATGATAACAGCGGGAGCCCAACCCTGCGGACTTGGCGCCAGGGATAGCCTGAGACTGGAGATGTGCTACTCGCTGAATGGTTCCGACCTGTCACCGGAGAAAACGCCGCTGGAGGCCGGACTCTCCTGGTGCTGCGACCTGACCAAGGACTTTGTGGGCGTGCAGACGCTGCGTGAACAAAAGGCAGCCGGACGTCCCACGGCGCTGGTGGCTATCGAGTACACGGAAAAAGGCGCGCCGCCTCGGCATGGGTATGAGGTGCAGCTTCGGGACGGCACGCCGCTGGGCGAGCTGTGCAGCGGGGTGCTTTCTCCGACCCTGGGCAAGGGGATAGCCATGGCGTACGTGCCGGCGCAGCATGGCAAGGTCGGCACCGAGGTACAAGTCGTTGTCCGTGGAAAAGCCGTGCCCGCCGTTATCGTGAAAAAACCCTTCTTAAAAAAATAATCATTCCGAACCTCAACTATTAATCAGCCATGAGTACAATACCCTCAGACTTCAAATATTCTGCCGAACACGAATGGGTTAGTCCCGCCGCCGACGGAGTCGTAACGTTAGGTATCACCGATTTCGCCCAGTCCGAGTTGGGTGACGTCGTTTACGTCGATCTCCCGGAGGTAGGCAACACCTACGCCGCCGGAGACGCCATCGGCGCCGTGGAATCCGTGAAAGCGGCCTCCGATGTTTACACCCCCGTGTCCGGCGAGGTGGTTGAGGTGAATGAAGAATTGGGCAACGAGCCGGGAACCGTGAACAAGGATGCCTTCGGAGCCGGCTGGATCTGCAAGATCAAGCTGAGCGCGCCGGACGAGGTGGACGGGCTCATGGATGCCACGGCTTACGGCGAGTTCTGCAAATAAAGAACGTCGCTTTTTCTCGCAGGGCGTAGGAGTTCACCACGAAGAAGCTCCTGCGCCCGACTTTTTATGACCCCTTCCGAAATGCTTTTCACTTATGATCACATCACAGTCCCCCTTTGAACCGCGCCACATCGGTCCCGGCGAGACCGAGATCAAAGAAATGCTCGCCGAAATAGGCTTCGACAGCCTCGATGCCATGACGGATGCCATTGTGCCGGCGGAAATACGACTCAAGCAGCTGCCGGATTTGCCGGCGCCGCTGACCGAGCAGGATGCCCTGAGACAGCTCAAGCAGGTGCTCTCCGCCAACAAGCCTGCCAAGAGTCTGATCGGTCAGGGATATTACGGGGCTTACATGCCTGCCGTGATCCAGCGCAATGTCTATGAAAATCCGGGGTGGTACACGGCGTACACGCCCTACCAGCCGGAGATTGCTCAGGGTCGGCTCGAGATGCTCATGAATTTCCAGACGATGATAGCCGGGTTGACGGGTCTTCCCGTGGCGAATGCATCGATGCTCGATGAGGGAACGGCTGCGGCAGAGGCGGTGCACCTGTGCGTGAGCAGCAAGGCGAAGAGTGATACCTTCTTTGTGGCGGATTCCTGTTTTCCGCAGACGATTGAGGTGATCCGCACCCGCTGCGAGACCACGGGCGTGAAGCTGGTCGTTGGGGACTGGAAGGAGTTTGACCCCGCGAGTGAGTCGGGACTGGCGGGCGTGTTGGTGCAGTACCCGGACGACCTGGGACGCGTGGAGGACTACGCTGCCTTTTTTGAGAAGTGTCATGCGAGCAGGGTGCTCTGCTGCGTGGCGGCGGATCTGCTGGCTCTCACGCGCCTGCGCGAGCCGGGCGCGTTCGGTGCGGACGTCTGTATCGGCACGACTCAACGTATCGGCATCCCGATGGGCTACGGCGGTCCGGCGGCGGCGTACATGGCCTGCACCGATGCGCTGAAACGAAAATTGCCCGGACGCTTTATCGGTCTTTCCGTGGATCGCGACGGCAAACCGGCTTACCGCCTCGCCTTGCAGACGCGCGAGCAGCACATCCGCCGTGAAAAGGCTACTTCCAACATCTGCACGGCCCAGGTGCTGACGGCTTTGCTCAGCACCTTCTGCGCCATGTACCACGGACCGGAGGGGCTCTCCCACATTGCCGCCACGGTGCAGCGTCTCGCCGCCGCCTTCGCGGAGAGCATGCGCGCTGCGGAGGGCGTAGAGGTCGTTGGCGGACGCCTTTTCGATACCGTGGCTCTTCGCTCGGAAGGACGGGCGGATGAGCTGGTGGCGTCCGCGCTCAGGGCGGGTTACAATATCCGTCGCGTGGATGCCGACACGGTGAGCGTGTCCTTTGATGAAACGTGTACAGATGCTGATTTGACGACGCTTTGTGCGGCATTCGGGGTGAACCCTGCGACGGTGAAGGACGCTCCGGCGAGTGAGAGAACGATGCCGTTCTGCACGGAGAAATGCTTCAATGCGTTCCATTCCGAAACGGAGATGATGCGCTACATTCACCGGTTGGAGATGCGCGATCTGGCTCTCAATGAGGCGATGATTCCGCTGGGGTCCTGCACGATGAAGGCGAATTGCGCCGCCACGATGATGCCGATCACGTGGGATGAAGTGACGCAGCTGCACCCCTTTGCTCCGGCCGACCAGTGCGAGGGTATGCGCGCCATGCTGCTGCAGTTGGAGGAGTGGCTGGCCAAAATCACGGGCTTCGCGGCGGTTTGCTTGCAGCCGAACTCCGGCGCGGCGGGTGAATACGCCGGTCTGCTCACCATTCACCGTTACCAGGTGGCGCAGGGAGAAGGTCACCGCCATGTATGCCTCATCCCCACCTCCGCGCACGGCACCAACCCTGCTTCCTCCGCCATGGCAGGATTGACCGTGGTGCCGGTGAAGTGCGATGACATGGGCAATATCGACATCGATGACCTGCGCCGTCTCGCTGAAGAACACCGCGAGGATTTGGCCGCGCTCATGGTAACGTATCCCTCCACCCACGGGGTGTACGAGGCAGGGATCGCCGAGATCTGCAACATTGTGCATGCCAACGGCGGACAAGTTTACATGGACGGCGCCAACATGAACGCGCAGTGCGGACTCACGAACCCCGGCACGATCGGAGCGGACATCTGCCACCTCAACCTGCACAAGACCTTCGGCATGCCGCACGGCGGCGGCGGTCCCGGTGTGGGACCCATCTGCTGCGCGCAGCACCTCGCTCCGTATCTGCCCGGACATTTACACGATGATCGCGGACGTACGCAAGGCGCGGTCTCCTCGGCTGAGTTCGGTTCGGCGGCGGTGGATCCCATCACGTGGATGTACATCGCGATGATGAGCAGTGAGGGGCTGAAACACGCTTCGCAGGTTGCTATCCTGAACGCGAACTACGTGGCGCACAAGCTGGCGGACTACTTCCCCACGCTCTACGCCGGAAAGAACGGTCTGGTCGCGCACGAGTGCAT
>CANQSY010000073.1 GCA_947626635.1 uncultured Akkermansia sp.
TATCATGCCATTTTTGCTATCAAATGTGTAACCTATGTTTTGAAACTTTTCTGTTACCTATGTCATGAGACTGTACCTCGCTTCAATTATTCCTCCCAATCGTTCCATTTGTCAACAGCAGGTGAGTGGTCAGTTTTTTCTTGATGAGGTATTTCGACGGGGAATCAGACGGCTGCTTTCCCGCGGCGGACGAGGGAATAGACCCAGTCACGCAGGCGGGCAAAGATCGAGTAGAGGGCAGGGGTGAGGAAAATGCCGAAGAGCGTGGCGAGCATCATGCCGCAGAACGTGGTGATGCCGATTTCCTGTCGGCTGGCAGCTCCGGAGCCGGTGGCCACCACCATAGGCAGCACGCCGAAGATGAAGGAAATAGCCGTCATGAGAACCGCGCGGAATCGGAGGTCGGCCCCGTTCATGGCGGCCTGCTTCACCGGGGTGCCGTGGAGCTCGTGGTCCTCCTTGCTGAATTCCACCATGAGGATGGCGTTCTTCGCGGAGAGACCGATGAGCATCAGGATGCCTAGCTGCACGTAGATCGAGAGGGAGAGACCGAAGAGATGGACGCCCATGAGTGCGCCGAGCGTCGCCACACTCACCGTGAGCATCACCGGGACGGGTGTCGTCCAGCTCTCGTACTGCGCGACGAGGAAGAGGTAGGCGAAGAGGATAGCGAGGGCAACGAGTGTACCGATCTTTCCGGAATTCTGGCGTTCCTGGAACGAGAGGTCCTTCCAGGAGACCATCCACTGACGATTGTTGCCGGCGGCTCGTTCCTCCTTGTTGACCTGGGCGAGGGTGGATTCAATGAGCTGCATGACTTCGCCGGAGCTGACGCCGGGGCGGGGCATGACGGTGATATCCGCGCTCATGTACTGGTTGAAGCGACCGTAAGAGGCCGGTCCCATGGAGTAGGAGAGGGAGCAGACGGCGGAGAGGGGTACCATGAGACCCTTCTCGTTGCGCACCATCTGGTTGAGGATGTCGTCCGGCGTGCGTCGATCATTGGTCGCGCCCTGAACCATCACCTTGAAATTAAAGCCGTTCAGAGTAAAGTCGTTCACGTAGGAGGAAGCCATGACACTCTGGAGCGTGTTGAAGATCGTGTTGACCGGCACGCCGAGGGATTGAGCCTTCTCGCGATTAATTTCGAGGTGGATTTGAGGGTTCTCGGCGTTGTATTCACTGCGCACGAGAGCCACCTTGTCCGAGTGTGCTTGGAGACGTTGCTGCATCTCCTTGACCATGTTGCCGAGATCCAGGGAAGTGGCGTCGCCGGAGACCTGGAGCACCATGGAAACGCCGCCGGTGATGCCGAGACCCATGATAGCCGGAGGTGTGACCGCCATGATGGAGGCCTCCGGGATATCGGCGCAGGCTTCATTCACGCGCTGGGCAATGGCGGAAACGTGAAGATCCGGGGTCGTGCGCTCGCTCCAGTTTTTGAGCTGGATGATCATCATGGCGCTGCTCTCCCCTGAGCCGGTTGTAAAGCTGTAGCCGCTTTGGGCGGTGACGGCACGGATGCCGGGGATCTTGCTGACCCTTTCCTCCAGCTGGCGGAGCACCTTGTCGGTGCGCTGCTTGGCGGTGGCCGTCCCCTCCATGGTGATCATGACGAAGAGGGCGCCCTTATCTTCTGTGGGAACGAACGAGCTCTTGATCATGTCCGGAGCAAGGAAGTCCGTGAAGTGGAGCGAGGAGGAAGCGGCAGCGGTCGGACGTCCGGGCATGGCTTGTTGCTGCTCGCCGTGCACGATCTTGCGCCACCACGAGGGAGAGCCGTCAAAGTAGATGTAGTTGCCCGCCAGCACAGAACCGAGAAGCAGCACTGTGAGCCACGCGTTGCGAACGAGGATGCCCGTGCCGAAGAGGTAGATCTTGCGCGCGAGATTCATGAAACCGTTGAACGGCGCGAAAAGCAGGGTGAAGAATTTGTTTTCTTTGACATCCGCCGGCTTCAGAATGAGGGCGCAGAGGGCAGGGGAGAGGGTGAGTGCATTGAAGGTGGAGATGCAGAGAGCCACGCACATCGTCACGGAAAATTGAGTGTAGATCACCCCCACCATTCCGCCGTAGAAGGCAATCGGCACATAGACGGCAAGAGTCACCAACGTGGTTGCTATGATGGCGCCGGTGATTTGGCGCATACTCTTGAGCGTGGCTTCTTTCGGACTGAGCTTTTCTTCGTGGATGAGGCGCATGACGTTCTCCACCACAACGATGGCGTCGTCCACCAACGAGCCGATCACCAGAATGAGACCGAACATCGTGAGCACATTGATGCTGTAGCCCAGCGCATACATCAGCATGAAGGCCCCCAGCAACGAGATGGGGATAGCCAGAGCCGGTATCAGCGTCGCGCGCCAATCCTGCAGGAAGAGATAGGTCACCGCCACCACGAGGATGAGAGCCAGCACCAGGGTGAACACAATTTCCTCCATCGTTGCGCTGATGGCCTCCGTCGGGTCATAGCCCATCGTCCACTCCATGCCGTCCGGCATCATGGGCTCAATCTGCTTCATCATCGCCTGCACAGCCTCGACGGTCGAGAGGGCGTTCGCCTCGTTGTTGCGGTGGATGATCATACCGACGGCGTCCTTGCCGTTGAGTCGGCTGTAGCCGGAGTTTCGTTCGGCTCCGAGCTCGATGACGGCGATATCCTTGAGCTTGGTCACGTGCCCGTCCTCGCCGCGCTTCACGATGATGTCGCCAAACTGTTCGGCGGTGCGGAGGCGCCCTGTTGCCGTGACCTTGAAGGTGGCGTAGGACTGTTCGTCCTCAGAACCCACCGAGCCGGCGGCGGCTTGGACATTTTGGGCAGAGATGGCAGCATTGACATCCTGTGGGGTGATGTTCAGTGCGCTCATGCGGGTGCTGTTCATCCAGACGCGCATGGCGTAGTTGCGGGACGGGATGATATCCACCTCCGACACGCCGTCTACCTGACCGATACGGTCGCGCACGTTCATGCGCACCCAGTTGGCGAGCTCCAGCACGCTCATCTTGTTTTCATCGCACATGAAGTTGATGAAGCAGAGCATATCGCCGGAGCGTTTGTGGATGTTGTAGCCGGTTTGCTTGATTTCGGCGGGGAGCTTGGATTCGACCTGCTTGATGGCATTCGAGACATTCACGAAGGCCATATCGTCATTCGTGCCCGTCTCGAAGATGAGGGTGAGCATGTAGGTGCCGTTGTTGGCGCAGGAAGAGTAGAAGTACATCAGATGCTCCATGCCGATGAGCTGCTCCTCCACCGGGGCGGCGACTACTTCGGCAAGCTCCTCGGCGCTCGCGCCGCTGTAAGTCATGCGCACGCTGATGGTGGGAGGGGAGACCTCCGGGTATTCTGCAATCGGCATTTTGCTCAGACAGAGCAGACCGCCGAGCATCATCAGGATGGAGATGACAAAGGCGAACTTCGGACGATGGACAAAGAAATCAGAAAACATAGGTTGATGAGCGTTCGAGTTATTCCGCGGATACCGGAGTGCCGTCCGACAGGTCCGCTAAGTGAGAGGTTATGATTTGATCATCCGGCAGTACGCCGCTGTACACCGGCAGCAGCCCTTCCTCCGTCGGCGACCCGCAGTGCAGACGCACGAGGGTGGCGTGTCCCCGTCGCAGCATAAAAGCATACTTGCCTCGCGTGTCCGTGAGGACAGCCTCCGCCGGAACCGCCGCGACCTTTTTGTCGGCGCGCCGCCCGACGCGGATTGTGACGACGCCCCCTGGTTGCAGCTCATGCTCGGCGTTGCGGAAGATGCCCCAGATGTTCATGGTATCGGTTTCTGTCTGCACGACGTTGTCACAGAAGGCGACGCGACCTTTTTCAGAGAGCACCTTGCCGGTGGCGGTTACGAGGGAAATCTCCGCATCCTCGACGAGACGATCCACCGTGCCGAAATGCGACAGAATGGCGCTCTCACTGAGGGGGAAGCGCACGTAGATGGGGCTGAGCTGCACGAGAGTGGCGAGGGGAGACTTCACTTCTGCGATGTAATTGCCCTTGGAGAAGTTGACGCGTCCGATACGCCCATCCATGCTCGCTCGTATCGTGCAGCGGGAGAGGTCGTCCTCCGCTACGGCGAGGTTGGCCTCCGCCGCCGACTTCTGGGCGAGCAATTCGTCCAGAGACGCCTTGGCGCTCTCGTACTCATCCCGGCTCGTCGCGTTGCGTTCCAGGAGGCTCTGCTGCCGCTCCAGCTTGCGCTGCGCGTCGGCAATTCGCACGTCAAGCACGCTGATGGCGGAGCGCTGGGCATCGACGGCTGCCTTGTAACGTGTGGGGTCGATATGAAAGAGAACGTCCCCACGTTTGACGCGGTCGCCCTCCTTGAAACTCGGCTCATCCAGAATTCCTTGCACGAGGGGACGGAGCTCCACGCGGTTGATGGCCTCCACCCGCGCGCCGCTGCTCTCCAGCACGGTGCCGTCCGTCACCATCTGCACCTTGGCTGTCTTCACCGCCAGCGGCGCATCATCGGACTGCGTTCCCCGCGCGGCTGCGGCTTGCTTGCGCATGGTCTTTTGTTCCGGGTACACGGGAACAACCTTGGCGCCTTGGCGAGTCTTGTGGGCACCGTCCGAGATGACCGTCTCTCCGGGCTTGAGACCTTCGTAGATTGATTGGAGGCGTCCGCGGATGGAGCCGGAGATGACCTCCCGACGCGCCACGGTTCCCTCTTGGTCCACGGTATAGACGAAAGAACCGGCGGCGTCGTGGTGCACGGCGGTGAGGGGGGCGACAGAGACCTCGACCGTGTTGGTGAGGCTGATGACGAGGGCGCCGATGCCGCGGGGCACGAGGGTGCCGTCCTTGTTGTCAAACTTGGCCCACATGGTGTAGGAGTCCGTGCTGCCGGAGACGAGGTTATCGACGATTTCAATTTTCCCGGCGGAAGGGTATTGCGTACCGCTTGCGGTGTAGAGACGTACGTCTGTCACTTCGCCGATGCGTCGCGGTCCGCCGAAAACGCCGTTCACATCGCTCTGGCTGAGCGGGAAGCGCACGTAGATGGGATCCGTTTGCATGATGGTGACGAGTTGTTCGCCGGCGGTTATATAGTTGCCGGCGGAGAAATTGACGCGACCGAGCTTGCCGGCGATTTCAGCGCGGATGGTGCAATCTTCCAGGTCTTTTTCGGCCTTGGCTATATCGGCGAGGGCGCCGGCACGGCTGGCTTTGAGTTCCTCAAGTTTGGCGAGGGAGGTTTCCATTTCCTCCTTGGAGGTGGCAAGACTCTCCGCGAGCTTGGCGAGTCGTTTGTAATTGTTCGTGGCGTAGATAATCTGAGCATCGATGCGGGAGAGGTCGGCTTGCGCGCGTTGGAGGGCTGCCTTGTAACGCAGGGGCTCGATGCGGAAGAGGACATCCCCTTCTTTCACCATGTCTCCCTCCTTGAAAGCAATCTCGGAGAGAAAACCTTCCACCGCCGAGCGTACGTTAACAGTGCGGATGGCCTCCACGTGACCGATACTGCGGCGTGCCACATAATCGCGACCCGAGGTCACTTCTTCCACCTGCACATGTTCTACTGCAGAGCGCATCTGCTGAGCATTCGCACAAGCAATCAGCGCCATGATGGCAATAGTGATTCGTCCCTTCATATAAATGAATATACGCAGCAAACTGTGCCTTTTTTACCCCTAATATGTAAATTTTGCGTTTTTCTTGTCCGTGCAGCCAATCGACACGGGGAAATTTGTTGTATCATTGACACAGAAGAAGGTTGCCAGAGCGTGAAAATTTTGTAAAATGGACCGCGTATGAAGATCATCTCCCGAGTTGTGTTCCTCTTGGCCGTGCTACTTTCGATAGGCTCGCTGAACACAGCGGTCAGCGCCGAGACGCAGATCGTCAACCGCATTGCTGCAACGGTGAATGGCCGCCCCATTACCTCCAGTGAGGTGCGCGCGAGACTAATGCCCTACATACGCGAGCTCATGATGCTCTACCCGAAACAGGGGCCACGATTTTCTGCCGAATTGGTCAAGGCGAAAAAGGCGGTCATTAACGAACTGATTGAGAGGGAGCTTGTTCTCAGTGAGTTTGAAACGAAGGGGATGATGCTGCCGGAGACCATGGTGGAGGAGGAACTCAATCGCCGCATCCTGTACCAATTCAATGGACGTCGGGAGGAATTACTCAATACCTTGCGACAGAGTGGGATGACACTTAACGATTTTCGGGAATCCATCCGTAAGGAAACTACGGTGGCTGCCATGCGCAGTAGCCGGTATGATCGCGGTATTCCTCCCACGCCCGATGAAATTCGTGCCGAGTACAATGCCACTCGCTCGGATTACCGGGATATTTCTCAGGACACCATCACCTATGAAAAGATATACCTTTCGGCAGCTGCTCTCAAGGAAGGCGAAACGGCGGAGCAGCTCTACGCCCTTGCGGAGGATCTGAAGAAAAAGATCGAGAAAGGAGAGGTGAGCTTTGCTGAAGCGGCCCGGGCTTATTCTTCTGACCAGCATGCAGACGATGGCGGCCTTTGGCCCCCGATGAAGCGCGGTGATCTCGCTGTTGACTTCGCCAATATCGCCTTCAGCATCCCGCCCGGCGAGCTGGTAGGACCGTTGCTGGATCCCAGCGGCTTCACCATCGTCCGCGTTATCAATAAACAGCTTGCCCCGGCTCCGCCGCTCAGTAAAGTCAAGGAAGCTGTGGACGATGCGGTGCGACGTAAGCAGAGCGAAAAACGCTACCGTGAGTGGGTGGACCGGCTCAGGGAGTCTGCTGTCGTCAGGACATTTATTTAACCCTGAAGGAGACAACGGGAGGTGGGAGTGAGTACGTGACGGTGACCGAGAACGTTGCACTAGCGAATGCTATGTTGAAGCCTTCCATGCAAAGGGTGTTCTTCGTCTGTTCAACTTTTCTTTCCGGAACGAAAAAAAAACATTGACAAGTAGGGAGGAATGTAGTATAAACCGCCGCACACGATTTCATTATGGCAAAAAAAAGTTGGATCGAAAGAAACAATAAGAAGCAGGCGACGGCTGATCGCTATGCGGAGCAGCGCGCCAAGTTGAAGGCAGAAGGGGACTACGTTGGATTGACGATGTTGCCGCGTAACGCATCTCCGACTCGCGTGGTGAACCGCTGTGAGTTGACGGGACGTCGGCGCGGGTACTTGCGCCGCTTTCACATGTCGCGAATTGCGTTCCGCGAGTTGGCGAACCAGGGGATGATACCCGGGGTGACGAAATCGAGCTGGTAAAAGCAAAGTCGGGCTTGAAGCGAGCTTGACAAGGAAACGTGCGCGAGCTATTCTGGGAGGAGTGGCTCGCGTTTGATTTATGCCCATCTACGAATACATTTCAGAACATCCCGACGATCCTCAGCGTTCATGTCGAATGTGTCGGCGCGGGTTTGAGCTGAGACGTGCGGCGGATCGCGAACCATTAACGAAATGTCTTTACTGCAAGAATCCCGTGAGGAGGAAAATCAGCCTTGTGAATGTACCGCAACTGACCGCCCCGCTCTCAGTGAGCGAAGCAAAAAAAGCGGGGTTTACTGTGCTGGAGAAACGGGAGAGGGGGGAATATGAACGACTCTAAATGAAAGAAACCCTGGACAGCGTATGGAATTGGCTGGTACTCACGCCGGAGCAGGCGGCTGAGGTGCAGTGGAATTATCCTTCTGTGGATACGATTTTCCTTTTTTTGATGGGGGTTTTATTTTTCCTGTTTTTGAACGCATTTTTTGTAGCGAATGAGTTTGCAAGTGCTCGGGTACGGGAGAGTCAGCTTGCGGCAATGGCTTTTGATTCGAAGCGGGAGATGCGCCGCCGCGAGAATGCCCTGCACATCGTGCGTCACCTCGATTCTTACCTCTCCGCCAACCAGGTAGGGATTACCATCGCTTCCCTTGCTCTCGGCAACCTCGGCGAACCCTTCATCGAACAGCTCATTGCTCCTCCGCTCAGCTACTACCTGCATCTGCAACCTGTTGCCGTAAGTTTTATCTCCTATGTTGTCTCATACAGCCTCTTTACCTTTGCTCACGTTGTGCTCGGTGAGCTCGTGCCGAAGAGTCTGGCTATTCGCCACCCGTTGGAAGTAGCTCTTGGCACGTCAAACGGAATGGTTCGTTTTGCACACGCTACCTCGTGGATCGTCAAACTCTTCAACAACACGGCTAACGCCATCGCCCACCGACTCTTCGGCGTAGATCCTCATTATGCGCCGAACAATTACCACAGCGCGGAGGAAATTGCGCAGATCGTGGAGGAAAGCGGTCGCAGCAAAGAAGTGACGGAAACGGAGGCGGAGATATCCATGAATGCGCTTGAACTCAACGACCGGTCGGTGCGCGAAATTCTCGTGCCACGTAATGACGTTGAGATGCTTGATGTCAATGATACTTTTGAGCAAAATCTGGAAAAGGTGGCGACAAGTCCTCACAGCCGATTTGCCCTTGTGGATGGACACCTTGACGATGTGAAAGGGTGGGTTCATGTCAAGGATATGCTCAAGCTGCTGCGCATGAACAGTACCGATCTCCTCAGCGTCCGACGTCCTCTCAAGGTTGTGCCGGAGACCATGAAGCTTGATACCCTGTTGAATTTCTTTTCCAAAGAGCGCACCCACAGCGCCCTTGTGGTGGACGAACACGGGGTAGCCGTCGGTCTCGTCTATCTTGACGATGTGCTTGAGGAAATAGTCGGGGATGACATCCAGGACGAGTTTGAGGCGGAGGAGTCGCGAGAGTTTTACTCCCTCGGTGCCGGACAGTACATGGTGAATGGATCGATGACTCTCTTTGATTTAGAGGAGGCTCTTCCGGGGATAGGTGAACTCGAAAATGACGCCGGTATCTCAACCGTCGGCGGCTATATCACCGATCGTCTGGACCACCTTCCTGAGGTCAATGAACAAATACGCATACGCGATTACTTGCTCACGGTCACCGCGACTGATGGTCGCCGAGTTACCCAAGCGCGCATCTCCTACACACCGACGGAATCGGGTGAATGATTCAAACACGATGACGGGGGAGGGAGCTATCCCCCGCATCCGGAGTATTTTCTTTCGTCTCATCCGAGTGAGCGAAGATGGTTTCAAGAAGGGGAGTGACAGGAAGCCCGATCACGTTGTCGACATCGCCGGAAACGTGGTCGACGATGAGCTCGCTTTTTTCCTGCATGGCGTAGGCTCCTGCCTTGTCAAGCACATCAACCTCCGAGATGTATCGCTCAATATCATCCCGTGACAAGGGACGGAAGGTAACGTCGCTGAGCGTGGAAAAATCTCTCCGTTCACCGTCCGGCATGAAAACGGCGACTGCCGTGCAGACGGTATGCGTTCGTCCTTGGAGTTGGGAAAGCATGTGGCGAGCGTCATCCAGATCACGCGGTTTGCCGAGGGGCGAGCCATCGAGAAAGACAAGAGTATCAGCGCCGACCACAATGTCATTCGGGAAGTCGATGGCGACAGCCATGGCCTTACGCGCGGCGTTTTGTGCGCAGAGAAGCTGTGGAGGCAGAGACGCCTCATTGAGCTCCTCCGTATCACGGGTGACAACGCAGAACGTGAGCCTTTCCCGTAGCAGAAGATCCCTTCGCCTAGGAGATTGAGACGCCAGAATCAGCATGTTTTTTTCTCCGGGCTCATGCGTCCGAGTACGCGTCGGCGTACGTCGTCGCTCAACTCGTGGATACGCTGAATGGTAGTTCCCTTCAGTTGATCCGCGCGCGTACGACAGGCATCTCTGTCCTCTCGAGAAGCAAACTCAAGTCCGACGAGAGCGCGACCTACTGACTCACCGGAGTACCGATAGTTGAAATAGCACAGATTGGCGTACTCGCCAATGGCACGCATGAATTCGAGAAAGGCGCCGGGTCGTTCCGGAAATTCAATGACAAAGAACACCGGGTGGCTGAGATGGACGCGATCGTAGGAAATCAGGCGGAACGCCACGTCCTCATCATGAGTCACATCCTGAGCCTCCAGTCCGTATTTTTTGAGACGAGTGGTGATTTCATCAAACTGCTCAGGCGTTCCCAGCACGCCGAAAACCGGGTACTGGAGCTCTGAATCAATGCGTCCATACTGCACATCCATCAGCTGCACCCCTTCCGGGATATTCTCGAGGTAGCGCAGAATCTGCCCACGCTTGGTTTCCATAGGAATGCGCAGGAAACGAAGTTTGCGGTTGGAATCTCGGACACCGGAGCGCGAGGCGATGACGCCGAGCTGAGAGAAATCCATGTTGGCTCCGGAGATGATGACGAGACATTTTTCTCCGGGCTTGATACAACCATGATCCCAATCTTGCATGAGGGCAGCAAGACCCATGGCTCCCGAGGGCTCCGGGGCAATGCGCATGCAATCCCAGAGAGACCGGATGGCCTGGCATACTTCCTCGTTGCTCACTGTAACAATATCGTCCAACAGGTCACTGCACAGCTGAAAGGTGTTCTCTCCCGCAATACGCACGGCGGTGCCGTCGCAAAATACATCCACGTAGGAAAGCTCCGCTCGCTCACCTGTCTTCTTGGCAAGTTTCATGGAAGCCTGATCCTTGCCTTCCACACCGATGCATCGGCAATTCGGCCAAAATTTCTTGAACCAGCACGCGCAGCCGGAAGCAAGCCCACCTCCGCCAATTTGCAGGTACACGCGGTCGAATGGTCCTTTTCCGCTCATCACTACCTCGTCGGCCAAGGTGCCTTGACCGCCCATGGTTGCCAGGTCATCGTAGGGATGGACAAATGTAAGCCCTTTCTCTTCAGCAAATTGATGTGCTGCGGACGAGGCGGCGTCGTACGAATCGCCGGTGAGGATAATTTCAACGTGATCGCCGCCGTGGAAACGCACAGCGTTTTGCTTCACGTGCGGAGTAGAACGGGGCATAAAAATGTAAGCTTTGCAGCCAAGGCGGGAGGCCGCCAGGGCAACCCCCTGACCGTGGTTGCCGGCGCTTGCCGCCACAACGCCACCGGCGCGCTGCTCCGGGCTTAGTTTAGCCATGCAGTTGTAAGCGCCGCGCCATTTATACGCCTTGATAGGTCCCAAATCCTCCCTTTTCGCGAACACCACGGCGTTTATCCCCGGCAGCTGAATCTGCTGGAGCGGCGTTTTTTCTCCCACGGCGTATACCCGCTGCCGAGCCTGCAATATCTCATCAAATAGCTTGTCTTGTAACTCAC
This sequence comes from uncultured Akkermansia sp., assembly GCA_947626635.1. GTDB lineage: Bacteria > Verrucomicrobiota > Verrucomicrobiia > Verrucomicrobiales > Akkermansiaceae > Akkermansia. Next base: position 11,163 of record CANQSY010000073.1, read on the forward strand.
TCATACCCTATCTTTCACGCGCATTCTACCATATTTACCCCTCTGATGCAATAGAGAATTCTTCGCGGTACCTCATAAATTCAGGACGCCGAAATGGTTGATCGGTTACCTCATAAATTCAGTGCGCTGAAAGATGCT
>CANQSY010000074.1 GCA_947626635.1 uncultured Akkermansia sp.
GGTCCCGCGAAAGTAGATCGCCGCCAGGAATCATGCAGCCCGCAGGGTTTTCTCCCTGTGGGCTGCTCCGTTTTTATAAACAGCAAGGCTTGCAGAATTCTGGGTAGCATTCTCTCACGCTAGCGATAGCTTGGGAGAGCCGGGGACAATGCAAGATAAACGGAGGGTCGCGCAAAATTTTGTGAGAGACCGGTTTTTCGATATTGCAATGGGGAAAGAAATTGTGTATAGTGATGAACAGTATTTCAACGACCTATGGCTGCTTTACTCAAGAAACCGGCAGGAACGACACCGACAAGGCGTTTATTGAGCACAGGGACTGCACCGCAAAAGACAGTGCGACTGAAAGGATCCAACGGACAGGCTATCCAGGCGAAGGCGCCGGCTGCGTTTGCAAAGCGAACCGCGCCGGGAGCGAAGCCCGAGGAAAAACCAGCGAAAGAGGAGAAACCGGCGGAGACTGTCGCAGAGCCCCAACCGGAAACAAAGGAGGCGGAAATGCCGCAACAGGCGCCTGTAGCCGAGACGTCGTCCGAAGCACGGAACCAGGAGACCCCCGTTGCTGAAACACAACCGGTCGAGGACGCAGCACCTGCTGTTGAGCAAGTCGGTCCGGAGGAGAAACAGGAAGAAAAAACGGAGGAGAAGCCGGAGGAGAAAGAGTCGGGGGATGCTCCCGCTCCGGAATCAGCGCCTGAAGAAGAATCTCCGTCTGAACCGGGGGATGCTCAGGGGGTCCATCAGACTGATGAAGCCCAGCGTATGGCCGAGGAGGAGTATGCCCGCCAGATGGAGGAGTACAACCGGCAGATGGAAGAGTACAACCGCCAGATGGAGGAATATCAACGTCAGCAGGCTCTCATGCAGCAACAGGCGGAGACAACAGCTTCCACTGAGGCGTCACCTGAGGGGAGTCCGGTTGAGGAGGTGAATCCTGCGCAAGAAGGCAAGCAGACGGGAGAGGAAATCGCTGTGAAACCGATAGCAAAGGCAACGGTTGCCGGAGGACTGAAAATAGCGGGACGAGCGAAACCTGTCGGCGCAGCAGGACACCAGGTCGTTGGCGGAGTGAAGAAAGGGGCAGGAGCCACAGCGACCGGAAGACCGAAGGCTGCGGCTGCACCGGTGAATCCTGTCGGGAGTGCGTCGTCTGCTGAGCCTAATGCGTCTGTTGCTCCGGAGGAAACGCCGGCGGGGGAGGCAGAGACGCCGCAGGGACCGGCTTTCACCGAGGTGGATGAGAAATACGTCACCATGCTTCAGCAGACCGCAGAACGACGGCCGATGTATAAATCGAAGGGTTTCATGATAGCGTGTGTGGCACTGCTTGTGTTTGCCGGCATCTGCGGCTACTTTATCGTGAAGCAAAATGCGGAGAACGCCGCTATGCGCGAGCGCAATGCGCGCATCATGGGAATACTCGGTCGCGCCCGTGAAATCAACAAACTCCAGATTGAGAGCCTTGCGGACGCGAAGAAGAAGAATGTTGAGATCAAATGCAGCAAGAAGGAAGCCGAGTTCCTGATGGACGTCATTGTGAACCCTGAGATGAAGGACGATAGTGGGCGACCGATGTTTGGGAACCATCCGGAAGGAGTGGCCAACCTCGCCTGCTTGCTGGTGGGTATTGCATCCGAGGCGGATGATGGCATCGGCACGATGGTGTTTAACCGTCTCCACAAGGACGTGCGAAAGATCAACCCGGCGACGTACCGTTGGCTTGTGCAGCGATTGGCTTTGGCGGATATCAAGGACATCAACAAAAAGCTGCATGATCTCGCTACGCAAGTGGCCAAGATCAAGGTGAAGAGTTTTTCGAAGCGTGATGAAATTCTCTCATACATTTGGGAGGCGATGGGACTGCGCGTTACGGAGAAGGACATCGAGCCGATTTGCACGTTGCTCAAGGATCCGGAGACGAGCAACAAACTCGCGGGAACGCTATCCGTCTGTCTGCGCAACATTGTGGAGCGCATGGAGGACCGGGCAAAGCGCAGCGAGATAGGCGACAAAATCTTTGAGCAGACACCGGAGGATAAGCGAGGATTACTGATGGCGACGCTGGCGGAATCCTGTTCACCGAAGGCACTTGACTACTACAAGCAACGAGCCATTACCCCCGCCAATTGGAAGACCGACAGGAATTTCTTTGCCAATTACGGCAGTGACGACATCATGCCCTACCTCGTGGGCGAGATGAAGTCGGCCGCCGGGGAAGACCCGAAACTGCAGAAATTGGTGGACGAAATCATCGCCTCTGTTGTGCGCAAGGATCGTGATCGCCAACCGGCAGACGCGCAGAAACTCGTCAAGATGGTGTACGATAAGCTTGACGTTGATACTTCCGCCTGGGAAGAAATCAACGAAAAGACCGACAAGGATTCAGCCATGTTTGTTGGCGAAGATTCGCCGGAGTATGAGAAGCTCATGAAACAGCGGGCGGATATCGAGGGCTGTCGCAAGCAAAAACTCGAGTTCATTCGTGTGCTTTCCGGTATGAAGGATTGGCCGTGGGTCGTTCAGTACCTTGAGCGTTTCAAAAAAGAACCCGATGCTCAGATAGCCAGCGCGGCTTCCCATGCCCACGATAAGGTAATTGAGAATCGCGAGAACGAAAACGAGGTCCAGCAAAATTACAACCGTCGCACCAAAGAGTGAACAACCGGGCGGCGTTCCGCCGCCTATTTACGATTTACGAATTACGATTTCAGGAAATTCGCGCGCGGGGCGCGGGGTAGCGGAGCGTATGCAAAGCGGAATTTTCGAGAACGAGGGGGCGGTGATGAAAGGAAAGCGGCCGGGCGCCGGGGTGGCGTTCCGCCACCTATTTACGATTTCGGGAAATTCGCGCGCGGGGCGCGGGGGAGCAAAACGCCTGACGGCGCTGTGCAGGGCTTGTGCGATGGTCCGGTTCAGATCGCTTGGGCAGCGGGCTCTTTGGGATCCGGGACGCGGCGGACGTAAGCTCCGAGACCGAGGAGTTTGTCGTCGAGCATTTCGTAACCGCGGTCGATGTGGTAAAGTCGGTGAATTTCCGTGGTTCCTTCGGCCGCGAGCGCCGCAAGGACAAGGGCAGCTGAGGCTCGCAAATCGCTGGCCATGACCGGTGCACCGGAGAGACGGTCTGTGCCGGTGATGATGGCCGTCCCGTTGTCCATCTTGATATTGGCGCCCATACGTTTGAGCTCGGAGCAGTGCATGAAGCGCTGCGGGAAGATCGTATCCCTGACCACACTGATGCCGGGTGTGACCGAGAAGAGAGCGGTCATCTGGGCCTGCATATCGGTAGGGAAGCCGGGGTAGGGGCTTGTGGTGATTTTGCCTCCCTTGGGGGAGGTTCCGGGGGCAACAAAAACGGAGGAGCCGTCCTCGGAGAAGCGCACGGTGTGTCCGCATTCGACGAGGAGGTCAGCGAGGGCGGTGAGGTGTTCTTGGCAGACGCGGTTGATAGTGATGCCCTCGCTGATCAGCGCGCCGGCCACCATGAAGGTACCGGCTTCGATTCGATCCGGGATGACGGTATGTTGACAGCCGTGGAGACGCTCGACGCCGTGAATGGTGATCGTGCGGGAGCCTGCGCCCTCAATGTGCGCCCCCATCTTGTTGAGAAAATTGGCTAGATCCACGACCTCGGGCTCGCGTGCGGCAGATTCAATCACTGTCGTGCCTCGCGCCAGCACAGCCGCCATCATCAGGTTATCCGTCCCGAGTACCGTCGGACCATTATCTCCGCGCATATCCACCGTGGCCCCCACCAGACCATTGGGCGCTTCAATGACGAGGTTGCCTCCCTTAACGCGTACGCGGGCTCCGAGGGCCTGAATGGCGCGTACATGGAGATCCACCGGGCGATCGCCGATGACACAGCCGCCGGGCAGGGGGAGGGTGCACCGATTCATTCGAGCCATCATGGGACCGAGGAGGCAGATAGAGGCGCGCATTTTACGCACCTGCTCGTAGCTGGCGCTGGAGCTGATACCATCCGGCGAGTCGATGCGGACGGTGCCGCTGGATCGTTCCACGGAGGCGCCGAGTTGGCTGAGGATTTGGAGCATGTAGTTGGTGTCGGAGACGTCCGGCACTCGGGAGATGCGCACGGGGTCATCCGTGAGAAGGGCGGCGGCGAGGATGGGGAGGGAGGCGTTTTTAGACCCGCTGATATTGACAGAACCTTTGAGGAGGTGACCACCTTCGACGATGAGTTTATCCATGGTGAGCAAGCAGATGTTTAGGGTTGGATAGAGAGATAGACGATGTAGGAAGCGTAGCGCGGGTCGGATGAATTCGTGCGGATGATGAGTCGGTTGAGCGCGCGTTTTTGCGTATGGCGCGGACAGATGTTGACTCGATAGATGGCGCCGGGTTTTTCTGTGACGGTCGAGTAGGTAAAGTCCTCCCCGGAAAGGTCGGCCTTCGTGACAGCGCTCACCGGTGAACTCGGAGGAATGCGCAGGACGAGCTCTTTCATCGCAGGAGCTTCCCCCAGTTTCCAGATCAGGCTGCGGGAACTGAGCCGGACCGCTTGAGGCACGCGGATATCCATGGCGAGGCGGGTAGTGATGCCGTCGGCCGTCGTTGCCTGAAGCTCCTTGCGGACGTCCTGAGTGAAGCCACTCACATCCACGTGGGCGGTGAGTTGATTGGCGGAGAAAGAGAGAGACGTGCAATCGCAGAGAGCCCGGGCGCGCTTGATGGCGGAGTCGGCGACAAAGACCACGGTAGCTTCACGCTGACCGAATTCGAGCTGCACATTTTGGACAGTCTGGGCAAAGGCGGCAGCAGCACGCGGCGCGAGGCCTCCGGTAAGGAGAAGGACGAACAGGAGACAACTGGAAGCGAGGCCGCGCATGGCGTGGAAAAATCAGTCGGACGTTGGGTCGGTGTTTTTCGACGAAGGCTCAAAGAAAAAGGCGGAGATGACAAAAAGGGCGGCAGCGATGCAGATGCAGGAGTCCGCTACGTTGAAGGCTGGCCAGTGGTAACCGCCGGGGAAATTTTGAGTGGGAAGCCAGGGGAAGGAGAAGTCGAGGAAATCGACCACGTAGCCGTTGGCGAGGTTCTGCCAGAAAGAGAGATTGCCGCTTCCCGGGAGGAAAAAACCTTGCGTGAGTCGGTCGATCATGTTGCCGATGACGCCGGCGAACACAAACGTCCAGGCAGCCTTGAGCAGGCGCGTGTTGAAGAAGCCGCGACGGAAGAGAAACGACAGAGCGATGAGGGCGATTAATTGAACCGAGAGAAAGACGAAGGGCGCCCAGGAGGTATTGTTGCCTATACCGAAGGCGACGCCGGTGTTGTGGATGCGGATGATGTCGAAATTGATCCAGTCATTGACGGGCCAAACGTGGAGGCGCTCCAAGGGGAAGGAAGGAGGGGGAAAGGAAAGGGTAATGCCCCACTTTGTGAGCTGGTCCAACAGAACGAGCAGCACGATCGAAAGACGCAGCCAGACGGACGGAGAGTGTTTCATAAACGTTGAGGTGAAGGCGTGATCAGAGAGAGTGCATCATGGCGGAGCAGCGCGCACAGAGACCTTCTGCATCGACCGCCGGCTCGTAGCGGCGGCAGCGTGGACACATTGCGTGTTCACTCTTGGTGGCAGAAGCCGTCAGTTCGGCGCCACTCTTGGTGCGCAGCTCCGAGAGGATGAAGAATTCCTTGGCAAAGTCGGCATCGTGCAGCAGGTTGACTACCGTCGCATCCTCCTTCTCCGGAATCGTGAGCTCTACCACAGCCTCGTTGTTTTTATTGAACGCCTTGGCTTTAACCTGTGCTTCGATGGCAACCTGAATGACGCTGCGAATCTGCTGCAGACGGGCGAAAGTGGGCGAGAGACCTGCATCAAATTCAGGATCTGCCGTTGGGAAGTCCTGTTGGTGGACGGAATCGCTGTGACCGGCAAACTCCCAGGCCTCATCGGCGGTGTAAACGAGGATGGGGGCGAGAAGTTTGACGAGCGAGTCGAAGATGCGCGCGATGGCAAACTGCTTGCTGAGGCGACGCGGGGAGCTCTGCGCATCGCAGTAGAGACTGTCCTTGGTGATGTCGATGTAGAGAGCGGAGAGCTCGTTTGTGCAGAACTGATTGATCGCGGAGAAAACCTTGCGGAACTCATACGCCTCGTACGCGGCTCGTACGTCGCGAATGAGAATGTTGAGACGCTCCAAAATCCACATATCCACCGGTTCAAGCTGAGCCGGGCGGGAGGCATCGTAGCCCTTGAGGTTAGCGAGCAGGATGCGCAGCGTATTGCGGAGGCGGCGGTAGGGCTCGGTGATCTGCTTGAAGAGGTCCTCGCCGAAGGGAACCTCATTCTGCCAATCCACGCTGCTGACCCAGAGTCGCACGATATCCGCGCCGTACTTCTCGTAGAAGTACTTGGCATTGGTGGGTTTCTGGTAGGTATCCTGCACGCTCTTGGAGAGCTTGGAGCGGTCTTGATTGACAACGAAGGCATGGGTGAGCACCTGCTTGTAGGGAGCAACTCCCCGCCACGCGCAGGAGAGCATCAGCGAGCTTTGGAACCAGCCGCGGTGCTGGTCGGTAGCTTCCAGATAAACATCACAGGGAGCGTGCAGTCCCTCGCGGTGCTCAAGCACCGCTACGTGCGAGCAACCGGAGTCAATCCAGACGTCCAGAGTATCCTTCCCCTTGCGCAGTCCTTCCGGCAAACCGAGGCGGGCGCAGAGTTCGGCATCCGTGAGCTCAAACCAAATGTTGGTACCGTGTTGCTCGACGAGGTCGGCGACCCGACGCACTGTATCGCCATCGAGTTGCGGCGTGCCGTCGGCATCGTAGAAGACGGGGAGGGGGATACCCCACGTGCGCTGTCGGGAGATGCACCAATCCGGGCGAGCTTCGACGGTGGAGAAGATGCGGTTGCGACCCCATGCGGGGACCCAGTCGGTGTGGTCGATTTGCCGGAGAGCGAGGGGGCGCAGCTTCTCCATGCTGATGAAGAATTGCTTGACCGCGCGGAAAATGATGGGCGTCTTGGAGCGCCAGCAGTGGGGATACTGGTGGGAAAATTCTTCGCGGCCGAGCAAGAGACCTCTCTCCTCCAGCATGGCGATCACTGCCTCATTGCTGTCAAATACATGACGACCCACTAGCTCCGGTACACCGCATTCCGGCGTGTAGAGACCGTCGTCATCCACGGGCGAGAGGATGGGGAGACCGTATTGCATGCCGATGTTGTAGTCATCCGCACCGTGTCCCGGGGCAATATGGACGGCCCCCGTACCGGTGTCCATGGTGACAAACTGCCCCATCATGATAAGCGCTTCGCGGTCCAGGAAGGGATGGCGGGCCTTCTTGCCCTCCAACTCGCGACCGGGGAAGGTAGCGAGGACCTCGCCCGCCTCATGCCCGGTCTTCTCACAAAATGTTGCAACGAGGTCGCGCGCGATGATCAGGTTGCGCTCTGTGCTGCCTTTGCGGAAGTGCCGGACGACGTAGGAGCTGTCCGGGTGCAGGGCGATGCCGAGGTTGCTGGGAAGAGTCCAGGGGGTCGTGGTCCAGATGACGATGCTGCAATCATGGCCGCAGACGGGTTGGAGCATGGGAAAGGCCACGAAGATCGCGGTGGAAGTGTCCGTCATGTACTCGACTTCAGCCTCGGCGAGGGCTGTGTGGTGGGCGTAGCTCCACTGCACGGGGCGCATGGATTGATAAACGGCTCCCGCGTCCACCAGTTTGGCGAAAACTCGCAGGACCCATGCCTCATACTCCGGCTTCATCGTGATGTACGGATCCTGCCACTCGCCAAATACGCCGAGCCGGCGGAAGGAAGTGCGCTGCAGGTCGATGTATTTTCGGGCAAACTCCGCACAGCGGCGACGGATCTCAGCCGGTTCCAGTCCCTGGGCTTCCTTCACAACCTTTGCCTCGATGGGAAGTCCATGGCAATCCCAGCCCGGCACAAAGGGGGCGTAGAACCCCGCCATGGTTTTGCTTTTAATGATGAGATCCTTGAGAATTTTGTTGAGAGCCGTGCCCATGTGGACGTCCCCATTGGCGAAGGGAGGGCCATCATGCAGCACAAAGGAGGGTGCGCCTTGGGCTTTGCGACGTTCCACGATGCGGTTATACAGCCCGGCATCTTCCCATTTTTTTAACCGAAGGGGTTCACGCTGAGTCAGGTCCCCGCGCATGGGGAATTCGGTCTCCGGCAAAAACAAACTGTCCTTGTAACTTTTCGCGCTCGCGCTCATACGCGCGAACTATACGCTCCCCCTCCGCTTTTGTCAAGCTGTGACTTAGCAGGAAATATGATTTTCAGCCCGGACAATCAACGCTGCATGGCGGCGCGGATTTTAGCAACCAATGGGGCAGGATCCATCTGCATAGCCCAATGGCGCAGCTCCTTTTCCGTGTAGGAGGCGAGGTCCTCCGCTGTGAGCTTACGTGCTAATTCATCGGCGGAAATGAGTTCGCAAAGAGTGTCGGGATCCGTCCTGTATCCTACCTTGATTTTTCCGTCCCGCGTCATCATGATCCCATCGCAGGGGGACATATCATTGAGCTTCATAACGGCGGCTGCGAGCTGCTCCATGTCGATCTCAGGCACTCCATCGTTCATGGCTCCATTCTACATGTCCATCCTCCACTTGGCAAGCGCTTTCGTCTCACCGTCTGAGACAGGGGTGGCGTTCCGCCACCTATTTACGATTTCAGGGAATTCGCGCGCAAAGCGCGTTCCAGCGGAGCGAATGCGATGCGGAATTTCAGGGTCAATGGTGATGAATAGCTAGAAAGGAGCTGGGCGCCTGGCGGTGACGAAACGTCAATTTACGATGTGAGGAATTCGCACGCTACTTGTCAAGGGAGGGGGAGATATGGTAGAATGGGCGGCATGACGAAGGAGCAGGAGAAAAGCATAGGGGTCGATGTAGGGGGGACCAGTGTGAAGATAGCGGTTGTTGAGGGGCGGGAGGTAGTCGAGAAGGGGGAGGCGATAGCGACGTCGGGGTATGGGACGGCGGAGGGGTTGGTAGCGGAAATTGTGTGGAGAGTGAAGGGACTGCAGGCGAAGTATCCGGAGGTGAAAGCGGTAGGGATAGGATTGCCGGGATTTGTGGATCACGAGAGAGGGGTTGTGGACTCGCTCACGAACGTAGCGGGGTGGCACAATGTGCCGATATGCGCCATGGTGCGGGAGGAATGTGGATTACCGACGGTGGCGGACAATGATGCGAATTGCATGGCGTATGGGGAATGGAAGTTGGGGGCGGGGAGAGGGATGAGAGATCTTGTATGTTTGACGCTTGGCACGGGAGTGGGGGCGGGAGTGATAGCGAATGGGCAGATGGTGCGTGGGCATCTCGGCGCGGCGGGTGAGCTGGGACAGGTGAGCATCGATTATCGCGGTCGCATCGGACACTACGGAAATCGAGGAGCGGTCGAAGACTACATCGGCAACAACGAGATCATGAGGGATGCGCGCATCCTCTACGCTACCTCCGAGAATCCTCGCGAGGACATGGAGAAACTCACGCCCATTGTTCTTGAGAACGCAGCGAAGAGCGGGTGCGGCATTGCGGCGGGACTGTGGGAGGATGTGGCTACGAAGCTCGCGACGTGTATGCTTTCGTGCTACTATATCCTCAATCCGCAAGCGTTCATCATTGGAGGGGGCATGGCGAATGCGGGGGACCTCTTGTTCTCCCCGCTCAGGAGGCAACTGCGCGCGCAGATTTATCCGCCCCATTTCGAGCGGCTGCAGATCCTGCCGGCACAGCTCCGCAGCGATGCCGGCGTCATTGGCGCGGCACGTCTCGCCCTCGACGCGACGGACCGAACATGAATGCACCGGACCCATGAACGAAGAAGGCGCCAGATATCTTCCCGTCAGTAAGGCCGAGAGTCGGCTCATCTCCCGTTTGCGGCTTGATGGGACGCAGGCCGAGGCGCTTCTGCACGCCATGAGGACGGGGGACGCGGGCAGGCAGGCGCTCGTTCTCTCACCGCGCGCGCCGGAGTCCTATACGCCTCCCTTTCCTTGCACGGGGCGCGTGGAATATCCCTGGCTTCCGCGGCGGGTCTATGTGCCGACAGAGGGGGCGATGCCGACGCGGCATGAGGATTATGCGCGCGGCTTTTATTACGTGTTGGATCTTTCCTCCTGCTGGGAAGGTGCGGCGCTGAGTGCGCTGACGAATCCGCCGCAGAGAAGTTTGGATCTCTGCGCCGCGCCGGGAGGGAAAAGTCTTCTCCTGGCGGCGCAGTATCCGCTGGTGGACCACACGGCGAATGAGGTGCACGCCGCGCGCCGGGGCATTCTGCGGCAGAATGTGGAGATGTGCGCTCTGCCCCATACACGAGTGACGGGATGGCGTCCCGACCAGTGGGCAGAGAGCGGAGAGCTTTTCGACCTTCTGCTGGTGGACGCGCCGTGCAGTGGACAATCTCTGCTGTGTAAAGGCATCAGGAATCCGGGGTGTCTGGGGGATGCGGTCGTCAGCGGCAACGCAAAACGTCAGCGCGGCATTCTGCTGCAAGCCGTGCGCTGCGCGGCACAGGGCGCTCATTTGCTCTACACGACGTGCACCTACGACCCGGAGGAAAATGAACGCGTCATTGCCTACATTCTGCGTCGTGTGCCGGGATGGAGTGCCGTGGAGATTCCCGTGCTAGCCCCGTTTCGCAGTTCGCTGTGCGATTTTCCGGCCTACCGACTCCTCCCTCACCACGTCATCGGCGCGGGAGGATTTTGCTGCCTGTTGAGTAAAACAGAGTCCCCCGAATCATAGACGATGGACAAAACTGCCGACGGCTGTGAGGTTGATTAGCCAAAAGCGCAGCTTTTTTCTTAGTCCCATTCAACCTTTTTCTCTTACGCTTCTCGTGAACGAAGGAAGTTGATCTATCGTGCTTTGAACTTCTTGGCTCCCTTTTTTTTGTGCCAAGAAACTGTCGCATTTAATTTTGCGATCCTGTGAATTGCAAGAACAAATGCGACATATGACAGAAATAGTTGAGGTCATGCGAAGAGAGGGGTAAAATAGTGACG
>CANQSY010000075.1 GCA_947626635.1 uncultured Akkermansia sp.
TTGTCAAATACTGGGTATTTTGCCGACTTTTTGGAATTGCTTTGTGGAGTCATTCCACAAAATTATACGAAGAGCGATCGTCAATCGTCACCGACAGGCGCCCAGGCGTTGTTTTTTCTTGGGACAGATGCGAAGGTGTGGTAGGATGAAGGGGATGAAGAACATTTGGCAAGTGATAGGAATGGGGTTGTTGGCGCTGGTGGGGCAGCTGGGAGCGCAGGGGGAGGAGCGACTGGAACTCAGCGCGGCAGCGAGCGTGCAGGCGTATGAGCCGGGACATGCTTTTTACATAGCGTTGCGGGGGAAGGTGGCGCCGACGTGGCACGCCTACTACCGCAACCCGGGATCAGTGGGGCAGGCGATGCAGGTGCGGCTCGAGTCACCTCGCGGTTTCACGGTGCAGGGCCCCTACTGGCAGATGCCGCAGCGTATAGACAGCGCCGGCATTGTCTCCTACGGGTATGAGGAACCATGCGTCGTGTGGAAGGTGGAGGCGGGGGAGGATGCGCCGGCGGAGTCGGAGTGGAAGTTTTCCGCGGAGGCGCAGTTGTGTTCAGCGATGGGGTGTTTGCCGCAGCAGGAGGCGCGAGCGCAGCTGATCCTGCGGCGCGGAGAGGCCGCGCCGAATCCCGACTGGCGCGACGAGGAGCGCGGAGCGGAGGTCCTTGGAGATACCCCGTTGCAGGACGTCGCAGCCGAGCAGGATGGCGCTGCCTACACCCTCAGCTTCCGCAAGTCCGGAGAAGCCGAGGGCGCCGTCTTCATCCCCGATGAGGGGAACGTGCTGCCGTCCGGTACACAGACGCTGACCCGATCGGGAGAGGCGTACGTGATGCGCCTGCCCGCGAACGACGGGAAAGACATGCTCTATCCGGCGGCGCAACCGGATAACGGGCGGCTTGTGGGACAGCTGATTTTTGCTGATGGCAGTCATGCACGGGTGGATGTTCCGCTGGGGCAGGCGCGAGGCGAAAAACTGCTGACCGACGGATTTTGGGGGATTGTGGGGGCTCTGCTGGTGGGTGGACTTCTCCTCAACCTGATGCCCTGCGTCTTTCCCGTGCTGGGGCTCAAGGTGATGGGCTTTGTGGAGTTGAGCGGGGGAAGTCGCGGCAAGGTAGCGGTGCATGCGCTGAGCTTCACTGCCGGCGTCCTCTTCTCTTTTTGGGCGCTCGGTCTCGTCCTCATCGCCCTTTCGCGGTGGGAGGATCTGCTCGCCGTCGAGTGGTCGCAGTGGCCCACGATGCTGTTCAGCGATGCCGGCGGGGAGGGACGCACCTGGGCGGTGTGGATGCAGAACGAGTGGGTCGTGTACGTGCTGACGCTCCTGCTCACGGTGCTGGGACTTTGGATGTACGGCGTCTTCGAGCTGGGTGCGAGAGCGACCGGCGTCGGCGCGCAGCTGCAGAGTAAACGTGGCGCGCTCGGTTCTTTCTTCCAGGGATTACTCGTCACCGTTGTCGCCACTCCGTGCAGCGCTCCATTCATCGGCGCCGCGTTGCCGGCGGCTCTCTCCCTGCCCGCTCTGCCCATGCTGGCGGCTCTTTCCGCCATGGCGTTGGGCCTCGCGCTGCCGTACGTTTTGCTCGCTCTCTTCCCCTCGCTCGTCGGCTTCCTGCCGCGTCCCGGCGAGTGGATGGTATCGCTGCGCCAGGCTCTCTCGTTCTTCCTTTTTGCCGCCGCTGCGTGGCTCATCGGCGTGTACCTCACTCTTGCTCCTTCGGCAGTGAGTATCTTGCCCGGTTTGGTGTCCGTAGCGGCGGGCTGCTGGGTGTACGGACGCTGGTGCGTGCTGTGGCGCAGTTGGCGCAGCAAACTGCTCGGCGGACTCGTCGCGCTCCTCCTCGTCCTCGGCGGCGTGTGGTTCTCTTACCCGACCGCCTCACCTTCCGATGACACTCTTTCCGATGACGCTCCTTCGGGCCAATCCCCTTGGCAGCCCTGGTCCCCCCAACTCCAGCAGGAAGCCCTCGATGAAGATCGCCCCGTTTATGTTGACTTCACAGCCAAGTGGTGCCTCACTTGTCAAGCCAACAAGGCGACCGCCTACACTCCCGCCGTGTACGCCCTCTTTGCCGAGCACGACGTCCTCCTCCTGCGCGCGGACAACACTCGCCCCAACCCTGACATAGACGCCGCCCTGCGCTCGCTCCATCGCAGCACCGTCCCCACCAATGTCCTCTACCTCCCCGATGACCCCGCTACCCCGATCATCACCCGCGAACTCCTTACTCCCTCCTACCTCCTTGAGTTCCTGAACAAGCACCTCAACAAACCGTAGGACCCGTGATTGTTGCAATCGTCCGGATGGAGTGCTCCCACAGGCGGTTGACGACATATGGCGGTGGTCACTAACCGACCACCGAAAGCGGTTGTAAGGGACTCTGCCGTGTCATTTCATCTTATCTTTGGCGAAATAGTTCGGGGATGAATCTCAGTTTTGATAAAACAGCCCATTTGCACGTTTTCTAAAATACGTGGTTCATTCCACAAACTTCCAAATCTTAAATATATTGTCTGCCTTCATCCAAAGGAAGAGCGGTTTATTCACCCAAGGGGAGGGAGAGCAGGAAGGTTGTGCCGGACGAGGTCGAGCGCTCAAGGGATAGGGAGCCGCCGATGGAGCGGGCGAGATCCCGCGAGAGTGCAAGACCCAGCCCCGTGCCGGGTTTTCTGCCATCGAGTGCTTCCTGGGAACGGGAGAAGGGACGGAAAATGCGCTTTTGCATGGAGGGAGGGATGCCGGGACCGTTATCGGAGAAGCGAAGGGCGAGGAAGCGATGCGTTTGGATCGCGTGGATGGAGATGGTGGGGTGCTCGGAGTCGCCACCGTATTTGATGGCGTTGTCGGCAAGGTTGATGAGGATTTGCTCCAGCGAGATAAGATCCGTGCGGAGGCGAAGAAGAGAGAGCCGTTGGTCGAGCTTGGCGGTTACCGCAAAGCCGGCCTCACGGAGACGGGCGGACAACTTGTCCAGAAGGGGCGAGAGGAGCTCCGTGCAGCTGCCGGTGTCTTTACGACCGCGCAGGGCTCCGCGGGTGAGGCGGGCGTAGGAGAGCACATTTTCCACGAGATGGCTGAGGCGGGCGCTTTCGCGGCTGAGGGTGTCGTGGTACTCCTTGACCTTGTCATCGGTGAGTTCTCCGGTTTTAAGCATATCCGTGTAGAGTCGGAAGCTGGTGAGGGGAGTGCGCAACTCATGAGTGACGGCGGAAACGAAGTCGGCGCGTCGTTGCTCGACGCGGGCGTAGAAGGCGAGGATGGAGAAGACGATGAGGATGGAGAGGATGGAGATGACCCAGGCGGAGATGACGGGACCGCGGAGGGCGCGGCGGCGTTCGGACGTGTCCGGCAGATCGATGTCATCACCGGGGCGCAGGACGAGCGGCAGGGGAGCCAGATTTTCCGGCTCGCCGGGCTTGGGAAAATCAATGGACGCGGCACGCAGACCGGGCTCGACGAGTGGCATGAGGTGGGCGGCGAGTTTCTTGGCGTCTATCACAAACCCCTCGGCGGCTGCGCCATGGCTGGTGGGAATGGAGCGCATGCAGATGAGGTTGTCCTTGTAATGCCAGGAAAAGAAGGGCCCCGGCTCGCCGGTGCGACGAATGGGATGGTCGAAGTCGGTATCCCCGACTTCATAGATGCCGAAGACGGGGAGATGCGTCCGCGGGTCGTAGGTGACTTTTTCCGAGGGGTCAAAGAGGGGAGCCGAGGGGTTGTAGGCTTTGCGGCGTATGGTGTTGGTGAGGACGGGGGAGCTTTCCAGGAGACCGAGAAAATTCTCGCTGCCGACGGGGGCCTGAATCATTGTTGGGGTCAGCAGGAAGAACCCGCAGTTGAAATCAGCCTGACCACCGGGAGGCATGGGAAGATTGACTTGCCCGATGGGCGGATATTTGCCGAGTTTGGCTTGCTCCGTACGCAGGAGGGAATTCATCTCGGCCTGCACGCGGGGAAGGGAGAGCTCCAACAGTCGCGCCGCCTGGGATTTGTGGTCGATGGCGCGCAAGGCATCCTCCAGCCGCGCGGATTGAACCATCTGCCACAGAGCCGCGCCCACGGCCAGCAGCGAGAATATCACCAGGATGATGCCGAGCTTTTTTTTCATGCGTGATCGTTCCATTTGTAGCCGCGTCCCCGCACGTTTACGATGCGACTTGCAGCGTCTTCTCCTATCTTGTCGCGCAGACGCGCGAGGGTGACGGCGACGGTTCTCGTTTCGCTCGCGCGAGAACGGCTTCCCCAGATGCGCAGCAGGAGCTCTTCCTGTGGGATGATGCGACCGGGGTGTGCAAGGAGGTAGTGAAAGAGCTCGTACTCTTTATCCCGAAGAGAGATCTGCGTGCCGTCCCGCATACGCACGCTGTGGGAGGCGGGTTCCAGCACGCCGCCGGGGAAGACGAGGGCGCGGGCGGCGGGAACCTGGCGGTCGGCCGTACGGCGCAGGACAGCGCCGATGCGCGCAAGGAGCTCGGCGGGAGAAAAGGGCTTGACGACGTAATCATCCGCACCGCTCTCAAGACCCTTCACTCGCTGGCTTTCCTCGCCGTGGGCCGTGAGAATGATGCGCGGCAGGGCGGGGCTCTCTCTGGCGATGAGGCGCAGCAACTGGTACCCGCTCACCTTCGGCATATTGAGGTCGAGAAGGACGAGATCGACCTCGCGCGTGAGCAAGTGCCGCGCGGCTTCCTCGCCGTCCTTGGCGCAGAGGACGCCGTAGCCATGCGCGCTCAGCAAATCATGCAACGCCGTGCGGATGGATGCATCGTCCTCAGCCACTAGTATGATGCGCTCTGCCATGCGGATGTCAGTTTATCACAGCGCGTCTGGATGAACAAGGATGATTTGCGGGATCCGGACATCGCGGACGCCGCAGGGTAGGTCGGATACCATTTGCGCAGCGAACGCGACGGACAGGATTCGCGCCCGGTCGCACTGCGGGAGAAAGCGGTCGTAGTAACCTCCCCCGTGGCCGAGACGGCATCCCTCCGGCGTGAAGGCAATACCGGGGACAACGATGAGGTGTGCATCGTGCGGGGAGAGGGTCGGGAGCAGGGGATCGGGTTCACGGATGCCGAAGCGTCCGGGAAGAAGCTGGCAAGACGGGGAGGTGACACGGTGAAAGAGCATATCGCGGTTCTCTCCGCAGCGTGGGAAGTAGTAGGCATGCCGAGGACATTCCGTCAGCAGGGGCAGGAGGTCCGGCTCGTAGGGCGCGTGCGACGCGTAGAGACAAACGTTCATCGTCGGCAGCGGACGGAGTATGTCGCCCAACATTTCGCGCAGCAGGTCGGCTTCGCGAGCGAGGAGGTCGGGATCCGCCTGCTGAAGGCGAGCGAGAAGGTTGCGCCGGCACATCTTTTTTTCCCTGTCGATATCCATGGGAACGGAAGAACGCTTGGCGCGGAGCCGAAGGAGGAGAAAAGTTAATTGGCGGCGGGAGGGTTCATCCTGCCGAAGAGGGCAAGCATGCGACCGGTGCAGCCCTTCTCTGCGCGGTAGGAGTAATAGGTCGAGGTATCGGAAGCCGTGTCGATGCCGCTGTCGACGATGTTCTCCGGCATCACGCCCGCCTCGCGCAGCTGTGCCTTGATGGCGGTGGGCAGATCCACCTCGTAGTGGGGTGGGCGTATGCAGGGAGAGATGACGGCGATGCAATTTTCCGCGCATACGCCGAGTACCTTGTGCATACGCGTGAAGAGTTCTCCGACGATGTTGAGTTCTGTCCCGACCTTGCCCGAATGAATCAGACCGCGGCAGCCGCTCTCCGTATCGTACACCCATATCGCCGCGCAGTCCGCCACGTAAATGCCCAAACAACAATCCGCCACCCCGCCGCAAAATAAACCGTCCACTCCCTCGACCGGATAGGAGCAGCCGATATCGCCCACAATGGCTACCTGTTTGCCGTGGACCTGCTGAGCGCGGCGCAGATAGCGCGGGTCAATGCCTCCTTCCCGGAGGACGTCCTCGTGGGTGGGCGTGAGATCCGCTATGACGGCGGCACGATCCGTACTCACCGGAACACCGGGGATACGAGGGATAAAACGCGCAAAGTTCTCCGGGTAGGCGTTGATGCGGTCGAGATAAGAAGGAGCGAATGAACTCATGGCGGACGAGAAGAAAGGGAGAGGGCTGCGTCGACGCGAAGGCGGATAGTTACGCGCGTGCGCGATCAAAACATTCCTGCGCGACGAGGCGACTGACCTTGTTGCTCAAGGAGGTGGCACGCTCGTCCTCATTGCGCAGGAGCTGCGCCAGATTTCGGGTGATGCTCGAGCGCATACGTTCCACGAGCCCGATGCCCTGCTGCGTGATGCGCACGAGGGTCTTGCGGCGGTCGGCCGTTGCCGTGATGCGCTCCACATAGCCCATCTCTTCGAGCTTGTCAACCATCCCTGTGGCCGCGGCGGTGGAATGACCCATCATGCGCGCGATGCTCGTGATAGAGATGCTCTCTTCCTCGGTCAAATAAGCCAACAGGAAAAACTGCGGAAAGGAAACCTTGCCCTGCGTTAACTCGGGAGAAAGTTTCAAAATCAAATTACGTTGGGAAAACATGATGAAGTCCGCCAAATCACTTGCCTTGCTTTCATCAAAATGATTCGTTATCGCCCGGTTCGTTTTCATAGACGTGTTAGGAGAGGAAGACAGGTGAAATGATACAGTTTTCTTAGCATTTTGCAAGCATGATTTGGTACGTTATCAACCTGTTGATAACAGACGTAAAAGCTTGATTTCATGATATAGCGGCGCCTCCTTGGGTGCCGCCCCCAGATGTTGTAGGTCGTGGCTTCGGAAAAAATTTGAGGTCTCAGAGGAATTTTGTGAATAACATTTCAACATCACTGAAACAAAAGCCGGCCGGGACGGAATTTGCGGGCTGAATGTCAGCGAGCCGGTGTGGCAGGTGAAATAAGCCGTGGACTCACGGGGCGGAGGAGGAAGGCGTGTCGGGTCCGAGACCGAGGACATCACTGAGCTCCTGAGAGATGAGGTGAGCGCGTTGGAGGCACTCGATGTGGTCGCGGATGGCTTTCCAAGCGGTTTGGAAGGGAGCGACTTGTTCGTGGGCGGAGATGTAGTCCTGCGTGGTAGGCTCCGGGAGGCTGTTCTGCAAGTTTTGGATGCGGTGAGCCTCGTTGGACAGCTCGTGGAGACGCGGCAGGGCGGCTTGCACACTGGCGGCGTCCTTGCAGGTTTCGAGGCAGGAGGCTGTCTGTTGGAGGAGGGAGACGAGCATATCGGCTACCTCGCGGTGAGTGGTTGGGAGGTCAGAGGACGGCGAAGGCTGCTGCTGCGTAGAAGTTGGTTGGGAAGAAGAATCGGAAGAAGCCGAGGGGGAAGGCGCCGGCGCGGGAGGCTTCGGGTCTGTCGCTTCGGGAGATGCTGCTTGAAGCGGGAGCGACAGCAGCGAGCCGACGAGGAGCAGGGTACGCGTTTTCATGGCGGGGGAGCTTGTATCACGAAAGAGCGGAGAGCATAGCTTGCAGACGCGTGCGTTTCTCCTCGTGGGCGGCGAGACGTTCCTTTTCCTGCTGCACGACGGCGGCGGGAGCGCGTTCGACGAAGGAGGCGTTGCCGAGTTTGGACTGCGCGGCGGTAATATCCTTTGCCAATTTTTCAAGTTCCTTGTTGATGCGTTTTTTCTCGGCTTCGACATCGACAAGACCCTCGAGCGGCAGGAAGAGTTCACCGAGCGGAGTGACGGCGGCGGGCGTTCCCTTCGGCGCTTCATAGTCGGGAGCGACCTCTGTCTCCTTCGCGCCGGCCAGCAGCGCGAGGCGCGCCGGGATGTCCGCCGCGACAGGCAGGGCAGGCTTAATCACCAAGCGCACGTTCTTGTTTGTCGAGAGGTTGTACTCGGCCTTGAGGTTGCGGGCGCGGTTCGCCGCTTCGTAGAGAGAGGAGGCGATGACGCGTGCCTTGGAAACGTCCTCATCCGCGAGACCCTGCAGGAGGGAATCCGGAGAGGGAAGAGGCGTCACCATGAGAGGTTTGTTGTCATGACGTGCGGCGAATCCGAGACTCTGCCAGAGTTCCTCCGTGATGTGCGGCATGAAGGGGGAGAGAAGGGCGAGGTAGTGGCGCAGCACGGTGTCGATGACGTGCAGTGTGGCGTTGCGCACGGCGGGATCGGCCCCTTCGCGCAGGTCGTTCTTCACGGCCTCGAGGAAGAGCGAGCAGTATTCATTCCAGAAGAAGAAATAGAGGGCTTGCGTGCAGGCGTTGAACTCGTATTTTTCGAGAGCCGTCGTCACATCGCTATGGAGCTGCTTGAGCTTATCCAGGATGTCGATGTGGACGGCGCTGAAGCGCGGCGCGGGATCCGTGCCTGCCTCACCCTGCATGAGGCGGAAGCGAACGGCATTGTACAACTTGTTCGCGAAGTTCTTACCCTCCTCGATCTGCTTTTCGTCGAACTTGACGTCGGAGCCGGTGGGGGCGATTCGCATGAGACCGAAGCGCAGACCGTCCGCTCCGTAGCGGTCGATGAGGTCCAGGGGGTCCGGACTGTTGCCGAGGCTCTTGCTCATCTTGCGTCCTTGCAGGTCGCGCACGATGGAGGTGAAGAAGACGTTGGAGAAGGGTTTTTGTCCCGCAAAGCGGTAGCCTGCCATGATCATGCGCGACACCCAGAAGAAGATGATGTCCGGTCCCGTCACGAGGTCCGTGGTGGGGTAAAACTTCGCGCGACAGTCGGAATCCATGGTGGCGAAGGGCCACAGCCAGGAGCTGAACCACGTGTCCAGCGCATCGTCGTCCTGCACCCAATTTTCCGGGTCGGGCGGCGGCTCGACGCCGACGTAGATGCGTCCGGCGGCGGCATCCTGAGCATCCAGTTTGGGGGCCTCCTTGAGCTTGGCGGCTATTTCTTTGCGGTACCACACGGGGATGCGGTGACCCCACCAGAGCTGGCGGCTGATGCACCAGTCCTGGATGCCCTCCAGCCAGTGCGCGTAGGTCTTGGCCCAGTGAGCGGGACGGAATGTGATCTCGCCGTCCTCCACGGCTTTCATGGCCTCATCGACGCAGGGGTACCTGAGGAACCACTGCATACTCAGACGCGGCTCGATAGGGACGTCGGAACGCTGACTAACGCCGATGTTGTTGTCGTAGGCTTCTTCTTTTTCGAGGAGACCTTTTTCGCGGATGATCTCGATGGAGCGGTCGCGGGCGACGAAACGGTCCAAGCCGTGCAACTCCGGACAGTCCGGACAGTTGATGTGACCGTCGGGGGTGAGCACGTCGATGATTTGCAGACCATTACGCACGCCGACCTCAAAGTCCACGCGGTCGTGGGCGGGCGTGATTTTGAGCGCGCCGGTACCGAAGCCGATTTCCACATGCTCGTCGGCAATGATGGGAATGGGCGTTTCCACAAGCGGACGGAGCACCTTCTTGCCCAGCCAATCGGCATAGCGCGGGTCCTTCGGGTTCACCGCTACCGCCACGTCCGCCATGATGGTTTCCGGACGCGTGGTCGCCACGGGGAGGTAGCGGCTCGGGTCCTCTTCCAGTCGGTAGCGGATGGTGTAGAGCTTGCTCTTGCTGGGGGTCATGATCACTTCCTCGTCGGAGAGGGCCGTGAGGAGCACGGGATCCCAGTTCACCATGCGCAGACCGCGGTAGATGAGACCCTCCTTGAAAAGTTCGGTGAACACGCGCGCCACTTCCGCCGCGTAGCCGGAATCCATCGTGAAGCGTTCGCGCTCCCAGTCGCAGGAGCAGCCGAGCTTCTTGAGCTGCTTGATGATGATGCCGCCGTGTTTCTCTTTCCACTCCCACACCATCTTGACGAAATCCTCGCGACCGACGTCGAACCGCGTCCGTGGCGGATTTTCTTTTGCCAGCTCCTTCTCCACACGAGCCTGGGTGGCGATGCCTGCATGGTCGGTGCCCGGCAACCAGAGAACCTCCTTGCCTTCCTGTCGAGCCCGACGCGCCAGAATGTCCTGAATCGTGTTGTTCAGCACGTGCCCCATGTGCAGCACACCGGTCACATTCGGCGGGGGAATGACGATGCTGTATGCAGGTTTCTCGCTGTGCGGGTCAGCATGGAAACAGTTTTCCTTCAGCCACAGGGTCTGCCATTTCTGCTCCACTGCTGCCGGTTCGTACGCCTTGGGCAATTCACTCATAACGCGCGCCATGATACAGCACCTCCCCTCCTTTGGCAAGTTTTTCCCATCTCCTTCGCAACTCTTTTCCGCGCATTTTCTCTTCTGCTCTTTTGTTATTTGCATTGTGAATAAGTAATTCTTTCATTTGGTATTGAACTGTTTAATTCGTAATGTCCTCTTGCTGATTTTAATTTGTTCGTCTGGGATTCATGTTGTTTGGTCTGGCTTTTAATGGAGAAGATCCATTGTTGGTTTTGGATTGTTGGGTGTCTATGCGATAGGTGCGGCAGCGCTGCACGGAGTTGCATTTTTAATTTCCCACGCCCTGTGGAAATGGGGTCGTGCGTAAGCGTGCGGAGCGATCAAGAGCGTACTAGGACATCACCGGATGTTGCTCCGGCAAATTCCTGTGTGATTAATGATGGGGTACATAGCTCCTCGTTGTTTTCCGAATAGGACTTTACGTTTGCTCCGCGATGATCTTGTAGAACATATTGATAATGTGTGAAATTTGGTGCATGGCGTTTGGGCAAACGCGTACGAAACATTATCTTCGGGGAATAGCGGAATTGCAGCGTTTGTCTTGCACAAAATTATGACGCATGGTATCATTTCCCTATGCTTCCCGATCACACACTGGATCATTTTGATCGAAGTGATTTACGACGATGGAT
>CANQSY010000076.1 GCA_947626635.1 uncultured Akkermansia sp.
CAAGGTGATTCTATCACCTCACGCCCATTTTAACAGATCTTTTAATTAGGGCGATTGGACAAAAGCGCAGCTTTTGCTCGCAGGGCGCTGAGGCAGGGTGGTGCCGAAGCGTCAAAGCCCACGAGGGCCCTGGGCGGTGTTCCACCGCCTATTTACGATTTACGAATTACGATTTACGATTTACGATGTGGGAAGTTCCTTACCTTCGACATGAAAGGCGGCGAGCGAGGATCCGATCCACAGCCAGGGGTCCGGACCCGGTGCAGAGCAGTGCGACGAAACAGAGCATATAGAGCAGGGGAAGCTCGTTCTGAGAGAGTCCGCTGCCCTTGCCATATACAAAGACGACGACCCAGAAGTTCACAACAAGTACAAAGGATGCAGCCCGCGTCAGCAACCCAAGAAGGATGCACAAACTACAAAAGAATTCGGCAATGACACAGAGCGCAAGAGAGGTCTCCCCGCCCAGCCCCAGGGGGTCCATCCAACCTTCACCTTCCCCGTTGATGAGCATGACCAATTTCGGCCACCCGTGGCATAGCACGAGAAGCGCCACACCGATGCGCAGAATGAAAATGCCTACCTGGCTGCGGTACAAAGCCGGAGCGTTGATGATGCTGCATAGACTGTCACGCCTCATCTCTTGTGTGTTCATATCTGCTCAGATGCGTACGAGCGCGGGGAGATTCGATAACAATCAGAAAAAAACGCAGCTTTTGTCCGCAGGGCGCTGAGGTAGTGGGGTACCGAAGCGTCAATTTACGATATGAGGAGTTCGGCGGCTACGCCGCGAATTGGGCGAACGAGAAGGCGGAGGCGCATGGCTGCGCCTATTTACGATTTACGAGGTCACGATTTTTGATGCGTATCAGCGATAATATCAGCCAACAAAAGTATTTTCTCCGTCGATTACCTTCCCCCCAAATGTGTTTACCCTGCACAAATGCTTAGATGCCGTCGCGGAAGGAAAATTCGCCGTCGGGGAGTTGAGCGAGTTGTTCGAGCGTGATGCTGCGAAGGTAGTCGTGAGTGACTGTCTGAAGTCCCTTCCAGAGGGGGAAGGTGGGACAATGCTGCTGCATGGGGCAGGGGGCGGGAGAAGTGAGGCATTGGACCGGAGACAGATCTCCCTCGGTAGCGAGGAGGATATCGTAGGCGGTGTATTGGGAGGCGGGACGGGAGAGGCGGTAGCCGCCGGATTTGCCCCTGGAGCTGACAACGAGATTTTCGCGCAGAAGCAGGGCGATGATGCTCTCCAGGTATTTAGGGGTGATCAGCTGATTCTCGGCGATTGAGCGCAGGGACGTCGTTTTACCCTCGGTTTGACGAGCGAGCTCAACCATGACACGCAGCGCATAGCGTCCTCTGGTAGAAATTTTCATCATAAGGAGGGAAGATAGAGAAAAAAGGCCGCTCGTTGAGCGACCTGATGACGTCCCTGCCGGAAATCACGCCTTGCGGCAGAACTCCTCCAGTCGGTCAAGCCCTTCCTTGAGGATATCCAAGGTTGTGCAGTAGGAGATGCGGATGGCGTGGTCGTTGCCGAAGGCGATTCCCGGAACCGCAGCGACCTTATAACGGTCCAGCAGTCGTTCACAGAAGGCGAGGGAATCCATGCCGGTTTCACTGATGTCGATGAAGCAGTAGAAAGCGCCTTGGGGTTCCACGACAGAGACCTTGGGCATTTCTTTGAGACGCTCCACGACGTATTGGCGGCGGAAGTCGTATTCTTCCCTCAGGTCACTCACAAAGGACTGGTCACCACGGAGAGCCTCAATAGCGCCGTACTGGGCGAAAGTCGTGGCATTGGAGGAAGTGTGGTCCTGGATGAGTCGGATGGCTTGGGCGATGGCATGAGGCGCAGCGGAGTAGCCGAGGCGCCAGCCGGTCATGGCGTAGCTCTTGGAGAAGCCGTTGATGGTGATGGTGAGGTCGTAGAGCTCTTTGGAGAGAGCGGCGATGGAGACGTGTTTGGCATCATCGTAGATGAGGTGCTCGTAGATCTCGTCGGAGAGGATAAGGATGTCTTCATCGATCGCGACCTCGCCGATGGCGTGCAGTTCCTCTTCGGTGTAAACGGCGCCGGTCGGGTTGTGCGGGGTGGTGAGGATGATGAGTTTGGTGCGCGGGGTCATGGCGTCTGCAAATTCATCCGCCGTGATTTTCCAACCGTTCTCCGCCTTCGTTTCGACGAATACCGGAGTACCGCCGCAGAGCTGCACCATGGAGGGATAGCTCACCCAGTACGGGGAGGGGATGATGACCTCGTCTCCCTCGCTGATGACGGCGCGCAGGGCGCTGTACACCGCCGGCTTCGCACCGGAGCAGACGCATATTTGGTCGGGCGTGTAATCAAGCCCATTGTCTCTCTTGAGTTTTTCAGAGATCGCCTGGCGCAGTTCAGGAAGCCCGGCGGAAGGGGTGTACTTGGTAGCGCCGTTCTGAAGAGCCTGGATAGCCGCTTGTTTGATGTTTTCCGGGGTGTCCTTATCAGGTTCGCCGCCGGCGAGACCGAAGACTTGCTCGCCTTTTGCCTTCATTTCCTTGGCACGATTGGTCACAGCAAGAGTAAGAGAAGGGCTTAATGAGGCGGCGTTTGAGGAGATGAAGTCCATGACAGGTAAAAAGGTGAAAGATTTTTCGTTCTGATGCGTTACTACAACGCACCGCGGTGATGATACTCCCAAAGGAACGCCATTGCAAGGGAAAAATCCGCGGTTGGAGTAAGAAAGTGCGGTCGGGAGAAAAAGGAGGAGAGTTTGAAAGATATTTTAGGGCGTCGTGGTGCTTAAAATGCGTTGTATCAACAAATTAGCTACCTACGGTGCACTGAGGTAAGGTACACGCTCTTCTCCCGATAGGCTGTCCGTCGCTTTCTCAGCACCCACCGCTTTCGTTCCTTAAAATACCGCCCCGCATGGCCTGCTCCCAGTGCGCAAATTACCTGAGATCGAAGTCGTAAATGGATAGCGTCAGCTTCCTAGGTTGAGCTGATAAAGAGGAGAGCAAGGAGAATCAGGGAGAGGGCCGCAAGGAAAAGTCCGAACAGGACAACGAGCAGGAGCAAAAGGTCCCGAAGTTTTATTTGCAAGATATTCATACTGAGGATAATCGCCTCATGAATGGACGCGCATGATCTCGTCCGCGATGGCGGTGAGCATGCCGCGCTCGTTTTTGATGTCCATCCACGCGAATTGTCCGTTCGGGTTCAGTTCGAGAAAGGTGAGCCCCTGTGCCGTGCGCAGGAAATCCAGCCGCGAGAAAGAAAGCCCCGTTTCGCGCATCAGGGCGCACACGCGCTCGGTCTCGTCCGCGGTGAGCTCGCAGGGCTCCCACTCTGCCTCGCCATTCACCGTGGCTTGTCGGATATCGTTGCTCTTCAGACCGGCACGCCTCATGCGGCTGGCGAACACGCGTCCGGCGATGTACGCCACCGTCACCTCATATTCTGCTTCGCCCGCCACTTGCAGGAACCAGGGGAAACTCGTGTCGATACGCTGCGGATCCACGCGGTTCACGTTAAAGCAGAAGCCTCTGCCCATGGGAGCGCCCGTGTTGGCTTTGCAAACGACGGAGGGACCGAGCTGCGGCGGCACGCCGTGGATCATTTCCCAGGGGAGCACGGGGAAGTATTTGCGCGCGAGACGCATCTGGCGCATCTTGTACCAATTTCCCGTGGCGGAGGGGTGGATGAGCGCCAGCTTGCCCGCGCCCATCGCCAGATCCTTGATACCCGACCAAATAGCCAGCACTTCCGCCCGCAGCCACGATTCTTCGCTGCCCTGCGCCGGGACGTCAATATCCGGCGGATCAAACATTACCTTGCGCTCGTACACCGCGCCCACCTGTTCCTCACGGCAGGTACGTCCCGTCGGGTCGGAAAGCTCATAGCTATCGGCTCCGATACGCCAATGGTAGTCACGCCACAGGTCGATGTTGAAGCGGAACACCTCCGCTCGTGGTGTGAGGTAGGGCAGGAGGATGTCCGTGGTTACATCCCGGCTGTTGGTCAATAGAAGGATCATGGCTTTGTTTCATAAAAAAACGCCGCCGTCCCTTTGGAGAAACGGCGGCGTTTGATTTCTTCGTATTTTAAGCAAGATGCCAGTCGTCCACGGCCTGAGCACCATTACCAAAGGGGATTCTGCTGAAGGAACCCGTTGCTCCACTCTTCAAATCCTCATCGGAGATGACGGCCTTAGCATTCTGGTCGCTCCAGTTGTAGGTGGCGACAGGAGCCTTCGGCATGGTAGCAGCCGTGTCAACCGGCTGGGCAGCCACGAACGGCGTTACGCTAGCGATAATTGCAGTAATCATGATTTCTTTTGTTGGTTAGTGTTAAATCGACGCATAATCGCGATGAGTATCGCTTTTATAAGCTCGATCCGGAGATAAAATAGCCGTGATATATCAAAAAGTCAACATTAAAACACAAAAAGAGTCGAAAAATTGCGATAAAAAGATTTTACTGCTTTGTCTTCAAGGGGAAGATCAGCGTGACTGCAAAGAATGATTGAGAGCAAAAGAATGGTGGTCCGGCCAGGAGAAGGAGCGCGCGATGGCGGAGGCGGTGAAGTCGAGGGCGCGAGACACGGCGTCGGGCAGAGGGAAGCCGAGGGCAAGGAAGGAAGCGACGGCGGAGGAGAGGGTGCAGCCGGTGCCGTGGGTGGGGATGCCGGGAGTGCGCGGGTGCGAGATGGCGGAGCAGGAGGAATCCGGGAGTGCGAGAATATCGGTGCAGACGGAGCCGGGGAGGTGACCGCCCTTGGCGAGGATGGGACAGCGCAGGCGGTGGGCAAGGGCGGAGGCGGCGTCGGAAAGCTGTTGCGGTGAGTCGGGAGGAGAGGGGAGGGAGGCGAGGCGCATGAGCTCATCGACGTTGGGGGTGATGAGGGAGGCGCGGGGGAAGAGGAGCTGCTCATAGGTTTGCAGGGTCTCTTCCAGCATGAGGGAATCTCCGGCGGTAGCGACCATGACGGGATCCACGACGAGGGGGACATCCGTCGGCAGCAGGGGGACGATAGCCTGCAGGATCTGCGGGCTGTAAAGCATGCCGGTCTTGATGGCGGCGACGGGAAAACAGCGCAGGCACTCGCGCAGTTGGGAGGCTACGAAATCGGGGTCAAGCGGGACAATGCCCGCGACGTGACCGGGGACTTCGCTGACCACGCAGGTGACTACCGTGAGGGGGTAGCAGCCGAGCGCGAAACCTGTCTTGAGGTCCGCCTGCAAGCCGGCGCCCGCAGAACAATCGGAGCCCGCAAGGGAGAGGACGACGGGAACAGTCATGACCAGGCGGATTCAAGGGCAGCAGCGGCTCGCAGCAGCAGGGGCTCCTCAAAATGAGCGGCGAGCAGTTGGACTCCCACAGGAAGAGGAGCCGCAGCGGGACAGGGTACGGATACGGCGGGCAGACCGGCGAGGTTGGCCGGGATGGTGTAGATGTCTGCCAGGTAAATCTGCAGGGGGGTGAGGTCTCGCGCGCCGATTTTTGGCGCCGGGGTGGGCGACACGGGTCCGAGGATGAGTTGCACGCCGCTCTCGAAGGCGTGAGCAAAGTCCTGAGCCACGAGCGCGCGAGCCTTCTGCGCGCGGGCGTAGTAGGCATCGTAGTAGCCTCCGGAGAGCACGTAGGTTCCCAAGATGATGCGGCGCTTGACCTCTTCCCCGAAGCCTGCGGCGCGGGAGCGGCTGAAGAGGGTGTCAGGGTCGGTGGCGGAAGTGTCGCGGAAACCGTAGCGGATGCCGTCGTAGCGCGCGAGGTTGGAGGAGGCTTCTGCGCAGGCGATGATGTAGTAGGAAGCGACGGCGGCTTCGGCGTGAGGAAGAGAAATTTCCGTGATTTCGGCGCCTTGCTCCTCCAGCGTGCGAATGGCCCGCTGCAGGGCATCCGCCACTTCCGGCGCATTGCCGCCGCTCATATACTCTTTGGGCACACCGATGCGCAGTCCGCGCACGCCGTCCCGCAGTCCCGCGGCAAAGTTCGGTACCGGTTCGAGGGAAGAGGTGGAGTCCTGTGGGTCGTGTCCGGCAAGGACGGAGAGCAGCAGTGCGGCGTCCTCCACGCTGTTGGTCATCGTACCGATCTGGTCCAGCGAGGAGGCAAAGGCCACGAGACCGTAGCGCGAGATGCGTCCGTATGTTGGTTTGAGACCGACCACACCGCAGTGTGAGGCGGGTTGGCGTACGGAGCCTCCGGTGTCCGACCCCAGGGCGGCGGGGAAGATACCGGCCGCGACGACCGCCGCCGACCCGCTGGAGGAACCGCCCGGCACGTGTGCGGGATTCGCCGGGTTCAGGGTGGGACCGTATGCGGAATTTTCGCCGGAGGAACCCATGGCGAACTCATCCATGTTGGTGCGACCGAAGGGGATGGCTCCTGCGGCTTTGAGTCGGCGCACGGCGGTGGCATCGTAGGGTGAAACAAAGGAGTCAAGCATGCGGGAGGCGCAGCGGGTGGGCTCCCCGTCGATGCAGATGTTGTCCTTGATGGCGATGGGAAGTCCCCCGAGGGGCTGCGATAGATCCGCCTGCTGAGCGGCGCGAAGGGCCTTCTCCTTGTCCCAGGATATCAAGGCATTGAGCTGCGGATTTTCCTTTTCGGCTCGCGCGGCGCACATCTCCACGAGCTCGACCGGTGTCGCTTGCTTCTCGAGAAGCAGACGCCGCAAGGAAGCGAGGCTGGGCTTGTCCGTCATTTCCATGAAAGGTGCGAAAATTAGTGAGCAGATTCAACGACTTTGGGGACGCGGAATTGTCCATCCTCCTGCATGGGGGCGTTGCGCAGGGCGTCCGCGTTGGAGAGGCTTTCGCCCGGAATGTCGCTGCGCAGGGCGTCAAAGACGGGCAGCGGGTGATACATGGGCTCCACACCTTCCGTGTCCCATTTTTCGAGCTGGGCAACGTAGGCGAGCACCTGGTCGAGGTCACGAGTGAAGCGCGTGCGCTCTTCCTCCGTGAGGTCAATTTTCGCCAGTTCAGCGATATAGGCTACATCTATGTTGGGCGTTTCCATGACTCCGCCGGACCGCTTTAGTAGGTCGTTTGATTGAGCAGGTAGATGCTCAAAAGGTAAAGCCCAAAAATAGATGCCCCCAGCACAACGAGCAGCAGAAGATTCTCCATGAGAAGAGTGCGCGTCGAGGCCGGTCGTCCCAGCGACATCACGACCTTGTTGCGCGTGGAACGTCGGGATGCTACGACATCCTCCTGGGGACCCAGGGTATTGGATGAACTGACGCTGCCGGAGGGGTTATAGTAGGAATCCGGTTGTTGACGGGCACGGAGGGAATGCTCCCATTTTCGGCGGGTTTCAGCGGCGTGTATTTCAAATTCCTGTTGTCGGGTCATTCGAGTGGCGGTGGGATTGATGGGTGATGGATGTGGGGGTGAGGAGGAGGGAGAGGAGTCAGGAAGCGTGGGCGATCCAGAGGTAGATAAGCCAGGTGATGAGGAGCAGAATGAACAGCGGCAAATGGAAAGAAAAACCTTTCACCATGAAGTGCAGCATCGTTTTGCCTATGGGTTCACGATCCGTCTTAACTCCCGGCTTGTGCCGAAAAATATCAGTGTGGCGAAAGCGCCGTCCCATGCTGTATGCCTCATTAAAATCATTTTCTGCGCGATCGAGCTTGGCCAGGGCCTCTCGAAGGCGATCCTCGAACCCATCCGTGCTCCAGTTCTGGGGCTGCAGGGCCGAGAGTATTTGCAGGTGTCGCTTGAAGCATTCATTCACACTCTCTACCTCCCGCTGCTCCTTGTCCATGGACTCCAGCTCTTGCTCCAACCGCCGCACGGCATTGTGCAACTTCATCCCTACCTCGTTCAGATTCGCGCTGAACATCGCCTTCTGCTCGTTGCTCAACTCCAGCTCCTTACGCTGTGTTTCCAGCTGGACCCTCTGCTGTTCATAAAATTCTGCCTGTTGCCTTGCCTGTTCGACACGCATACGCACTCGTTCCGGCGAATGCATCACCCCATCCGCTGCCTGCGGATTGAGCTCCATCTGTCGGTATCCCCTCTCCCCTCTCTGTTCTCCCATCGGCATATTTGGCGAAATCCTTAACCAAAGTTAAACAAAATTTCGCCGATTGTCAAGATATATTAAGTAATTTTGATGGATTAGTCAGAGAAAGGGCAGGACGCGACGTTAATCGGGCATGTGAGGGTTAAGGACGGCGAGAGCCGGGTCGATGAAGAAACCGTCCTTTCGGATAAGCTCGTCGTCGAGGAAAATACGACCGCCGCCAAAGTCGGGGCGCTGGATGCAGACGAGGTCCCAGTGAACTTGGGAGCGGTTGCCGTTGTCGCAATTTTCGTAGGCGTTACCGGGAGTGAAGTGGAAGGAGCCGGCTATCTTCTCGTCGAAGAGGATGTCGCGCATCGGGAGGAGAATTTCGGGGTTGGTACCGAATGAGAATTCGCCGATATAGCGGGCACCCTCGTCTGAGTCGAGTATTTTATTGAGCGCGTCGTCATTGCCGTTGCAGTGAGCTTCCACTATTTTTCCTGCTTCAAAGCGGAGGCGGATGCCGTCGAAGGGGATGCCCTGGTACACGGAGGGGGCGGTGTAGGAGATGGTGCCGTTGACCGAATCACGCACGGGAGCGGTGAACACCTCACCGTCGGGGATGTTCATCTCTCCGGCACAGGGGATGGCCGGCATACCTTTGATCGAGAAGGAGAGATCGGTGCCGGGACCAACGATGTGGACGCGATCGGCGTGCATTATGCGCTCGGCGAGGTGGTCCATAGCGACCTTGAGCTTGTCGTAGTCGGCGAGGCAGCAACGGAAGTAGAAATTCTCGAACTGCTCGGTACTCATGCCGGCGGCTTGAGCCATGGAAGGCGACGGCCAGCGCAGGACGCACCATTTGGTGCGGCATACTCGATATTCATGCACGTCCTTCAAGAATTTTTGGGTGAGCTTCATGGCAGCGGGGGGAACCGCCGAATTCTCGAAGGAATTATCGGCACCCCGAATAGCAATGTAGGCTTGCATACGCTGCATTTCGGCAAGCTCCAGGGAGGCGATGGAGGCGTATTGTTGCTCCGTTGCTCCGGCAAACATCTCGGCGGTGATACGACTGCGGCGCAGACGTACGTGGGGATTGCCGCCGGCGTTTCGAACGGCTCGGATGAGTTCAAGTCCTATTTCATCGGGTGCGTCAATAAGGTCCAGTAAGACGTGTTCTTCAGGTTGCACGCGGCAGGAGTGGCGCACGAGGTTTTGGGCGAGTTGAGTAACGCGGGGATCAGTCATGGCAGTGGGTGAGTTAAGGGGGTTAGCGTTGCTTGCGCAGGCGCGGAGTCGTGGAGAGGAACTCGACGGCTTCGCGGAGGTTCTGAGCCGTGACCTCCGAGGAGAGTACCGGCTCCCCAAGCTTTTTGAGCAGGACAAAGCGTATCTTGCCGCCCATGAATTTTTTGTCCGCCGCAACGTGTTGCAGCACGGTGGCGGCCTCAATGCCGGCCGGAAGTCGCAACGGGAGCTTCAGGGACGCAAGTGTGTTGAGTATCTCCATCTCATCATGCGCGCTGAGACCTGCGCATTTGCGGGAGAGAAAAAGTGCGGCGCGCATACCGAGGCTTACGACCTCGCCGTGCAGCAGTTCGCCGTACGGAACGCTGGCTTCAATGCCATGTCCCAGGGTATGACCGAAATTCAGGAAGGCGCGCGTGCCGGAGGTTTCGCGCTCATCCTCCTCCACGATACGCGCTTTGATCTCGATGTTATCCGCGATGATGGAGGGAAGACGGTCAATATTGGAAAGAGAAAAACCGATGGGCAGCTCATCCGCAAGTTGTCGCAGATTGATGAGCATCTTGGGGCGCCGGATGGCGGCGTGTTTCACCATTTCTGCCATCCCCTCACGCAGAACTCGCTCAGGCAAACTAAGGAGCGCGATAGGATCCACGACAACAAAGCGAGGCTGGTGGAAGACGCCGACGAGATTCTTCCCACTGGGCGTATCCACCGCCGTCTTTCCGCCCACTGAGCTATCCACCTGGGCCATCACGCTGGTAGGAACCTGTACGTAGGGGATGCCACGGTAGTACACCGCCGCGACGAGTCCCGCCAAGTCTCCTACGACCCCACCTCCTAACGCCACGACAAAGCTGGAGCGGTCATGTCCGGCGCGCACCATTTCCTCCACAAGTTTCTCGACCATGTGCAGCGACTTGCTGGATTCCCCTGCCGGTATCACATGCACAGATACGTCATAATCCGCATCCATCAGGCTGCGTTTGACGCGCTCCCCATATTGGGGATAGACATTGGAATCCGTGATGAGCGCTACCCTCCCTTCGAGTCTTGCGCGCGTTGAAAAAAAACCGACGGAATCAAGCGCTCCATTACTCACGTGTACGTCGTACGAGGATTCACCTAAGGAAAGACTGACCGTTGGCAT
>CANQSY010000077.1 GCA_947626635.1 uncultured Akkermansia sp.
ACGATTTAGAGCATAAATGAACCTCTTGTCTCTTTCCTTAAAATGAATCCAGTTTTCAAATGCGTTTGCCCTGCGCCTCCAGCGCCCCGCCTTGCCAGAAACGAGAAACCGTGGTACAATGCAGCCCGCATGATGACATTTTACGAAGAATTGCAGTGGCGCGGACTCGTGAATCAGATATCCGACGAGAAGTTGATCGATAAACTGAACGCGGGGGGAATGACCTTTTACATAGGGACGGATCCGACGGCGGGAAGTTTGCACCTCGGACATTACTCGAGTTTTTTGATCACGAAGCGGCTGCAGAGAGCAGGGCACCATCCCCTGTTGCTGGTGGGACTGGCGACGGGGCTTATCGGCGACCCGCGAGGGACCGTGGAGCGGGAGCTGCAGCAGGCGGACGAAGTGATGCGCAACTATGAGAGTTTACGCGCGCAGGTGGAGAAGGTGTTCGGCTTTGAGGTGGTGAACAACTACGATTGGATCAAGGAGCTCAATGTCATCGATTTCTTCCGCACATACGGCAAATACATCAACGTCGGCTACATGCTCAGCAAGGACCACGTGCGCCGCCAGATGGAGACAGGTATCTCGTACGCCGAGTTTTCCTACATGCTTATCCAGGCCATCGACTTCAAGCACCTGCACGAAACGCGAGGCGTGGATCTGCAGGTGGCCGGCAGCGACCAGTGGGGCAACATTACCACCGGCATCGAGCTGATTCGCAAGACCACAGGGGATGAGGTGTATGGTCTCACGATGCCCCTTGTGACGGACAGCCAGGGCAACAAGTTCGGCAAGAGCGAGGGCAACGCCCTGTGGCTGGACAAGGAGCGCACGTCCCCGTACGAGCTCTATCAGTTTCTCATCAACACCGAGGACTCGCAGGTGATCTCCTACCTCAAGCGCCTCACCTTCCTCACGCCCGAGGAGATCATGGACATCGAGAGCGAGCATGCCGCTCACCCGGAACAACGCACGGCGCAGCAGGCGCTCGCTCGCGAGATCGTCACCGACCTCCACGGTCGCGCCGAGTACGACCACGCCGTGGAGATCAGCCGTCGATTATTCGCCGGGGAGTACGCCGGCATGGAGCTGCGCGATATACGGAGTGCGTTTCGCGGAGCGCCTCAGGTGCAGCTTCGGGAGGGCTCGACACTGGCGGACGCACTTACTGAGACGGGGATATGCTCCTCCAAACGCGAGGCTCGGGAGTTCATCAGCAACGGGGCGATTTCCCTCAATGGCGGCGTCGTGAAGGAGCCATCCTCGACCATTTCACGGAATTTGGCGTTGCAGGGAGAGGTGCTTATTATTCGTCGCGGAAAGAAAAAGTTTTATCTCGGCCTCTTTGTATGAAGACCTCACTTACGGGATTCGCAGCAACGGCGGCGATGCTTTGCGTCCTCGCGGGGAGTGTCCATGCGGCATCCGAGGCGAGTCCGCTTCCCGGTGTTGATACATGGAATGCGCTGTCGGACGAGGCGCGGGAAGCTCAGCGCGATGCTGTGAAGAGGGTCATGCTGGAACGCATGATACGCCTGAAGGAGGACCGACACCGCCTGACTCCCGACAATTCCGCACATTGCGCCCGCATGGCTCAGGAACTCGGCGCGCCTGCTGCTTTTGTTCACCTTCTCGAACAGGAAGCCGGACATCCGCCGGTCGGACGCGACTATTACGCGCACATGAATGAGATGACGAGGCTGCTGGAGGTTTACGGTGTGGATGAACTTCAGATTCGGGTCTTTGCTGAGGAGATGAGGTGCGGTGGCAAGGAGGCTCGCAGCATCGCAGCTTGGCTTCCGTTGAAGGACGTGTTCTTGCTTGTCTCAAAGGAGGTTACCCTCGAGGAAAACGAGGTGCGCTCTCAGTTGGAAACATTGCGCGATGTCTATGCTCGCATGGCAGACGTGTACAGCGGCATCAAGAACCGCGCGGGGGCAGAGGCCGCGGCAGACGAGCTTCTGCCGTTGCTTGAGCAGATACGTCCCACAGCAGCGTTGCGTGCTGCTCTCTCTCGGCTGGAAAAGGACAGCGTTCCTCTGTATGTCCGAATTGTCGGACAGGCGCGCGAGCGACTCATTGAGTGCCGCACTTACCTGCGCGAGACCAACTATTACGGGTCGCATCGACTCGCAGCTTTGGACAGTTTGTTGAGCGCGTGAGGAAGGAATGAAGCTGCTCGATTGACGATTCGTTGATAATGTTGGCATTGCGCAGTTTTTTTTGAATGATGAACGTGTGCAGGAAGTGCTAGAGAGCCATCAACATGATGAGCTTGACAGCGAGTCAGTGGGGCTGTATGCTGGGGGGCGAGATGCGAAGGATGATACAGATGGCCATGCTGATGCTGCTGATGATTGGCGGAGCATCGGTTGTCCGGGGGGTGGAGGTGATTCTCACCGGCGGTGTGGCACTCAAGAGCTGGGAACATCTGCGCGGTCCGGCCAAGCACGACAACTGGTGGGCCAATTTTGTGCGGGCTTCCACCGTGCAGATCGTTCTGTCGCGCCGCGACAATCCATCAACCTCAATCGTCTGGATCGTGTTTCGTCCCTCCTACATTACTCGCAGCAAGGAGGAAGGGAAAGACGTCGTCTCAGCCATCCGCCAGACGGCTGCCAAATACGGCGTCAAACTCCGCTTCGTGGACACGTCCGCTCAAGCGTACAACGCCATCAATTCAGCCGCTGTCGGGGGCGATCGCATCACCGCCTTCTATTACTTCGGGCATTCCAACGCTCACGCCTTCATGCTCGACTACAGCAACTCCATCATTGGCGCTTCCAAGCAGTGGATTCATGAGCGCGAGCTCTCCGCGCGACTACGTCGCGACATTTTTGCTTCTCATGCCCGCTGCATCAGCTACGGTTGCTATACGGGGCTGAGTATGAGTTCATACTGGAAAAAGGCAACAGGTGTACCTCTGAGGGGGAATACTCAATCCACTCGATATCAACCTGTGGGTAAAGGACTGCTGCCGATCGGCACAGGTCGATGGGTCGAGTAGTAATTGGCCACGGCACTGGGCGGCGTTCCGCCGCCTATTTACGATTTACGAATTACGAATTACGAATTACGAATTACGATTTACGATTTACGATTTACGATTTACGATTTGGGAATAATGCGCGTGCTAGCGCACGCGTGGTTGCGGAGCGGAATTTCAGAAAATAACGGTGAAATGATAAAAGGAAAGCGGCGGGGTTATGCCTTACCGCAAACTCGTGGAGCTCGCGGGAAATTCTTTTGACAGGCTCTCTTTTTGAGTTGAAAGGCTATGAGAGGCGTGGTAAGATGAGGATAGCGATTAATGATTATGCGTACGAGTCAATTCAAACAGACGCGCCAAGGGATACGCGGACTTCGCGCGCGCGTGCCTGCGCGGAAGAGAGGTTTCGCTCTGATAGCGACACTGACGCTGATGATGCTGCTGGGAATGATAGCTGTTGTCGTGTTGGCGATAGCATCCTCGCAGAACCGAGTAGCGGCGCAGACAGTTCTGCAGGCTGAGGCGAGGCAGCAGGCATTGCTTGGGCTGGATGCTGCGATTGCGGAGCTCCAAATGGAGGTGGGACCGGACCAACGCGTTACGGCTTCCTCCGGCATCCTGGCAGAGGGCTCATCCCACCCGCAGCATATCCTTGGCGTGTGGGACAGCTGGAAAGCGCCCATCTACGGCAGCGTCAACGGGACTCGGATTCAATCCACTTATTCGCGAGGACGAGCCTCGATGTTCCGCCGCTGGCTCATCTCACATCGGGATCCTTCTACACTTAACTCATTGCAGAACGTGGGCGACCTTGGCACTCGGCGACCGGGTCAGCGAATTTGTCTTGTTGGGGAGGGGACGCTCGGAACTCAGGTGAACAAGGAAGAGTATGTGTATGCGGATTTGATATCGATGCCTTCGGCGGGAAAGAACGACACCTGTTATGCTTGGTGGGTAGGCGGCGAGAATCAGAAGGCGAACATATCGATTCAGGATCGTGAGGACACCAATGACCCCGTGGAGCTGTTGCACCGCACATGGGATACACCCGCACCTGCTTTTTACGGCAGCGATATCTTATCCTTCATGCCCGACCGCGTCCAGAGGCCAGGGCGCATACTCACCATCGCGTCCACGCCGCTCATTGACCGCGGTGCCATGCAGAGTGGTTTCCCGTATTATTTTGACGTCACCACCTATTCCTACTCGCTGCCCGTTAATGTACGCGACGGCGGCGTGAAACGCGATCTTAATCTTTTACTCAATAAAGAGAGCCTCCGGGGCACACCGTTCGCCGCCCGTGCCGAGCAGGATTGTCCTCTGGCAGAGGGAGAGGGGTTACCTGTCGGTACCGAAGCGAAAATGCCGATCGGCTCATGGCAGACCATGCATGCCTTCTATAACACGTGGCCGGATGGCACGGGAAACGACAAGGCGTTTTCCACCAATCGGCTCGTCGGAAACGTGATGAACGCCCACACACGCATGGCCGGCAAACTCCAGCAGACCTCCACTCCCAAAGGCGACAGCGTAACCTACTTCGACACAAAAATCGATGAGAACAATGTGGAGGCGGCGTATGCTCGCACCCCGGTCATGCTCTCCTTCCTGGGGCAGTGGGGAACGTGGGTGAAGCATAATGGCAAGGGATATGTGCTTGGTTATTCCTACAGCCCTGTGGTGTTATGGTGGAATCCCTACAACGTCAATATGCGCGTGCAGGGCAAGAAGCTTTGGGCGTACACGCTTCCCTACCGTACGACCTATATTGAAAACCTCAACATCAACAGGAGTATTCGTCTTGGACAGCAGTCCGGTAATGCTGTCGAGCCGCCCGGACGTTGGCAGGCACAGCCCCAGACATTCCCCTACAAAACGGCAAATCTTGCCAATGAAAGCTGGGCGCAGATGTTCCCGCCGGATTGGGGCTCCTATTTCTGCGTTGATGCGAGTAATAGCACCCAGGATATCGAGTTTGGTCCGGGTGAAATCCTTGCCTTTACCCTGAAGGGGGAACAGAGTCTTGAAGCTAGTGCGACGAGTGCGGCAGCCGGGGCGGGAGATGTTTCTGCACTTGGTAAACCTCAGGATGCCTACTTTATCCCCGGTGACAAACGAGAACAGAGAGCTGATTACAGTTTCTTCATGTATCACCTGATGAAAGATCAGGATGAAATTGATAAAAATGGTGTTGTGGCGAAACTTGCTTTGGAAAGTGCTCAAAATCCTGCTTTTTCCGGGGATAATTTCGGAACGCACGAGAGCACGAAGTGGAATATTACCATGGGTGAACTTGTTATGTCCGGTCCCGCTAAGGTTCAATATACGGAGAGACAGGCACACACATCCGTGAGCGGTCGCGAGGCGTATGTCGTCGTGCACGGGTACGATGGCATATCGTCGGAGAGCAATATCGAGGCAGCGTATCCGGATCGCTTCAGCGGAGCGAGAGGAATTTCGCCCGCCAATTTTAGCTTAGGATGGTATGATTACAATACTCTTGGTTGTGAAAATTTGACTTTCCTCAACGATAAATGGAATGCCATTAATTCTTCCGGTAACGATCCTTATTATCACGTAGCCGTCGGCGTGGCTCCGAAGTCGTACAATCCTTCACTCCTGGATGCCATACCGGCGTTAGGAGGGAAGGATTACCGGACAAAGAACTGGCAGCATTCCAGTCCGGCATTCTGGGGCTCGGCTATTTACAGACCGGATGATCAGCAGAGGCAGTATCATCCCTTCCAGCTGACAGCTATCAACCTGACTGATGGGCAGATGATTCTTGAGACCGTGAACGGGAAAAACGGGATTTACGGCATCACGAGCGTGGGAGCAGGCGGCGGGGAGGCGGTGTCGTTCATCTCGGTGTTGGAGTTGCCGATGCATCCCCCTTTTTCGCTTGCGGGGTTTTCGGGGATGAGGTTAACGCCGGGGTGGTATGGCGGGTCGACTGAAACGAGCGCGGCGGGGTCGATTGTGCGGTCGCGGCGAATTCAATACCAGGCCGGGGTGCCGGGAGTCGGCATAGGGAATGCTTTTGCGGATCCCTGTCTTCCGGCGGATGACGTGTATGTTTTCCACCAGACGAACATCAATTCCGATGTGAACGGGAATGGGCGTGTATTCTCGGATTTCTACGACCATGGGCTTATCATCAATGATGCGTTGTGGGATAGATGGTTCTGCTCCTCGATTTCCGATATGCCGACGTCCAACGGCAGGCAACAGGCGGAGGAGGTTGTGCGCCGATTTGTGAGCGGACAGCAACCTCTCCCTGTCTCGCGATACAAGCTCAACCACAGCGCAGCCGACCAAGCTCAAATTATCCAACGCATCATGGCGGACGATGGGTGGATGCATATAGCGCGCTACCTTATGATAGAAGGGGGATTCAACGTTAATTCCGTTTCAGAAGAGGCGTGGGCTGCAACGCTGATGGGACTGAGCAAGCGTCAATTAGTGAGCAACACGAACAACCACCTGCATGCAGTGGATCGCAACTCCAGTGAAGACGTCCAATTCACGCGCTTTATGGTGGCGACGGCAGATCGCACGCTGGGGAACGGTGGATACAGCATGCTTTTGGGCGCGGCATTCCTGCGTCCGAGTATGAAGATGGCAACGGCATGGGGCGATGTGCGGGAATTGACGCCGCAATCCATCCGTGAGCTCGCGCGGCAGATAGTGCGGCAAGTGCGGGCCAGGGGACCTTTCCTGAGTATGTCGGATTTCATCAATCGTCGTTTGGACGGCGGCAGTGAGGCTTCACTGAAAGGTGCGTTGCAAGCGGCGATTGACGCGACCGATGTGAACGCCATGTTTAATGACGCCGCCTTCAAGGTAACGCCTCAGAGCGGAAACTTCTACAGTTATGCGGCAGCAGAAGAGGGCTCCATGTATACTGCTGCGCCCGGTTATCTTATTCAGAGCGATGTGCTCGCTTCTTTGGGCAACATCCTCACCGTGCGGGACGACACATTTGTTGTGCGAGCCTATGGGTGTGTACGAAATAAGCGTGGGGCTATTCTCGCGCAGGCATGGTGCGAAGCCACGGTGCAGCGAACGATCGATTATGTCGATCCCTCCGATCAGCCGGATGAGGGAGGCTACGACCCGCAGAATGGAGGCAATGGGGTAGGCAATAGAGGGACGGCCGGGCTCACAGAAGTTAATCAACGTATGGGCAGAAAGTTACGCGTCGTTGCTTTCCGCTGGCTTGATATATGGGATATTTAACAGAGCGAATACAGTTTATGATAGGCTATCTTCTCAAACGTCTTTTAGTTCTCGCCGTCGTCATTGCCGGCGTCTATTTTGCCGTGCGATATTCTCCTATGCTGCAGGAGTGGATACACTCTGATGTTGCCGTACAGGAGGATGACGATGCGGTTCTTGAGGAGGGGACAGAATCATACCGCGAGCTTCCTTCGTCGGATGTCCCCTTTGTTCACGCCGTGATGCCGAAGATGGCGTTGCCGAGCGGCATCGCCAAGATGCTTGAAAAGGACGAGGTACGGCTCACCTCCGGTCGGGTTGTTGTCTATACGTTTCCGGATCAGATTGAGGAAGGCACGACGGAGGAGGAATGGGTGCTGGACGATCATGGGCCGCAGTGCTGTGTGCGG
Source organism: uncultured Akkermansia sp. (assembly GCA_947626635.1). Taxonomy (GTDB): domain Bacteria; phylum Verrucomicrobiota; class Verrucomicrobiia; order Verrucomicrobiales; family Akkermansiaceae; genus Akkermansia. The sequence continues at coordinate 7,624 of CANQSY010000077.1, forward strand.
CGCACGGGAGAGGGTTTGTACGAAATTGCCGTGGCGGACGGAGAAGGAAACAAGGTACGCGTACTAAACCTGCGGGCGAGAGATGGGGTTTGGGAAGGGACCCAGGATGCGGAAGGTCGGGAGGTAGGGCTTCTCATACCGAACAACGGTGGGGAGAACGAGGCGCGAGAAGCATTGCTGATGCCGCAAGTGGAGATTGCCTTGCCGACAACGGGGAAGGGACTTGCTGTATCGCGGACGCAGATGGAGGCGATAGGCAGGATTACCCCCAATATGCTCAGCTCAGAGGAATATAAGCTCAAACTCAATACGGAGAAGAAGAGCGCCCTGGCGGGACTGGAATCTTCCCTGCGTGGCGAGGCGGTGTGGACGATACCCAATGGGCTGAAAATGCCCAATGTGGCTCGGAATCATGACATCATGATCAACGTCTCTTCTCTGTTGCCGCCGCCGTTTACCTGTCAGATGGAGCCTTTTGCCACCACGGAGAATACGCTGGTGGGTTTTAACGTGCGGCTTTCGGACCGCTTTGATTTTTTTGAAACTGTCACGACAAAGCTTCTGGCGTACGCCAATGCGCCGCACGCTCCGGCCATGAACGGGATACCCGCCAAGGCATTCAGCATTGCGCACGTTTACTATCTTCTCTCATCCATACCCCAGCAGGCGAGTCAACCGGAGGAACAGAGAAAAACAGCGACACGTTACGCATCGTTGTTCCTGAATTCTGCGTGGAAAGAGTTTTGCGAAAAAAACATGGCGCACCTGCCGATGCCGGATGAGGAGAGCATCACGCTGAAGAATGGGAAGGCGGAAGTTTTTGCCGGCACACTGCGGCAGTTGATACGCTTCAGCGGGAGAAGCACACAAGACTATCTCTGCAGCGTACTTTCCAATGCAGCTCGCGATTTTTTCCTGAGTGATTTTAAGGAACATACTTCTGTTCGCCGCCCAGCTTTCAAGCTCCGCCTGAACAGCGTGAAGATCAGCAGCGATGACCGGGCTACCTGGTTTTTTGTCATCCTCCCCGCAATTGCGCGCATCTCCGATGCATCGTGAGTTCTATCGAGCTCACGACATTTGTGAGCAGGCTTGAAATGACGTGAAAATCGTGTACAATGGGACGCGTATGAGATTTCAGAGAAAAATAGTCCGGGACAGGGTACGCGGTATAGGGATCATTTTGGCGCTGGGACTTGTGCCTGTGGTGATGGTGAGTACGTCCGAGGCGGCGCCGGTCAGAGCAAGAGCTGCTGCGAAGGTGTCGGCAAGGACACAAGTTGCGATGCCGGACAACCCGAAGTATGCAGATTTCAAAGCGGCGCTGGACAAGATGCTCACGGATCAGAGCAGCGACTACGCGCCGGCGTTGGATATTCTGCTCAAGGCGACGGAGGACGATGATAGCGTCATCATGGAGTGGATGAAAGCGGCGGCGAGCCAGGGGAGTGTAGCGGCGGAGCGTTGGCTGTTAAATTTGAAGCTTACGGATATACCTCTGGAAAAAGTTCATTCTCCGGAGGTGAAGGAGGCCTATCGTGGCATGCTGCGACTGGCGGACAAGGGGTATGTACCGGCCTTGCTCGATGTGAGCGCGTCTCTCCGGATGGGGCTGGGCGTTGCCAAGGATGAGGTTGCCTCACAGCGCAAATTGATGGACGCATGCCGCGGAGGCAATTTCTTGGCACGTGACCAATGGCTGGCTGCCACCAAACGTATCTCAGCGTTCTCTGACAAGGATAAGCCGGAGGTAGCGTCTGAAATCAACCGTGGCAATCACTATGTCATGTTCCGTTTAGCGAATCTCACGGTCGATCCCGCCACCAGGAACGAGTGGCTTGCCAAGGCTGCTAAGAGCGGCAGTGCTGCCGCCTACTTTGCACTGTCGGCGCTTGTCTCCTCCACGAAGCCGAAGGAGAGCGAGGTCTTGCTGAGGGAGGCTGTGCGCCTGTACAACGTGGATGCGCTCTACACGCTGGGAACGGTGTTGCTTTCGACGGACGAGGTGACGTCGTTTGCTCGGGAGGCAGGGATTACGCCGGATCCGCAGCGAGGATGGCATCTGTTACGTTTGGCGGCAGCTCTCGGTCACCCCCAATCGACCATGGCGCTTGGACGCGCATACTACAACGGCACGCAGGGGTTGCCGCAAGATTACGAGAAGGCATACGCTTATTTCAGCTCGCCGCGCATGGGTGGGTACGCAGCTGTGGCATCTGCACGGGCTGTAGCTCTTTTGCTCGGCAAGGGGGTGAAGCAGGATGCGGCGACAGCTGTCAAATTGCTGGAACGCGCCAACAAGGTCGGCTATCCCCAAGCGACGATCAATCTTGCCTATGCCTACTACAAAGGAGTGGGGGTGCAGGCTGATGCCCGACGTGCTGCCGATCTCCTTTCTGAGGCGGCCACGGCCATGCCAGCAGCTTATGTTTACCTCGCGTACATCACGGCAAAGGGAGGTCCCGGTCTGCCTGCTGATCCCTCCCAGGCCAAGCGCTTTATTCGCCTCGCTTCCATGGATATGGGCGACCGAGCTTCTCAGCTCTATGATTCACTCCTTGTGAAGGGAGAATGGGAGCTCCGGCCGTGAAGCAACGCCCCGGGCGCCTGTCGGCGCCTAATTACGATTTACGAATTACGATTTACGAATTACGATTTACGAATTACGATTTACGAATTACGATTTACGAATTACGATTTACGAATTACG
>CANQSY010000078.1 GCA_947626635.1 uncultured Akkermansia sp.
TTTACGATTTACGATTTACGATTTACGATTTACGATTTACGATTTACGATTTACGATTTACGATTTACGATTTGGGATGCTAGCGCGCCGAAGGCGCGGGACATGCAATGCGCAAGCATTGGTGGTGGGATCAATCATGGCGGGGTGTTATGAGGAAAGGGACCGGGCGGCGTTCCGCTGCCTATTTACGATTTTCGATTTACGATTTACGATTTACGTTGACTCGTAGACACCCCTTTGCCTACTCACCCTTCGGGCAACGCTTACGCGTTGTCTAATCCCACTTCGAGCCCTCGTGGGCTTTCTCAGGGAATTCGCGCGTTAATGGTCGGGACGAACAAAAGCGGCGGCGGCTGTGGCGCAACGGCGACCATCCAAGGCAGCGGAGACGATGCCACCTGCATAGCCGGCGCCTTCGGCGCAGGGGAAGAGACCTTCGAGGAAGGGGTGCTGGAGGGAGGAATCGAGCCGGGGGATGCGAATCGGGGAACTGGTACGGGTCTCGGAACCAATGAGCAGAGCATGGCGTCCGGAGAAGCCGGGGATATTGCGTTCAAAAAGCCGAAGACCCAACTCAAGGTGAGCCGACACAAAGGGAGGAAGCAGGGCGCGCAGATCCCAGGCTGTGATGCCGGGACGGTAGCCGCAACGAGGGAGCGAGGCGCTCACGCGGTGAGCGAGGAAATCCGTGGCGAGCTGGGCAGGAGCTTTCATCATACCGCCGCCGGCGAGAGCTGTGGCCTGCTCGAGGCGTTTCTGCCAGGCAACGCCGGACAAAGGACCGTACTGCGGTAAAAGTTCATCCGTGTCTTCCGGAAAGACGGAGACAACGAAGCCGGAGTTAGCCAGCGGAGAATTGCGTCGGGAGAGGGACATGCCGTTCACCACCACTTCGTCATCCTGCGTAGCAGCCGGTACGATGAACCCTCCCGGACACATACAGAAGGAATGCACGCCGCGTCCCTGCCGGGTGGCGGAAAGCGTGTAACTCGCCGCGGGGAGAGAAGGCGGACGCGAAGAACCGGGGCGCAGGTGGTACTGCGCGGCGTCAATGAGCGACTGAGGGTGTTCGATGCGGACGCCCACCGCAAACGCCTTCCGTTCCATGAGGACCTTCTCTCGTGCGAGCAACTCATAGATGTCTCGCGCACTATGTCCCGTGGCGAGGATGACAGCCCCGGCCGTCCATTCCCGTCCGTCCGCAGTCCCCACGCCTAAGAGCCGGCGACCATCCGCGCTGCGCAGCAGACGATCCGCTCTCACGCCGAAATTCACCTCCCCGCCGGCCGCCTGAATAGAACTGCGCATGGAACGAATGATGCGCGGCAACTTATCTGAGCCGATGTGCGGATGGGCGTCTGTCAGGATGGAGGGGGAGGCTCCATAAGCGACGAAAAGTCGATAGACCTCAGCCACGGAGCCACGCTTGGTAGCGCGAGTAAAGAGCTTGCCGTCGGAAAAAGCGCCGGCGCCGCCCTCACCGAAGCAGTAATTTGAATCCGGCAGCACATGGCCGAGGCAGTTAATGGGCTTGAGATCAAAGCGCCGTGAACTCACGTCCTTCCCCCGCTCCAGCACCACCGGCTTCACTCCCAGCTCCAAGCATCTCAGCGCGGCAAACAACCCCGCCGGACCGCAACCGATGATGAGAACACGCGGAGCCCCATGCGGAAGAGCACGCGGAGGCTCGGGGAGAGGGTCAGGACGCGGGAGGGACTCATCCACCGCAACGATGCAGTGCAGTTGTTTATAAATCGTTCGCTGCCGGGCGTCGATACTCTCTTTGAGGAGGCGAACGCCGCGAATACGACTGAAAGGCACGCCAAGGACCCGCGCCGCCGCGTGCGCCCGCGCACGCTCTTCCCCGCTCTCTTCCGGCGTCAATCGTATATCAACTTCACGCAGCATAGTCGAGCTCGGGGCTAAAACCGTCCTCCGGGAGGCGTACGCAAGGGACAGGGAACCAATCAGCGAATAGCTTGCTGCATGCAAAAGGCGGGATCATCCTGCCCGGTCGAGGAAGCGCCAACCTCCACGGCAGGCACGCCGGCCACCGTCGTGTGAGGCTTCACGTCATCCAACACGACGGATGAAGCCGCGATCTTCGCTCCGTCACCAATCTCCACACGACCCAGCACCTTCGCACCGGCTCCGATCATGACGCCGCTGCGCACCACCGGGTGACGGTCGCAGAATTCTTTGCCCGTGCCTCCCAGGGTCACCTCGTGAAGCATGGAGACGTTATTTTCCACGATAGCCGTCTCACCGATGACAATCCCGGTGCCATGGTCCAGCATAATGCCGCATCCGAGTTGAGCCGCCGGATGGATATCAATGCCGAACACTTCGCTGCAGAGGCTCTGCAACATGAGAGCCGGAAGGGTGCTGCCGCCCCGCCAAAGCGCATGCGCTAAACGATACGTGCACAAAGCATGGAACCCCTTAAAAAAGAGCAGAGGATAAAGAGCAGAATGGCTCGCGGGGTCGCGCTGCACCACCGCATCCAGGTCTGCCGCTATCTCCTCCAACAGGTCAGGCTGCTTTTCCACCACACCGAGAAACATCTCCTCCAGCTGCTCGCGGCTGAAGTAGAGGCTCGCAAGGCGCTGCGCAAGGCGCACGCAAATAGACTTATCCAGACCGGGACGGCTCAGGACAATTTCTTCAAGCATGGCGGTCATACCGGGTTCTTTGCCGGCCTCTTCCCATGCCTTGCTGTGAATTTTTTCCCAAATTTCCTCGGGGAGACCGGGGCAGTGCGGCTGCATTTTCTCAGGGCGTAACGCGTATCGTTCGTTGCTCGTGCTCATAAGTCAAATTGGTCTGCCTTGCCGCATTCCTGCAGCATCTCGTCCATGCGGTACGTCATTTCAGCCAACGCCTCGCGGGCCTCACTCTCGGGCAGCATCCACAACACCTCTCGGGCCTCTTCCGTCCGCTGGAGTCCCTCATGAATGGAGAGCCGCAGGGCCTCCTGAAAGGCCTCTGTCCGCCGCAGTCCCACGAGGTCGAGTTGGTGGCGTTTTTCCACGCAATCGCGTACTTCCGCCGCCACGTCATCACGATCGGCCTCCATGAGGAAGAAAATCGGCAAGGTGAGCTTCCCCTTCTGGACGTCCGTGCCAAGGGTTTTCCCGGCTTCCTCATCCACGCCGAGGAGGTCCAGGCAGTCATCGTAGATCTGGTAGGCGATGCCAAGCAAGGTTCCCATACGGTGCAGGTGTTCTGTCATGTCCTCATCCATCCCCTGAAGCATAGCGGAGCCGCTCATGGCCATCGCGAAGAGAGTAGCCGTTTTTTTACGGATGATTTCGTAGTAGTCGTCGCGCGTCATTTCCATGTCCCACAGTCGAGTGGACTGCTCCACCTCGCCTTGGCAGAGATCGCGCGTACACAGAGCCATGCGCTGGTTGAATTTGATATCGCCGATACGGGTTCCCAGCACCATCGCTTGAGAGAGCAAGGTATCTCCCAGCAGCACGGCCAACTCATTTCCCCATAACGCGTTCGCCGTGGGACGATCTCGGCGTGTGTCCGCCTTGTCCAGCACATCGTCATGAATGAGGGTGGCCATGTGGAGCATTTCCAACAGGGCGGCGAAGGAGACGTGCTCATCGCGTATACCGCCCGTGGCGGTGGCGGTAAGAAGAGCCAGTCCGGGACGTATCATCTTGCCCTGACCTTTGCAGACCTCGGCCATGTAGCTACGCACGTGGGGCTCGTAGTCTTCCACCTGGGCAGCAATCCTCTCGCGCACCCGCTGCAATTCGCTCTTAATGAGGCGCAGGTGCTCTTTTTTATGGCGCAATTTACTGAAGAAGGGGAAACTCATACCGGGCTGCCGGACGCAGCGCGCCTCTTTTGTATCACTATTTATCGCATTATTCAAGCCCCATTTGGCGGAGAGAACGCATTTGGAATGAGGCACAGAATAGCAAAAAAGACTGTAAGACCTTGTATGCCATGAACGGGAAAATCACCCAAAGCAACGGTAAGCCTCAGAGAGCGGAACTACATAAAGTTGTAGGCGTCAATGTCCAGCGTGATGGTGATGTCATCACCTGCGCCGAGACGCGTTATCTCTGCCGAGACGATGTCGGACACGGTCCGGGCTCGCTGAGATTTAAGCACGCACTGGAACCGGTATTGCCCGTATGCCTTGGAGATGGGCGCCGGCATGGGGTCACTGATCTCAACCTCCGGCGGAAGAGCGGCCAGCAACCGCTTGTGCAGCGTCTCTGCGGCGAATGATGCCATGTCCTCGTGCGTACTGCGCACCGTCAACACAGAGAGATGAGAAAAGGGAGGGAAGGCAAATTTTGCGCGCAGCCCGAGCTCATTTTCCGCGAATCCGTCCGTATCATGCCGCCGCGCGTACTGGATGGCCGCGGCCTGCGGAGAGTACGTCTGGATGATGACCTCGCCATCCACCTCACCGCGACCCGCTCTTCCCGCCACTTGTGTAAGCAGCTGGAAGGTTCGCTCTGCTGCTCGCGGGTCCGGCACGCAGAGACCCAGGTCCGCATTGAGCACGCCCACCAACGTTACCCGCGGGAAATCCAAACCCTTCGATATCATCTGGGTACCCAGCAAAATATCCGTTCGATGCGCGCGGAAGTCTTCCAGGATATCGCGCAAGGCATTCTTGCGCGCCGTTACATCGGCATCCACCCTCCGGATACGCGCCGTGGGAAAGCAGCGCATGAGAATTTGCTCCACCTTCTGAGTACCGCAGCCTTCCAGCAAGATCGCCTTGCTGCCGCACTCCGGACACACGCGCGGCGCCACCGCCCGGTAGCCGCAGATGTGGCACACGAGGCGGTTCTCGGTGAGATGGTAGGTGAGCGGCAGAGCGCAGTGTTCACACGTCACCACATGACCGCAATCCGGACATTGCAAGGCACGGGCGAAACCGCGCCGGTTAAGCAGGAGAATCACTTGCTGCTGCTTCTCCAATCGTTCTTCAATCGCGCGCCGCAAACGCTCCGACATGATGCCCATGGAACGCTTGTCTTTCGGCTCACTGCGCATATCTAAAACACGCGTCAGTGGAAGCCGCTGTCCGTCCGCACGCTTCTCAAGACGCACAAGGCTGTACTTGCCGAGACGCACGTTGTGGAGGGACTCGAGGGATGGGGTGGCCGATCCCAAAACGATGGAAGCTCCCTCCATGCGGGCGCGGAGAACGGCGAGATCTCGTCCGTGGTAACGCGGGGAGTTTTCCTGCTTGTAAGAAGAGTCGTGCTCCTCGTCCACGATAATGAGACCGAGATTGCGCACGGGCGCGAAAAGAGCCGAGCGCGGACCAATGGCGATGCGGGCACGTCCGCGATGGATGGAGTGCCACTCGTCGAACCTCTCGCCATCGCTCAGGGCGCTGTGCAGGATTGCCACCACACCCGGTTCCTGCGCAAAGCGGCCCTTAAAGCGCGCCACGGTTTGCGGAGTGAGTGAGATTTCCGGCACAAGGATCAGCACCCCCTTCCCTTCGGCCATCACACGCGCAGCCGCTTGCAGATAGACCTCCGTCTTGCCGGAGCCGGTGACCCCTTGCAGAAGAATGGGACGGGTGTCACCCGTCTGCTGGGCATGGAGAATAACCCGGAGAGCGTGTTCCTGTTCCTCGTTAAGCTGCAGAGGCGAGGTGGGAGCATACTGCTCCTTCGCTGTCGGATCGCGGTGCAGAGGTTCCCTGCACAAACGCACCATGCCGCGCCTTTCCAACGCTCGACAGGCCGACAACGCAGCGGTACCTCCTACGTCCGCGAGGGCTTCGCGACCCGACTCGCTCGCCATGAGATAACGCAGCACGCCGGCTTGCCGCGGCGCGCGGCTGCCGAGCCTGTTCAGTTCCTCATCGCTCGGCTTCTTCACGAGGCAGACGAGTTGATGAGTCTTTTCCTCGTGGTGTTCACGCCGCACGGGTTCCGGCACGATACAGCGCATCATCTGCTCCAGCGGCACCGCATAGTAGGCCGCCGCCCACTCCGCAAGATCCATCAATTCCGGACTCACGACGGGGGCGTCCTCGATGGTCCGCAGGATGGGTTTCATGGGGTGTTGCGTGGGACCGGTATGCTGCACGATCCTCAATACAGTGCCGGTAGCCTTGCGGTTGCGAAGCGGCACTTCTACGCGCCATCCCCGCTCTATGCTCATGTTCTCCGGAATGGTGTAGTCGAGCACCATATCGGACAATCCATCCACAAGTACCTGCGCCGCCCGCGAAATCACCCCCTCGGAAAACAAATCCTGCATGGCCAAGCTCCCGCTACGTGATTGTGCGCGCATTGCCATGCGTCGCATGTTCCCTCCGTTTCAATCCTCTACCTCATCGCTGGAAAGGATGCGCACCACAACGCGCACCCCTTGTTTTTCCCCGGCCGCCTTTGCCAGAGAGCGAATGGCCGAGGCCATCATCCCGTTGCGACCGATGAGCATGGGAACGTCCTCGGGATCAACGACGAGACGAAAGCGCACCATGTTGTAATCCTTTGCCTGCGCCACACGCAACTGGGCCTTCTCCGGGTGCTTAAGGAGCGGAGAGGTCACGGCGAGCAAATATTTTCCTATGGTTTCGACGAGCTGCTGCATGGCTGTTACTGGATTCCTTGTTACCCTGGTATCATAGTATTCTCGGCGCGCTTTGTCAAGTATAGCCGGAGGAATTTAGGGCAACCGCAAGCGGTTGCCCTATTTACGATTTACGAATTACGATTTACGATGTCAGGGAATTCGCGCGCTATGCGCGTTCCTGCAAAGCAATAGAGCAGCGGAATTCCCGGAGCAGTCGCGAGGGGTAGCTAGAAAGGGGCGGAGGCGCTGGGCGCCTGGAGGCGCCTATTTACGAATTACGATTTACGAATTACGATTTGGGATGCTAGCGCGCTATGCGCGTTCCTGCAAAGCAATACGTAGCGGAATTCCCGAAGCAGTCGCGAGGGGGTGCTAGAAGGGGACGGAGGCGCCGGGCTGCGCCTATTTACGATTTACGATTTCGGGGAATTCGCGCGCTATTTAGCGGAACGGCGGCGCTGTTCTTCAAGGGCGGCCTGTTGGGCCTCGGCCATGCGTTCAAAGAACCCCTTTTTTCCTTTTCCCTTGCCGGAAGGAACTTTTTTGAGCTCCGGCTGGGGCATACGACGAATAATCCAGGTCTGAATGATAGAGATGATGTTTGTCGTCGTCCAGTAGAGGGCAAGAGCGCTCGGGTAATAATAGCAGAACGCGAAGAAGAAGAGCGGCATGAGCTTCATGATGCGCTGCTGCATGGGATCTCCGCCTACCTGCGGGTTCATGCGCATCTGGAGAATCATGGTGATAGCCATCACGATGGGCAGCACATTAATCGGCAACTCGTAACCCATAATAGGCAGGGTGCATACCGTATCCATCTGAGAGAGGTCATGCACCCACCCGATAAACGGTGCGCCGCGGAACTCCGCCGCCGTTTGCAGCACGTAAAAGAAGGAGAAGAATATCGGTATCTGTAAAAACATGGGCAAGCACCCCCCCATCGGTGATATTCCGTATTCCCGATAGAGCTTCATCATTTCCATGCTTGCCTTCTGCTGGTCGTTGGCGTACTTTTCGCGTATTTCCTTGACCTTGGGCTGCAGGAGGCTCATGCTCTTCATGCTCATGTAACTCTTGCGGTACAACGGCCAGATGAGCAACCGCACGACAAAGGTCATCGCCACGATAGCCCAGCCCCAGTTCCCGAACCACCCATGGAACACGTTGATGAGCCAGTTCATGGGATAACTGATGACGTGGAAGATACCGTAGTCCATGATGTGGTCTATCTTCGGTATTTCCTTCGTCATGTCGCTGAGCATGAGATTCAACTTCGGTCCGGCAAAGATGTCGTAGCGGTAGGTCTGTACGCCTCCGCTTGCGCCCTCTCCTGCCGCCGCCAGAGTAAACTCCGGCATGCCTATGGCGCTTTCCACTCCTTCCGCCGTTTCCGGACGCTTCCCCGGAAGCACGATGCCTTTCAGCGGAGCAGCATAATACGTGCGCACGCTCTGCTCCCCCTTCGGTTGCAGGATTGTCGCGTAGTACTGGTTCATCACGCCTACCCATGCGACAGGGTCTTCCCCGACGGTCAGAATGCGCTCTTTTTCACTCCCGAACCACGGACGGAAGCTGCTCAGACTCTCCTTGCGGAATGCTTTGTCCTCGTTGCGGATGTAGTAGGTGAATTGGGACCACTCCCTCGAGGAGATAGGACCGGCGCCGCCGGCATAGAGTCCCCAATTTTGCGCACGTCGGGTTAACTTGCCATCATTCTGAATTTGCAGGGTCAATTCGAGACAGTAGGCATTGCCCTCCACCGTCTCGTCGCCCACCTTGAGAGGCTTGAGCGCGTAGGTCTTGCGGATCAGCAGGTCATTGAGCTTGCCCTCCAGGGTCACCTGCTGAGCGTTGGTTTCCTCCGGCACAAGACGATACACGGTGTTGTCGTACACCGGCGCTTGGTCCGCACTGAGTCGGAACATGAGCGTCCCGATGCCGTGCTGTGCCTGAGAATTAAGCCGGACAGAATCCTGAAGGTCCTCCTTGGTGCTGTTGATCGCCTTGCCAATCATCTCGATTTGCTCCAGCGAACCCCCTACATCCCTGAAGGCGAACTGGGCTACGGGGTTGCCCGCGGTGTCGTGGGAAGTCAACGTAGCGATGGTGTGGACCTCGGGCTGCGCCGGCGCCGGGTCCTGATTAGGCTCTCGCGTCTGCAGAGCGCCATCGGCAGGGGGTGCCTGTTCGCCCGACGCGGCAGCAACCGCCGGCTCAGCCGGGGCTGCCTGCTGCTCCGTCTGAGCCACAGGAGGCTGCAATGGCTTCTCCGGGGTGTACCAGAAGTTGAGTCCCAGCAACACCGCGCATATCGTTACTACAATCCAAGCTGTTTTGTCCATATTATTTGAGAGTTATTGTTTCTTGGGAGGTACAGGATCATAGCCGCTCCCGCCCCATGGATTGCAGCGCAGAATGCGCCACACGCCAAGCAAGCCACCCTTCCACGGTCCGTGTACATCCACTGCTTTGATAAAATAGGCGGAGCAACTCGGCTGAAACCTGCACCCCGACATCGGCCCCGCTGCTGCATGCAACGGCTTACTTAAATACCTCTGATAAAACCGCACCGCGCCTATCATGAATCGCTTCAGCATACCTCATTCTTTTCTGCGCGTTGTTGCCGTTCTACCAGTCGAATAAAATCCTCCCTCAATCCTGCGTAGTCTGCCTCCCCGCCCGCCACTTTGACAACGATGACGACATCCCGTCCGTGTTCCAAAGGGGCTCCGTGCGCGCGAAGGATCTCGCGAATCCTACGGCGCTGCCTGTTCCGCACCACCGCCCCTCCTATCCGTCTCGTTGTGATGATACCGAACCTCGAGTCATTCCCGTCTCCGTTCAACCGCCTCGCCGCCACGTTGAGCACGATATAGCGCCCCTTCCAGCTACGCCCCTCTGCACGTACATACGCAAAATCCCCGGCTCGCTTTATCGTATGGCGCCTTTGCAGTTGCATGGCCATGACCACTTCATGCTGCGGGTAAAGTTTCACGCATCGGGACTGCTACCCCTCCCTGCGGAGACGCCCCATCACACGCCGTGCTGAATCGTGTGGCGTTTGTAATGCACCTCTGCGCCTTTCGGCAGCAATCTTTTACGCCCCTTGGCTCGACGGCGCGCCAATATGGCACGCCCATTCTTTGATGCCATGCGATTGCGGAAACCGAACTGACGCTTGCGGCACCGTTTAGAGGGCTGGTATGTTCTTTTGCTCATGATTTCAGACTGGTGTTAAAGTTGTCGGCCCGCTGCGGGCGAGCGCCCATCTTATCCTAAAATCGATGCATGTCAAGCACAAATTTTTCCCTGCACAACGCGCCGTCACATCTGTTCCATGAAGAAACACCCCCAATAAGCGGGGGCGGCGTTCCGCCACCTATTTACGGTTTATGTTGACTCACCGCCGCCCCATTGACTCAGCGCCGCCCTTCGGGCAACTCTCACGCGTTGTCCAATCCGCCTCCGAGCCCTCGGCGGCTTTGCTGGAACGCGCCTTGCGCGCGAATTCCCTGAGATCGTACACTATTAATCCGAGGTGGTATAATCTGGGGAGTTGAGAGTGAAATTCTCAACGGAACACCTCGACATAAC
>CANQSY010000079.1 GCA_947626635.1 uncultured Akkermansia sp.
ACAATGGGGGAACTTTTGGCCGAGGCCAGGCAGCGGTCCGGCGCGGAGCGGTTAAAGGGGCATGACATTATGGCGCTGGAGCGGTTCGACGCCGATACCCGGCACATGGTCGTCTTTGATGTATTATCAAACGATTCCCCTGTTGGCGACAAGGGCGACCGTATGCGGCTGTTCCTTACCGACACAGGGTATCAGCGTTTTTTGGAAAACCAGGACAAGGGATTTATCAAAATCAGGAACCACGCAAAAGTAGCCGCAGGGCACTTACATTACGATCATCGGGACCGTGAACTGTAAAACAGGTCGGTCCTAAAATTTTTGAGGAAAGGAGGCTTTCAAATGGCTGTATTCCGTGTTGAAAAAACAAAGGACTTCACCGTTATGTCTAACCACCATCTGCGCAATACCGACCTGTCCCTGAAGGCAAAGGGGCTTCTCTCTCTTATGTTGTCGCTGCCGGAAAATTGGGATTACACCACAAAGGGACTTGCGCATATCTGCAAGGATGGCGTTGATTCTATCTCCACCGCCCTGAAAGAGCTGGAGCGGCACGGTTATCTCACCCGCCAGCGCCTCCGCAATGAAAACGGACAGTTGGGCGATATAGAGTACACCATACATGAAAAGCCGGTAAAGGCTGATACGGAAACCTTTTTACCTAAACGGGAAAATCCAAGACAGGTAAAACCAGAACAGGAGAAACCTGATCTGGGAAAACCTGAACTGGAAAATCCGGCACAATTAAATACTGATTCATCAAAAACGAAAAAATCAATTACGGATGGATCAAGGACCCATCAATCAATCTATCCGGCTGCGCCGGCAGCGGCAAGCCGCCCGGATGGGATTGATAGGATTGATTTGGTGAACGCTTATCGTGAAATTGTCAGAGAGAATATCGAGTACGACTGCCTTGTGCCCCGCTACGGTGTGGAACGTATGGACGAAACCGTGGAGCTCATACTGGAGACGATTCTTTCTAAGCGGCCTTATATCCGCATTGCCGGAGACGACTTCCCGCGTGAGGTCGTCAAGAGCCGTTTTCTCAAACTCAATTCGTCCCACCTGGAGTATGTCTTTGACTGTATCGACAAAAACACCACCAAGGTCAATAACATCAAGGCATATCTTCTGGCGGCGCTGTATAACGCCCCAACGACGATGGACAGCTTTTACAGAGCCGAGGTCAACCATGACCTCTATGGATACTGATTCAGAAAGGAGGAACGCGAGATGAAACAGGGAACCTTGCATGATCCATGCCCGGCGTGAGCAAAGAGCAGATCGCGCAGGCCAGGAACGCGGATCTGCTTGCCTATCTGCAAACGTATGAGCGCGGTGTGCTGAAACGGGTCGGACCGGATACATACCGACACCGGGAACATGATAGCCTGGTTTACCATCACGGCTATTGGTACTGGAACAGCCGGGGCCGGAAAATCAACGCCCTGGATTATCTGATCGAGATCCGCGGTCAGAATCTTGTGGACGCCGTAAATACGCTGGTCGGCGGCAGCGGACAGTCGGCAGTTTCTTATGCCTCCGCACCGCCAAAACCCAAGCCCCCTACCAAGCCTTTTTCTCTGCCCTGGGCAAAGCGGTGCGCGACCTTTATGGTTTCCTATTTGCAGCGCAGGGGGATCAATACCGACGTTATAAGCCGGTGTATGCGGCTGGGCCTATTGTATGAGGCGAGGCATAACGGTGAGGCCGTCTGCGTCTTTGTCGGCAGGGACGACGAGAATAAAGCAAGGTTTGCCTGTATGCGCAGTCTGGCCGGAAATCTGAAAAAGGATGTCAGCGGCAGCGATAAGCGGTTTAGTTTCTGCTACCCGCCGCAACGCCCTGGCAGCCAGCAGCTTGCCGTATTCGAGGCCCCTATCGATGCTCTTTCTCATGCCACGCTCCAAAAGCTGGAAGGATGGAAATGGGACGGCTACCGCCTATCTCTTGGTGGCACATCACCGGTTGCGCTGGTGTCCTTTCTGGAACGTCACCCGGAGATCCGGCGTGTGGCTCTCTACATGGACAATGACCTTGCCGGGATCGTGAATGCCCGGAAAATCAAGACTTTGCTGCGCACGGATCCACGATTCAGACGGATCCGTGTCAGCGTCAACCCTCCCCGCACCGGGAAGGACTACAACGAAAAGCTGCAGATCAAATTGCAGGAAATACAGGGAAACCGCCAATGCCGCCGTGAAAAACAGGCGGCAATTTCTATTTATGAGGATCAAACGATATGAAAACGGAATCGACTGCATTACAGATGATTGCCGGCGCCGCCCGCTGTCCGGAGTACACCCCCGCCATGATAAAGGCGCTGATGAAAAAACTGGATATGAACGAAAAAGGCTTTGCGCTGCTGATGAACGTCACACCCTGCACTGTTCGGCTCTGGACCAGCGGCGCCGTGAAACCCTGCGGGACGGCCAAACGGCTTATGCAGGTTTTTGAGACGGGGCCGGAAATCGTCGGCAAGATCGCCGGTGAGCAGGCACGGGCAGACGGGAGGGATTCATAATGGCAGAACCGGATAGCAGCTCGGCTATGGAACACGGGCAGGCCAGTAATCCACTTCCCCAAATCCATTTTATCGAGGACACGGACATTACACGGTTCGCCTATGAGCTTCATGTCCTGGCGGGTGATTTTCTGCGTGAGTGTGAATACAACATGCGAGTCTTTACGGTAACGCCTGCATCGGATTATATCGCTATCATGGGGCGCGATCACATGTTACTGCATGATGCCTTGGATGTCTACCGTTCTACCGCAGATATGCACCAAATGATTTTCACGACGGAGTTTCTTGGCGCAAGGGCCTTCCTGTTCCATGCCGACCGTTCCGAGGATGGACGGCTCCACGGCAGCGTTATGATGATGGATCTGAACACGCTGCGCAGTGACGTGAAAAGCCATACCTGCCACCCCGTCGGTGTTGCTGTTGAGGGAAAAGACGGAAAGGAAGAAGTAATTGGCCTTGAGAAATGGCACGCTATGGAGCCATACGAAAAGTTGTCGCTGAAAAGCTGGGGCTTCCGCTATGATCCCGAAACAATGGACAACATACGCCGGCATTATGCAGGTGTATCTAACCGGTGGAAATCGCAGGCATTTCATGTTTCCGATGAATACTTGGAAGAACGGCTTAACACGGAATACATGATGGATGCTCAAAATCCGGACATGGATAAATACCGGATACCGCTTTCCATCGCCAAACAGATGCTTCTCTATAACGAAGCGCCGGTCTACCGTCTGCTGCCTTCCGGCCCTGAAAAGATAGCCCCGATTACCGTAGTTACGACCGGCCTCTGGTATGAGCATTATCGTGAATTTGCCGTCCGGCCGGAGGATCTGGGCGCTCTGGACCGGCTGTGCAGCCGTGAGACAGACCGCCTTTTAGGACGCATACCAAAAGAAATTCAGCCGGAAAAGCGTCCTCCGGCACCGGAACGATAAAACCGAAAGGAGGAAACCGATTTGCCTTCCAATCAGCATGAAGATTTTGGAGAGAAAATAGGCGGCGCAAAAAAAGACCTGTGGCGTGACCGCGGGTTGTATGTGGACGACCTTAACGGCATGAATGGCCGTGAGGCGGAGAAATATGTCAAGAAAGATAACGTCTGGAAAAAGCCGGACTATCAGGCCATGCTTGACGACGGTGTGCCCCTTGGTGTCGTCTATTTCGTCAAAAAGGCGCGGGACAGCCTGCACGCCTCCCCGCAATACCTTTATTCGGATGATACGCCGGAGAAACGGCTTGCCCGGCAGAAAGAATATATCGAGACTGTCCGGCAGTTGCAGGCCGCCGTTGAAGATGTGCGGACCGTTGACGACGCCATGCGGGTTTACGACCGCTTTCTGGTAGATAACGGGTATGTGCGTGAGGTCACCGGCTGGGCCGGCGGGCGGCATCATACCGCAACGGATAAGGGGCAGGCCAATCCCGTCATTACAAACAAAATAGCCCAAACACTGTATATCCGCTCTGAATCCTGGTTCGAGCGGTATTTTACTCAGAAGGCCCAGAAGGAACAGTTTGGCGTCCCGAAGGAGCAAAAAGTCCCGGCAGGCTATGCGCTGCATTACTATGACGGGAAAAACAGCTATTCCAAAAATAACGACTGGAAACCCGGCACCTACTATGTCACCAAAGGATATTCCATCATCCAGACCAATTTAGCGTCCCGCGAGGCGGCCCTGCGCTGGGTGCAGGAGTTTGCCAAACAGCGGAGCAAAGGCGGAAAGATCCGCTTTGTCCCCAAACAGCTTGAACATGTCCGGCGGGACGGCCCCGATTACCGGAGCGGCCAGAATATAACCGGGCAGGACTATCTGGATGCCTTCGGCTTCCGCGGCGGTGAATTTGGGAACTGGATGAACCAGAACGACCGGCAGGCTTCTCTCAACATGGGATTTGAGGCGCTGAAAGATCTGGCGGCCGCGCTGCAGATCAGCGATAAGGACATCGCTTTCCAGGGTACGCTTGCGATTGCTTTCGGTGCCCGCGGCAGCGGCAACGCGGCGGCGCATTATGAGCCGCTGCGCAAGGTCATCAATCTTACGAAAATGCACGGCGCCGGTTCTCTGGCGCATGAATGGTGGCACGGTTTTGACGATTATCTGGGCGGGAAAATGGGCGCAAATGGTTTTCTTTCCGACCAGCCCCGACTATATCCGCTGTTTGCGAAGCTGGTTGAAACGATGAAATATAAGCCGGAGACGCCGGAGCAGGCGGCCAGCCGGAAAGAACAGCAGGACGCCCGGATGCGTAAAAATGCGGAAAGCTGGCTGGATTCCGCGGTGCTCTACTCTTTCAAGAGGGATGGGGAGGAAAGCACTATGGAACAGTATGCGGCGCTGAAAGCCGCTTTTTTATCCGGCGAGATCGGCACCGTGGAAAAGATCAGCGCGCTAAAGAAATCCATCAGCGGCCGGGTGATCCCCAAAAGCGAACGTGACCGGCTGGAAACCTTCGAGCAGATCTTTCATGGGATGAAGGAAGGCCAGACGCCTGTTATCGGCCGTACCGAAACCAACTACTACCGCAATTCCAAGCAGATGGGGAAAGAATGTGAAAAAGACGGCGGCTATTGGGACAGCAACGTGGAAATGACGGCAAGGGCCTTCGCCTGTTACATTCTGGATAAGCTGCCCTATGATTCGGATTATCTTGCCGGCCATGCGGAAAGCGCCATGGCCATCGTTACAGAAAAAGACGGCACTACCTCCCTTCTGCGTGCCTTTCCCCAAGGAGAGGAACGGCAGGCCATCAACGCGGTGTTTGATGAAATCGTCGCAGACCTGAAATTGCAGCACATTCTCACCCATGAGGACGTTACCCTGCCACTGCAGGTTTCCACTCTCCGGGAGGCGCCGGACGGGCAGCTTTCCATGTTCGGCAGCGGACGGCCTTCGGTATTGGATCAGCTTGCGCAGGCCAGGGCGTCGGAAAAAAAGCCCGTGCCGCAGGCAGTCGTAAAGAAACCGCATGAGGCGGAGATTTAGGAGGGATGCGTATGCCAGAGGAACCAAAAGAGTATTTGTCTTTTCCGTATGACACCCTGCTTCCGGGACGGCAACTGAAACTGGACCGGTCTATCTACTTCGAACAATACGACCTGTCCGACCTGATCGTGAAAACCCCGGAGCAGTTGCAGGCTATGATCGATGAAAGCACGGCAGGCGAAAACAAGGCGTTTCAGATCGTGCAGGCGGCGGCAAACCAATGGGAAAAACAGGCGGCGGTGACGCAGCGGCTTTTTCGGGCCATGGACTATGTGAAAACTCCCGCCGCCGAACATACCGGGAACCAATGGGCAGGAGGCAAGGACGGTGAGCGTTTCATCAGCAACAAGGTCTATAAAATGATCTGCCGGATACATGAGGACACCCACCGGAACCCTTGGAGAGGCAAGCCGCCGGCTCCCCGCTGGACGGTAGAATGGGCTCTCTCTTTGAATACGCCGAAAGAAAACTGGACTGTCCGCATTGCGGGGCAGGAAAAGACATACGACGACCGGGCGGCTGCGGGAAAATACCTGAACGGTCGTATCGCCGCTTATGCCAAGCTGTTTTCAGAGCTTTCACCACCGATCCCGGAAAAGTATGCGGAGAATTTTACCGTCAGCGAGCGGCTTCTGCCGGGCTACCGCATAGAGGGCCGACAGCCGGACCGGGATAAGCCTTCCGTGCTGGATCAGCTTGCGCAGGCTAAAACGCAAAAAACGGCGGCGCCGGCCACGCCGAAAGAACCAAAAAAGAATGAGCCGGAAATATAACAGACAGGAGGATCTTATTGAAAACTTTGGATTTTTATAAAGTCTACGACTATGGCGACAACCTGGATCCGGGGAAAAAGATAAAGCTGGAACACAGCCTTTCCTTCTCACCGGAGGGTGCGGATCTGTCGCCGTTTGCCCGCTCCGGCATTGACGACCTGCGCGCCCTGCGGGAAAAGAGCGTCGCCGCGGAGCAGGCAGTATTTGAGGATCTGAAAATTTCCCTTATGCAATGGGAACATCAGGCCGGCATGACGATGCTGCTGGATAAGGCGATAGAATATCTCCGCACGCCCGCCATCGGGCATACGTCGAACCAGTGGCGGCATGACGATGCCAATGACTCAGATGAGATCAGCAACATGGTCTATAAAATGTGGGTGCGCGTCTATGAATCAACCAAATACAACCGTGAAACACAGAAAATGGAGCCTGTCGCCTGGTATGTGACCTGGGACGTAGGGCTGAATACGCATGAGCGGCAAGGAAACTACATCGCCGGCCAGCGCGAGAAACGCTATACCGACAAGGCTGCCGCTGCGAAGTACATTGAGGGCAGAAAAAAAGCCTTTGCCCATCTGTTTACCGAGATCTCCCCGCCAATCCCGCAGCAGTACGCAAAGCATTTTGAAGTGAACGGCCTGCTCCTTCCCGGCTATACCGTCGAAGGGCGGGAATCTGAAAAATCGGACCGCACCGCTGACGAGGTTTTGGGCGCCTTGGCAGGCGGCGATTCCGCACCGGAGGGGAAAAAGCCTTCCGTCCTGGGAAAGCTCAATGCCGCCAGGATCCCGGAGGGCGCTCCCACTGCCCCCGGAGCAAAGCGAAAGGAGGACATTGACCGATGAAGATTTTAATGGTGGAACCCGGCAGGATCCCACATGAGGCGGAGATCGAGCCCGGCCTGGAGTCTTTGCAGGCGGCGGTCGGCGGCGACATTCAGGCCGTCTACCCTTACGACGACCCTGTGGCGCTGATCTGCAACGAGGAAGGAAAGCTCATGGGGCTGCCCTTGAACCGCGCCCTTACCGACGACACCGGCAACGTGTATGACATCATCGCCGGGAAGTTTCTGATTGTGGGGTTGGGCGAGGAAAGTTTTGCTTCCCTTTCGGACGACCTGATGAAAAAGTACACGGAGCAGTTTTTGTGCCCGGAAAAATTCGTGCGGATCGCGGGCAAGTATCTGGCCGTCAAACAGTCGGTTCCGCAGGAGGAAATCGAGCGCCAGCAGAAAGAGGCCGCCGCGCGTAAAGAAACTTCAACGCAACTGGCCTCTGACCTGGAAAGATTCTTCCGGGAGAACAGCGACGCCTATGCCGGGATGGACCGGGATCCGCAGGAGGAAACAGACCGCATGGCGGCCGAACTGCTCTCCGGTAGGACTGACGCCATTCGTATGCGTCTGGCTTCTGTGGAACAGGACGGGCATTTGGGCGAGGAAATCCGGCCGCTTTTAGACCGTGTTTCTTCCTATGAAAAAGAGTACGGCATTTCTGCTTATTCCGTTTATCAGCTCAGCCTTTCCGACAGTACGGACGACCTGCGGTTCATGTCCTATGATTGGGTGCAGTCACGCGGGCTTTCGGTGGATCGCAACAACTACCTGATGGTCTATACGGCCCAGCGGGATCCCGGCAGCTCTCTGGAAGATATTTACCGGGATCTGAATATCAACCGCCCAGCAGACTTCAAAGGCCATTCCCTTTCGGTCTCTGACGTGGTAGTCCTGCATGAAGGCGGGATCAGCACCGCCTATTATGTGGACAGTATCGGCTTCAAGGAACTGCCCGGCTTTTTGGGCGAACCCGGACAGCCGGAGGCAAAACGCGGCGAGTCGGTCCAGGAGCAGCTTGATTCTGCCAAAAAACAGATCCCACAGGCGGAGCCGAAAGCGCCGGACAGGAAAAAAGAACCGGAAAGGGGCTGATGTCATGCTGATGGCTTCACAGGAACCTTATATGCTGGTAGTCCAGCCTGACGACCTTTTAATCAGCCCCCGCGAAGTAGACGAAACTTTCGGAACGATGGTCTGCTTCCACCGCCGCTATGCGCTGGGCGATGAACACAGCTACATTGATAAAGATGATTTTCTGCGGGAAATGTACCTGAAAACCGTTGGCAACGACGAGCGCGGCATGGAACGGTATGAACATGCGGTAAATATGGTCTGGAGCCGGAAAATGACCGGCCCGAACCCCGACGAACGTGCGGTTGACAATGCGCTTATGAATGTTATCTCCCAAAAGTATATCATGCTGCCCCTGTTCCTGATGGATCACAGCGGCCTCTCCATGAAAACCACCAGCTTTCACGACCCTTGGGACAGCGGGCAGGTCGGGTGGATATATGTGTCAAAGGAGGCCGCCCTGAAAGAGTTTGGCGGCGAGCGTATGACCGGCGCTATCCGGCAGAAGGCGGAAAACCTGCTCCGCGGCGAGGTTGAGGCTTACGATTCCTACCTGCGCGGCGAGTGTTACGGCTTTGAGCTGTATAAAAACGGCGAACTGTCCGATAGCTGCTGGGGCTTTATGGGAGACCTTACGGATGTCTGCAAGGATATGGCGGAATATCTGCCGGAAGAATGTAAAGGCATGACGGAACATCTTGCCGAGGTGGATAACCCCGCCTCCATGATAAAGACGCTGCTGAAACATGCGCGGCTTTTAGTGGAACAGACGGCCAAAGACATGGAGCGGACCCCGCGCCAGCAGGTGATCGGGCGGACGCCCGCTGACTTTTTCTGCTTATTATGTGAGAAAGGAGGATGCTAATGCAGGAAGAACTTGAACAAAGGACCGTATCGATCTCCGTCCAGTCCGCAAAGCTGACCGGCCGAGTGCTGAAAGCCGCGATTGCCGCCACGCTGCGAAAAATGGAACAGGAACGCAATACCCCTAAAGTGGGCCGCAACAGCATGAAGCGGCTGGCCGGCAGGGACGGCGGCAGCAATTCCATTGAAGTGACCGGGCGGATCCATTCTTTCGAGCGGTACGCACGGAAACATCAGGTGCGTTACCATATTGAAAAGGAGCTTGGCACGGACCCGCCGAAATGGACCGTGTATTTCAAGGCGAACCAGGCGGACGCCCTGACCGCCGCTTTTAAGGAATACACGCAAAAGGACCTGACCCGCGGCAGCCGGCCTTCGCTGCTTGCACAGCTTCGCAAGTTTAAGGAGCTGGCGCAGTCCATCGGCCGCGACCGTGTGAAGAACAAGGAGCATGGAGGACCGGAACTGTGAACATGACCGATACCCTGAAAAAAAACCTGCTCCCAAATTTGCCGTACCTGCTTTTCGTTATCGTCTTTGCCAATGTCGGCGAGGCGATCCGCGTCGCTCCCGGCGCGGACATCTCCGCAAAGGTTCTGGGGTTATCGGAAGGGTTTTCCCTTGCTTTCCAAAGCCTGTGGCCGGGTAACGGTATGGACTGGCTGGCCGGTATTGCCGGAACAGCCATTATGCGCGCCGCTGTTTACCTTCGGGGCAAGAACGCCAAGAAATACCGGCAGAATGTAGAGTACGGCTCCGCGCGCTGGGGAACAAAAGCGGATATTGCGCCGTTCATGGATCCCAAGCCGGAAAACAACATCATCCTGACGCTGACCGAGGGCTTGATGATGTCGGGCCGGACAAAGAACCCCGCCCATGCCCGCAACAAGAATGTCCTTGTGGTAGGCGGCAGCGGTTCCGGCAAGACCCGTTTCTTTATTAAGCCGAATTTAATGCAGATGCACAGCTCCTATGTGGTGACAGATCCCAATGGATAGCTATAATAAGGATAGAGAGTTTTTTACTCTCACGAAAGGAGGTTACATCACATGAAGAAACAGCAGGA
>CANQSY010000080.1 GCA_947626635.1 uncultured Akkermansia sp.
TTTACGAATTACGATTTACGAATTACGATTTACGAATTACGATTTACGAATTACGATTTACGAATTACGATTTACGATTTGGATGCTAGCGCGCCGAAGGCGCGGGATATGCAATGCGCAAGCATTGGTGGTGGGACCAATCATGGCGGGGTGTTATGAGGAAAGCTGCTGGGACGCCTGGTGGCGTTCCGCCACCTATTTACGATTTACGATGTGGGAATAATGCGCGCTTCGCGCGGAGTGTGCGATGCAAGAGCATCGGTGGTGGAAGAACGTACGTGGTGACTGTATAGAAAGGTTTATGGTAACGCTATACCGTCTTGCAGGCTATGTCTAATCCGACTTCGGCCTCCGGTCGTTTTGCTTCGAGTCGCCTCACGACTCCTTACCCCGGTAGGGCGCAGGCGAAGCGGGCGGTAAGAGCGATGAACTGTGATGCCGAGAGCCTTTGTTCAGGAGGCGGAGGAGGGAGCGAGCTTCTTCCACTCCTCAGGGATGCGACATGGGCGTCCCTGAGGCATTTGGACGAGGGCGAGGCGCTGCCGCACGGTGACGCAGAGCTTGTCGTTCTCTGCACGACGAATCTCAAAACGGAAGAAGATGGAGGACTTCTCCACACTCTCCACGCCGCCCAGCACGCGAATTTCGTCCGCCACAAAGGCCGGTGAGTGATAATGCACCTCGTGGCTTACGAGAACGCAGTGGCGATTCTCCTCCTTAGCCAGGCGAGCCCAGTCGATGCCGATAGCCGTGGACATCTTTGTGCGACATTCCTCGACCCACCGGAGGTAGGCCAAGTTGTGCACGACGCCGCCGCAATCGGTGTCGTAGTACATCACCTGGTAAGGGAGAGTGAAAAGCGGAAACATGAGAAAAAGCCAGGACAGTTAGGCGAGATGGAGGATATCCACAATAGCGGAGGTTACCTCCTTCATGTCGTCCATGGTGAGCTCGCCCATGTGAGCAATGCGGAAGGTTTTATCCTTGAGGTCGCCGTAGCCGTTACCGATTTGCATATTGCGTTCGGCGAGGGCTTTGTTGAGCTCGGGGATGGAGATGAGCTCCTCACGGCCCTTGGGGTGAGCATCGATGACAGTCAGGGTCTTGGAAAGGTATTTACGGTTCGGGTAGACGCGGAAATATTCGTCCGCCCACGCGCGGGTGAACTGAGCCATTTGCTCGTGGCGGGCGAAGCGAGCCTCTATGCCTTCTTCGTCCACAATGTGCACAAGCTGGCGCTCCAAAGCATACATGAGTGAGAGGCACGGGGTAGAGGTGTACTGGTAGTTTTTCTTGTCGATGAAGTCCCAGAGATTCCTCAGGTCGAAGTAGAGCCCGCGGTTTTCGACCTTCTCCGTGCGTTCGTATGCCTTGCGGCTCACAGCGCAGATGGCGAGACCAGGGGGCAAGGCAAGAGCTTTCTGCGTGGAAGTGATCAGCACGTCAATACCCAGTTTGTCCGTCTCGATCTTTGAACCGACGGCGGAGGACACGGCATCCACGCACCACACGACATCGGGGTATTTCTTCATGACCTCGGCTATTTCCTCCACGGGGTTTTGCACACCGGACGACGTTTCATTGTGAGTAACGGTGATCAGGTCATACTTGCCGGTGGAGAGAGCGGCATCGACCATTTCCGGTGTGGTGGGTTCGCCCATGACGCTTGAGAATTTATCAGCCGGCACGCCATTGCTTTTTGCCATCTTGAACCACTTGTCGCCGAAAGCGCCGATGGAGAAAACTGCAGCGCGTTTTGCCGTGCAGGAGCGGATAGCTCCTTCCATCAGTCCGGAACCGGAGGAGGTGGAAAGCAGAATGCGATTTTGAGTGAACAGGACCTTCTGCATGTAGTCCGATATGTGCTTTTGAAGCTCCGAGGCAGCCTTTGAGCGGTGGCTGATCATGGGCTTGCTCAACTCCTGCAATATCTCATCCGACACGACGGTCGGTCCGGGAATAAATAGTTTGATGGCCATAGGATGTAAATAAATCTGCGGCGCCGACTATAACACGACGAAGCTCATTTTGCAAGTTTTACCTTAAGGAGATTGCGCGAATTTCCTTCACGTCGGCTTCAAGAAAAGTCAGGAGTGCGAAGGAGAAGGAAGGAGAGGGGACGCTCACTTAAAAAGTCGGCGCAGCCCTCCAAGTCATCGGCGGAGAGGAGGAGACGACCGGCACCGGTATCGCGGAAGTGTTCAGCGATAGGACGCGGAACGGGCTGGATGACTCCCTGCAGCAGGGTGAAGTTCATGTGGCGCTCTTGTTTCAGTCCCAGCATGGCAACCATTTCTTGGTCTTCTACGCGCACGAGACCACGTTCGCGGAAGTATCGGGCCTGCGCGTCCGTAAGTATCGTTTGCATTCCTTGCCATGTTGGCATACCGATGTCGAAAACGAGGCTCTTTCCGGGCAAAACGGTGACAAGCCGCGCCCGGCGGCAGAGGTGGATGATGGTATTCACCGACTCGGGAGTGAGGGAATAGAGTTTTTGGAAGGAGGAGCTGAGGGGCTCGGGGTCTTTTTTGAGGAGCTCCTGCCAGCCCTTGACAATGGTAAGGAAGTCTTGAGAGTGCGGACAGTCCTTCGCACCCAAGTAGTGTTGTTGGAGGAGTTGCTGCTGAGAGGTTACACGGAAAAATTGATTGACGGAATAGATATCTGCGATGATGGGGGAAGGGATTCGGGATGAGGTATCAGGAGGAAAGGCGATAGCGTTTCCCTGAGGATCGAAGAACTTAACCTCGCGGATGCAGGCCCAATTAAAGGCTCTCGTGTTGCTCATTGTGAGACGCAGAGAAGAGATGGACATGCCGTCGAGGGGTATGGTGGAGGTGTCAGAATCTTTTTCAAACTCCTTGGAGAAGCTCTTACCGGAACGATCAGAGGCGACCAGCACGACGTGCTGCTTGGTGGCGTGTTCCCAATAGATGACGATGTTGCCGACGGATATGCTGCGCGGCAAGGTCACTTCCCAGCTATGACCGGGATGACCATCATTGGCGCACCAGCGGGTCAAAAGGTCACCATCCATTGCCCGCTCAGCGGTATGTCCGTGGTCTAATTGCTGTGATGAAACCGTGAATTTCGGAGAATCAGGCAGCCCCGGGTCTTTCCCTATCTGATTCAGCATGGCGTCAAGAGACATACCGTCTTTGCAGCGTGTTGGCAGATGACGGCAGAGGAGAGCGCTCATGTGTTGCGCGAGATTCGTGGCATCAACACGAATCCGTGCCATGGTACGTACACGAGGGGCAAGGGAGGCATCATCGGCAATTTTTTTAAGGGAGTCGAGGAAGGCCGTCGAGGGACCGGACGACGCGACTTGTTGCATGAGGCGCAGCATATCCTCATGAGCGAGGATGTTGCGCAGAAGAGGAAACAAATCGGCATTGCTTTCATACAGGGGAGCAAATCCCGAGTAGTCGCCGAGATTCGGCGTCACCTTTTTCACATGGTCACAACAAGCAGAGAGCTGGGAATCACTGCCAAGGCGTAGAGCGCGGAGGGCAAGGCGGTACCACTCCATTTGCTCAACGACGGCCGGTAACTTTGTTCCCTCGAGTTTCCTGATTGCTTCCGCGAGCTCAGCCTCATTGGTACAGCCCAGGGTTTCCTTTTCCTGCAACCAAACATTCATTTTCCATGGAGGAGTGTTCCAATGCTCCCGGATATAGTTGAGGAAAGGCAGCGCGGCCGGCGCTGCGTGTTCACTCTGCGCCAGATGCTTTGTCAAGAGTTGGAAGGCTTTCTCTTCCGCATGTTCATCCTGCAGCGTGCAGAGTCCCGATATCCTCTGCACCAACAGAGCCGCCCACGCTCCCATCCCAGGTTCCGATGTTTCTTCCGCGAGTTTAAGGAGATCACTTGCCGCCTGGTCGTACTTTCCCTGTTGCATGACGAGGAGAGCATCACGGAGAGCTGACTCATCAGGATTAGTTGAAGAGAAGGTTTCGAGCGGCACACTTTTGTAGCGCTCGTATCCGTTGAAGTGGGAGGAGACAAAAAGAGCGAGTCCGATACCCAGACCGATGCTGGCGGCAATTGCGCCATAGCGAAAAATGGCTGAGGAACGTTTCTTTTCAAGCTGCTTTTGGTCAATTTGCAGTTCGGTGAGGTGGGCCTGCACTTCGCGCAATTCTTCGAGCACCTCATCGTAATTTGCCGGACGCTTGGAGGGAGAGAACTCCGTCATGTGATCCACAAAATCCGTCAGCTGTGAATCCATGTCCGGGCGTTGCTTGGCAAAGGAGGGTTGAGCTTTCTTTGTCTCGAGGAGAGCTGTCAACGAGTCTGTGGGACCCTCAAATTGTTCAATGCCGGTGAGCAAGTAACGCAGGGTCATTCCCAGCGCATAGATGTCCGTGCGCATATCCTCGGGCTCACGCTTCAGCGTCTCCGGCGGCACGTAGTAGGGCGTGGCCCAGATGATTTCTTCCGTATCGCCTTTGACGCTGTCCACGGCGAGACCAAAGTCGATGACCTTGGCCTTACCGGAGGGAGTGATGAGGATATTACCGGGCTTCATGTCGCGGTGCAGCAGACCGGCTTTTTGCGCGGCCCGCAGCCCATTTGCCACTTGCCCGATGATGTCCAGAGCGAAGAGGGGAGCTAAAGGATGATCGACGCTCACCATGTGCTCGAGGTTTTTCCCCTCCACGAGCTCCATGGCGATGTAAAATTGTCCGTAGGCTCGTCCGGCGGAATAGACGGAAGTGACATTTTCATGGCGCACGCGCGCCATCATGGCACTTTCATTTTCGAAGCGTTCGATGCGTTCCGGCTGGTCGCGGAAAGTGTCATTGAGCACTTTGAGCGCGAGGGGTCGGTTGAGAACCACGTCCATTGCGCGGTAAACAACGCTCATGCCGCCGACGCCCAGTACCCTGTCAAGACGGAAGTTACCCAGCTGCATGTGCACACGAGCCGTGTGTAGACAGTTAGGACAGCACACTTCTGCATACAGACCAAGCGGGGCAATATCCACCTGCGTACGGCAGCGAGGACAGACCCATATTTCGGAGCCTTTAGCCATGCTCGCTAGCGGAAGTAGGGATCAAAGTTTGGGGAGGGAAGCTGCCGCTACTGCCTGACCGTGTCGCTTAGTGCGTTCATCCGGCACACAAAGATTGATATGGAGTTCCGGGAACTCGGCGCGTAGCACCTCATTGGCTTTGTCGATGATGATTTGTCCTCCTTCACCCGTAGCGACCCGTCCTAGGAAGAGGAGATTGCGCACGGAGTAGAATCGCGAGAAGTAGGCGACGGAATAACCAAACTCAATCCCGATGGTTTCGTATATCCTGCGGGCGCGCTCATCTCCTTCTGCCATGGCAGCCTGGACCTTCTTGAGCTGCTCGGGGAAGGACAAATCTCCGAAGTCGAAGCCGGCGCGTGGAGCGAGGCGGGCCACAGCTTGCTGGGAGAAGTACATGGCGCCAACGCCCTTGTCTTTAGACCACTCGTCCACTCCGCCGTCTTCCTGGTAGTCGACGGGAACGAAGGCAAGTTCATTGAGCCAGGGCATGATGTGCCCTTCCGGGTCCACGTAGCCGGAGGCAAGAGAAGTTCCCATCGCAATACCCAACACGGCGTCGTCGTTCATTCCCATGGCGCCCGCCAGTGCGGTCACCTCGCCGTCATTCACAACTTCAAACGGAACATTTTTCCCCATGCGCTCACTCCAGCGCTTTTGCAGGGTGTGGAACATGGGACGAATCACGTTGCGGAAATCGTCCGGCGAGATACCACGGAAGAGAGATGCCACACGCGGCTCATTGCTCACGTACACTCCGGCGGCTGAACCGCCAATAGCGTCCACCTGCGGCAGATGCTTGGCTACACGCAGCAGGGAATCATCCACTCCCTCCAAGTGGTAGTTAGGATCCTTTTCGTGGTAGGGGTTCCAAACGACTTCTTCGGAGTAGACGACCTCGCCATTGACGACGGCGGCAGCCTTGCGGTCGGAACCTCCGAGATCAAACCCGATGCGGTAGCCATCGAGGTTGCGTCCAAGCGCGATAGAGGTCATGTGCTCTGCAGGAAGATCAGCGGCGGAGGCGACTTTAACGACTTTGATAGGTTGGTCATAGATCAACTTACCGATAAAGTCCCAATCGAATTCACGGGCTCCACCTTGACAGTAGGTTGAGGCGAGCATATCCGCGACCTTGTCGTCCCCGGCCACCATGATGGTGCAGCCGCCTTTCATCCAAAGGAGGAACTTGACAGTACGCTCAACGTAGTGGTTGTTCAGCTTTTCATTTTCCGGACCCGCGGGGAGAAGTTGAGCGCCCCAGCGGAAGCAGGTGCCATCCGCCCGAGTGAGTGCTATATCAACTCTGTGGCTATCCGGCGATGCAGCCACTTTTTCTTCAAAAGCTTTGTTCCAAAGTACGGGTGCAACAAAGTGCGGATCCAGTTCCGGCGTGAATTGATGATGAATGTTCATAGGGGTTCGTGTTATTTTTACCATGCCGGGCCTATCAATGTCAAGCACAAGCGCCGTGCATGGCAAAGAAAGCGCTAGGCGGCTGACGCCGCCTATTTACGATTTACGAATTACGATTTACGATATGGGGAATTCGCGCGCCACGCGCGAGGTTGCTGAGCAATAGCAAAGTGGAATTTTCAAGGACGAGGGGACCGTGATGAAAGGAAAGCGGCGGGGGCTTTGACGAGCTTACTCCATTCGCCTGGGAAGCGTATGGATGACTTGAATGAGTCCGGAGGAAAATTTTATTGGGATGCGTCTGAAAGGCAAGTCGATGATACAGGACCTATTCGACGTCCATCAGGGGAGGGACACGGAGGAACGGAGGGTCGGGAGACCACGACAGCAAGGCCGATGGAAGGCGATTGAGATTACACGGACCTTCCATCGGCGGAGCTGTGAGGAACGGGCTTAGTCAGCGGTTGTGTCGAGGAACCCCTTGATCTTCTGAATACGCGAGGGGTGGCGAAGCTTGCGCAGAGCTTTGGCTTCGATCTGACGGATACGCTCGCGGGTTACATTGAACTGACGACCGACTTCCTCCAAGGTGCGAGGATTGCCATCGCGCAGGCCAAAGCGTTGTTCGATGACGGCACGTTCGCGTTCGTTGAGCGTATTGAGCACAACAGAGAGTTTCTCACGAAGGGAGTTGAAAGCAGCTCCATCCATGGGGTTTTCTGCGCTCTTATCTTCAAGGAAATCACCGAAGGAAGTGTCATCTGAATCGCCGACCGGCTGCTGCATGGAGATGGGCTGTTGAGCCATTTTCAGGACGCTTCGCACACGCTCCACGGACATACCGCACTGTTCGGAAATTTCCTCCGGCGTAGGTTCGCGCCCCAAGTCCTGCACGAGCTTTTTCTGCACGCGCATGAGCTTGTTGATCGTTTCAATCATGTGTACCGGTATACGGATGGTGCGGGCTTGGTCTGCAATGGAGCGAGTAATGGCTTGGCGGATCCACCAAGTGGCGTAGGTAGAGAATTTGTAGCCACGTCGGTATTCAAATTTCTCGACAGCCTTCATAAGACCCATATTGCCTTCCTGGATGAGGTCGAGGAAAGCCAAACCTCGGTTGGTGTATTTTTTGGCGATAGAGATAACAAGGCGAAGGTTGGCTTCGATCATCTCGCCTTTTGAGTCCTTGGCCTGCTTCATGTGAGAGCGCATCACGCGGTAGTGCTCCAAGAAATCATTGACGGGCATCCACAGTTTTATCTCCAGTTCCGAGAGAGCATCCTTGTAAACCGGGTTTTTGGGGTCATTCTCCCTTTGTCGCTGAAGTTTAATGATGCGCTGGCGCACCTCGTGCAGGTTTTTTTCCACGAAATCTTCGTAAATTTTCGGCTTGTAGGAGAAGCGCTTGTAAATCTCATGGAGTTTGGAGATATGCGATTTGAAATCCAACTGTGCTGCTTCTACACCCTTACGGCGGTTTCTAGCCTTACGAAGTCGCAAGTAAGATTCCTGAGCGGCTTCGAATTGACTTTGAAGTTTCGTCAAGGCGTTTTGCAGCTCTTTGAAGTATTGTTCTCGTCGATCGATATTTTTTTCTGCGACGACGCGGTCGAAGCGTTCCTTATTTTGGAGGAGGCGCTGGGCAAGGTCGGCGTAATATGTGGCTACGAGGCCAACGTGATGCAAACTTTTCTGCAGGTTGTTCTCGGCCTGATCGATACGGCGGGAGAGCTGTACCTCCTCCTCGCGTTTAAGCAATTCCTTCTGTCCCATCTGCTTGAGGTACATGCGTACGGGGTCGTCAAGATCCGCTGATTTATCAGACTCGTCCTGTTCTTGCGTGGCATTGGTATCAGCTTGCTGCTGGACGTTCATCTCCCCTATTTCCGAGGAATCAATGATCTTGCAGTTCATGCTACGCAAGTGTTCCATGATCTTCTCATGATCCTTGGGATTGATGATGTTCTCGGGTAGAACGTCATTGATATAATCATAGGTAAGAAAACCCTGATCGTTGGCGCGCAGCTCAAGCTGGAGCAGCTTCTCTTGCACGCTGGGGTCTTCCGGCGTGAAGCCGACCGGCTCCGCATTTTCCTCCAGAACTTCAACCCCAAACTCGTGCAAACGCACAAAGAGTTTCTCTGTGTCCTGCTCCTCAAACCCCTCGGCGGGCAAGGCGGAAATGATGTCACCATCTGTCACATAACCACCATTTTTCTTTGCCAAGGCAATAAGGTTTTTAAATGCGGTCTTCAGTGTGAGATCATCAGGGAAAAACTCCTGAAGTTGCGCAGCCGTGACGCGCAGGTTCCGTAAAACTTCCCTACGCCGTAGCATCTTTTGGCGTTTCTCCTCCTTCGATTCATCGACTACCTTTTTAGGCGTTTTGGCAGGACCCTGCACCGAGACTACCGTCTTTTCCTGGATCGGAGCTTGCGTCTTCACCGGCTTCTTGGGTGCAGGCGTCTTCTTGACCGGTTGAGGCTTCTTAGCGGGAGTCTTCACCGGCTTCTTGGGTGCGGCCGCCTTCTTGACCGGTTGGGGCTTCTTGGCGGAAGCCTTCACCGGCTTCTTGGGAGCAGACGTCTTCTTGACCGGTTGGGGCTTCTTGGTGGGAGTCTTCACCGGCTTCTTGGGTGCGGACGTCTTCTTGACCGGTTGGGGCTTCTTGGCGGGAGTCTTCACCTGCTTCTTGGGAGCAGACGTCTTCTTGACCGGTTGGGGCTTCTTGGCGGGAGTCTTCACCGGCTTCTTGGGTGCGGACGTCTTCTTGACCGGTTGCGGCTTCTTGGCGGGAGTCTTCACCGGCTTCTTGGGAGCAGACGTCTTCTTGACCGGTTGGGGCTTCTTGGTGGGAGTCTTCACCGGCTTTTTGGGTGCGGCCGTCTTCTTGACCGGTTGGGACTTCTTGGTGGGAGTCTTCACCGGCTTCTTGGGTGCAGGCGTCTTCTTGGCCGGTTGGGGCTTCTTGGCGGGAGTCTTCACCGGCTTCTTGGGTGCAGACGTCTTCTTGGCAGAACTCATCGCGGGTTTGCCAACAACTTTAGCTTTCGTTGCGGGCTTTGCTGTTATTTTCTTCGCCGATGTCTTTGCAGGGGCTGGTTTCTTTGTTTGCCCTTTTGTGGGTGTTTTTTTACTTGGGATGTTTTTGATCTTTGCTGCGGGCTTTTTCTTAGATGCCATAATGTTCGATGGGTCGTACTCCTGACGCAACACGCGGTTTATTTCTGACCCTGTGGGGGTCACCGTGTGCGAGCGTTACCACTTACTACGCGTAAGCCAGCGCATTTTCTACAATAATGACACAAATTTTTAATTTTTTTCATCATGAGTTTTCAAAGAAAACTTCATGCACGGCAATTCACTCCGAATAAAACGGCAAGAGGTATGTGTCAGATTGACCGCCCAATCATCTTCTCTTCGCGAAAATTTCTGTCGTTGTTAACGTATTGTTTTCGCTCTTCGTATAATTTTGTGGAATGACTCCACAAAGCAATTCTACAAAGTCGGCAAAATACCCAGTATTTGA
>CANQSY010000081.1 GCA_947626635.1 uncultured Akkermansia sp.
CCGTCACTATTTTACCCCTCTCTTCGCATGACCTCAACTATTTCTGTCATATGTCGCATTTATTCTTGCAATTCACATAAGTTTTGTTGACTAATTGCCCGGTCAAGAGCGTCCAAGTTGCAAGTTGGAAGATGCAAGTCTCTCTTGTTACAGGGGACCCCCTCTCTCCTGATTTATCATCTCTATAGCTCATCATGGAGGTCATATTCGCAATTCTTGAAATCTCATTTTTCACTCCTTACTGGTAATTTTGATGAGAGGAAGGATTTCCATGCGGCGCATGCTGATTTGTCTTGCAATTTGAGCTCATTTGTGGCATATATCTGCAAGTTTATACCTGCGCCA
Source organism: uncultured Akkermansia sp. (assembly GCA_947626635.1). Lineage (GTDB taxonomy): Bacteria > Verrucomicrobiota > Verrucomicrobiia > Verrucomicrobiales > Akkermansiaceae > Akkermansia. Next base: position 346 of record CANQSY010000081.1, read on the forward strand.
TGCCGAAAGATACATCGATCCACAAGATATTAGTCATAGGTTCCGGCCCCATCATCATCGGACAAGGTTGCGAGTTTGATTACTCCGGCACGCAGGCATGCAAGGCTCTCAAGGAGGAGGGGTACGAGGTTGTGTTGGTGAATTCCAATCCGGCCACTATTATGACGGATCCGGAAACGGCCCCGCGCACGTACATCGAGCCCATTACTCCTGAGTACGTTGAGAAGATCATTGACCGCGAGAAACCTGATGCTCTGCTTCCCACATTGGGTGGACAGACAGCCCTCAACTGCGCGATGGAGTTGTATCGCAGCGGCGCGTTGGATCGCCACGGGGTACGCATGATCGGCGCCAGCGCCGATGCCATCGACAAGGGTGAGGATCGCCAGCGCTTCAAGGAAGCCATGATCAAAATTGGCTTGGACGTGCCGGCCAGCGGCACGGCGCACAACATGACCGAGGCATGGGACGTGGCGAAGAAGGTGATCGGGAGCTACCCGATGATCATTCGTCCCGCTTTCACTCTCGGTGGCACGGGTGGTGGCATTGCCTACAACAAGGCGGAGTTCGAAGAAATCGTCACGCGCGGGTTGGACCTTTCACCCGTGACGGAAGTGTTGATTGAGGAATCGCTGCTGGGGTGGAAGGAGTACGAGATGGAGGTGATGCGCGACAGGAAAGACAACTGCGTGGTGGTGTGCTCCATTGAGAACATGGATCCCATGGGCGTGCACACAGGCGACTCCATTACCGTCGCCCCCATTCAGACCTTGACGGATCGCGAGTATCAGATTATGCGCGACGCCTCTTTTGCCGTCATTCGTGAGATAGGTGTGGAGACGGGTGGCAGTAACATCCAGTTCGCGATGGATCCCAAGACGGGGCGCATGATCATCATTGAGATGAATCCGCGAGTGAGCCGCTCATCCGCCCTCGCCTCCAAGGCTACCGGCTTCCCCATTGCCAAGCTCGCCGCGAAACTTGCCATCGGCTACACCCTCGATGAGCTCAAGAACGACATCACCCGCGAAACGCCGGCCTCCTTTGAACCCTCCATCGATTACGTCGTCACCAAAGTGCCGCGTTTTACCTTCGAGAAATTCAAGAAGGCCGATGAGCGCCTTACCACCTCCATGAAGAGCGTGGGTGAGGTCATGAGCATCGGGCGCACGTTCAAGGAATCTCTGCAAAAGGCTCTGCGCTCTCTGGAGACGAGTCGTTGGGGCTTCGGGTTTGATCCCAAAAGTCCGCAGAACCCCTCCCACGAGGAAATTGCAGCTAAACTCGCCGTTCCCCACGCTGAACGGATCTTCTGGCTCCAGACGGCCTTTACTCATGGGTTCACTCTCGACGAGGTCCACGACTTGACACAGATCGACCCATGGTTCCTCGACCAGCTCCAACAGCTCGCCGAGGCAGGTATGCATTTAGCGGAGCTCGACTTGCGTCAGGCGAAGAAACTCGGGTTCTCCGACCGTCAGATTGCTCTTGCTCGCGGCTGCACGGAGGATGACGTGCGCGCCGAACGCAAGGCGAAGGGCATCATTCCCACCTACCGATTGGTCGATACCTGCGCCGCAGAGTTTGAGGCGTACACACCGTACTACTATTCCACGTACGGGGACGAGAACGAAGCGCGTCCGAACGATAAGAAGAAGATCATCATATTGGGCGGCGGACCGAACCGCATCGGTCAGGGCATTGAGTTTGACTACTGCTGCGTGCATGCCTCTTTTGCTCTCAAGGAGCTCGGCTATGAAACTATCATGGTGAACTCCAACCCGGAGACCGTCTCCACCGACTACGATACCTCCGACAAACTCTATTTCGAACCCCTCACTCTCGAAGACGTGCTGAACATCTGCGACCAGGAGAAGCCGGATGGGGTCATCGTGCAGTTCGGCGGACAGACCCCGCTGAATCTCGCTGCCGCTCTGCAAGAACGTGGCGTGCCGATTATCGGAACCAGCCCGCGCAGTATCGAACTCGCTGAGGATCGCAAGTATTTCTCCGCCCTGCTGGACGAAATTGGTCTCAAGCAAGCCGAGGCCGGCACCGCTACCAATGAGGAGGAAGCTGTGCAGGTGGCGCACCGCATCGGATTTCCGGTGCTGGTGAGACCTTCCTTTGTGCTGGGAGGGCGTGCGATGATGATCGTGTACGATGAGCAGGAACTGCGCACCTATATGCGTGAGGCTGTGGATGCTTCACCCGAACGTCCTGTGCTCGTGGATCGCTTCCTGCAGCATGCCATGGAAATCGATGTGGATGTGATTGCGGACGGCACGACGAGCGTGGTAGGCGCGATCATGCAGCACGTAGAACCCGCGGGTATCCACTCCGGCGACTCCGCTTGTATGATTCCTCCCAATAAGGTATCCCCGGCCATGCACAAGGAGATGATGCGCGCGGCCAAGGAGCTCGCCGCCCGCCTCAATGTGAAAGGGCTCATGAACTGCCAGTTCGCCATCAAGGACGAAGAACTCTACGTCATTGAGGTGAATCCCCGCGCCTCCCGTACAATCCCCTTCGTTTCGAAATCCATTGGCGTACCGCTCGCGAAGTTGGCGGCCAAGGTGATGAGCGGCATGACGCTCAGCGAGCTCGGCTTCACGAAAGAAGTCATCCCGCCGTACTACACGGTCAAGGAGGCCGTGTTCCCGTGGAACCGCTTCCCGGGGATTGACGTCGTTCTCGGACCGGAGATGCACTCCACCGGGGAGGTGATGGGCATCGACCGTGACCCGGAGGTCGCCTACATGAAGAGCCAAATCTCCGCCTTCAACGCGCTGCCCAGTGAAGGACTCGTCTTCGTCTCCGTCAATGACCGCGATAAGGATACCGTCGTTCCCATCGCACGCGACATCGCGAAAGCCGGCTTCTCTATCTGCGCGACAAAAGGCACGATGGATTACCTGCAGAAAAACGGCATTTCCTGCACCCGAGCTTACAAGGTGTTGGAAGGACACCGCCCCAATATCGTTGACCGCATCAAAAATGGCGACATCGTCTTTGTGATCAACACCCCCGGTTCCCATGATGCACGCGAGGATGAGGTCGCCATCCGTGCCGCTGCAGTTAACAACAACATCTCCTACTGCACCGATCTTTCCTCCGCCCGCGCCTGTGCAGACGCTATCCTGCACAACAAGAACAAGGTCACCACGGTCTGTACCTTGCAGGAGTTTCACGCCTCCAATGGTTAATCTTTTTTCATGCGCCCTTTTGTCATGAATGAGTACGTCATAGCCATCGATTGGATGCCAAAGCTCCATGAGATTTGGGGTAAATTGCTGGAAGGAGGGTGGGTTGCCTTTGTCGGTTATGTTGTGGCGGCTTTTATCATCGCTCGCATTGTCAAGCGTCTCTTTGCGCGCTACATGCGCAGTAAGAGGCTTCTCCACCCCTCCGTGCGCTTTCTTGCCAAACTGACGACATCGCTCATTTGGGTGCTTGCGTTGGTGCAGGCTCTGCGTGCCGTTGGTGTGGATCTCGTGAGCATCCTTGGCGCGGCGGGCGTAGCAGGTATCGCTATCGGCTTTGCTTCGCAAACGGCTCTGAGCAACCTCATCAGCGGATTCTTCCTCATCTCGGAGAGCAGCTTCAAAATCGGCGACTACGTGCGCGTAGATTCTCTCGAGGGCACCGTGGAGTCGATCAATCTTCTCTCCATTTACCTCCGCCAGCCGGATCACTCGCTTATCCGTATCCCCTGCGAGATGCTCATCAAAAACCCCGTCGTCAACATCACCAGTGATGAAATACGCCGTTGCGATTTCGATCTCGGTGTCGATTACTCTTCCGATCTCGCGCATGTTCGGCGTGTCATTGAACAAGTTATCGCCGAGCAGCAGGGGTTCTTTACGGATGACAAACACCCTGCGACTATCCTGTTCACCGGCTTTGGCGACTCTTCGCTCAACCTGCACGTCGGTGCTTGGTGCCGTACTCAGGATTACCACTCTGTCCGGTATTCCTTTGCCACGGCGTTGCTCGCGGCCTTCTCTGCCGCCAAAATTTCTATTCCCTTTCCCATCCGTGATCTACGGATGTCCACCAAGGAGCAGTGATTCGGCACTGCTGCGTTTATCCCATTTCAGCGCGCAGAGCTTCAGCCGTCGCACGTCCGAGCTCTTCCGGGGAGTGCAGGGGACCCCGGTTGGAGCGTTTGAGCGCAAGACCGTCCGGACAAAAGTAGATCACATGCAGCTCCATCTCGTTGCCTGAAATTTGAGCAAAACCGCCCACCGGTGTCGAACAGTCCGCCTGTAAGGCATCGAGAAATGCTCGTTCTGCCCGGATGCACCATTCACTGGGCTCGTGATTGATGCGGCGCATGAGCTCGCGCATGCCGGCATCTCCCCGCCGGATCTCCACGGCAAGGGCGCCTTGACAAAGTGCCGGCATAAAGCTTTCCTTATCCAGATCGACGGCACTGAGAACATGACCGCTTACCGTTTCCGTTGCAGTCCCTTTGAATAGTCCGAGGCGATTCAGCCCGGCGCGCGCAAGGATGATGGCGTCCATTTCATCCCTCTCTGCCAACTTTCGCAACCTCGTGGTCACATTACCGCGCAGTGATACGACCTTTGCCTTACCTCCCCAAAATGCCTCCGCTAGCTTTGCCCGCCGTACACTTCCGGTCCCTATGGTCGGGGTTTCCATGTCGGCCCCGCATTTCACGATAAGGACGTCATTAATCATCTCACGTGGCAACACGGCAGCAATCTCAGCTCGCTCATCCTGCTTGCCCGGCATATCCTTGCAGCTGTGCACCGCGCAGTCAATGTCTCCGCGTAACAACGCCTCCTCGATTGCTGCAATAAACACTCCCTTGTCCGCCGTGCCCGTCGCCTTGTTCACCTCACACAGAGGTAAGTCCGTCCTTTCGTCTCCTGCAGTCCGTATGATTTTTACCTGTACATCAAGTCCGGGCTCCTCCGCATACAATGCCTGACGGACGCTTTCCGCTTGCCGCAAAGCCAGTTCACTTCCCCGCGTTCCTATCGTTATCTTTTTCCCCTTCACGTCGCTTATTCTACCTTACCCTTTATCAACTGTCAAACGTGCGGCAGTTCGCCGTAGATTCGCATAGATTGTAGGTGAGCTTTTTACCTCTCCTCTCCCGCGGTGAGCGCACTTGAAAGAGTTAGCCAATTTCCGGCGTACTGGCGTGTGACGCAGTGGCTCACAACCACTGGTTGTCCTCCATGAAAGCCGTGGCATTTTTGTGACCTTGCGCGGCGGCCTTTTTGACCCAATATTTCGCCTGGTCCATGTCGAGGGGAACGCCTAGTCCATGGAAATAGCTACGCCCCAAGTTGTACTGGGCATTGGCGTTGCCTAGAAAGGCTGCGCGGCGGAAACAATCGGCAGCCTTGAAGGAGTCCTGAGCGGTGCCTTCTCCGTTACGGTAGCAGAGTCCAAGGTTGTTCAGGGCAGAGGGGTCATTTTGGGCAGCAGCCTGGCTGTACAGCTGGAAAGCTTTGTTGAGATCCTTGGGTACCCCGGAGCCGGAGAGATAACAGGAAGCGAGGTTATCCTGTGCGTTTGAGTTGCCGGACTGGGCTGACGCTGTGTACCACTTGACAGCCTCCTTCATATTCGAGGGAGTACCATTGCCAAAGTCGTAGCATTTGGCAAGCAGGAGCTGAGCATCGGCGTTGCCGGCCTCCGCCGCTTGGCGAAGTAAAGGCAGGGCTTGTGCATACTGCTTGTTCTTGTATAAAAGCGAGGCTTGGTTGTATTGTTCAAGGTGCAGGGGATCACTCGCACAAGAACAGAGAACGATCGCTGCAAGGGGAAGTAGTAGGACTTTCATATTTGTACACGGATTTTGTTGGTTGGAAGAATTAGGAGAAGTTGGTAAGGTAACGTTCGGCTTCCAGGGCTGCGCGACAGCCCATCCCTGCCGCCGAAATCGCCTGGCGGTACACGGGATCTGCTACGTCGCCTGCAGCAAAGAGACCCTCGGTTTTTGTCTTGACCCCGCCGTCGGTGCAAGTGATAAATCCGGCATCATCCACATCGACGAGGTTGCCGGCAATTTTGCTGTTCGGCACGTGACCAATGGCCATAAAGACGCATTTGAGAGGAAGTTCGCTGAGTTCGCCGGTCATTGTGTCGCGTAGTTGGACGCCGCAGAGTTCGCCTGTGTCGTCCTTCCTGTATGCCGCTATGGTCGAATTCCAGACGGGCTGAATTTTTTCGTGATGAAGGACGCGTTGCTGCATAACGGCGCTGGCTCGCAACGTATCCCTGCGATGCAGCAGATACACCTTGCTGGCAAAACGTGTGAGGAAGAGCGCTTCCTCGCAGGCGCTGTCCCCACCGCCCACGACACAAACGGGCACGTCGCGGTAAAATGATCCGTCGCAGGTAGCACAGGCCGTGAGCCCGTGCCCTATGAGTTCTCTCTCCCCCTCCAACCCGAGGTAACGCGCTGCGGCTCCCGTGCAGATGATCACACTGGCGGCTTTGTACGCTCCCGCTGAGGAGGTCACGATAAACTTGCCGCTGCATTCTTCACGAGTAATGGAAAGCACATCCTCAAACACAAAACGTGCCCCGAATTTCTCCGCCTGCTGACTCATGTTGAACATGAGGTCCGGTCCATTGATACCTTCCGGGAACCCGGGAAAATTTTCGACCTCCGTCGTTGTGGTCAGCTGCCCGCCGATCTGGCTGCCTGTAAAAACGAGAGGCTTCAAGTCCGCCCGTGCAGCATAAATGGCCGCCGTGTATCCGGCCGGTCCTGTCCCGATGATGATGAGTTTTTCGTCCACGTTGCGTATCCTATCACACTTAGCCCGCCAATGCAAGCAAAGCGAGAGTGTGTTCCTAAGTACACGTGTTCGCCCCATACCGTCTGTGATGATGTTGGGCGACTCTCGGGACGCATGAAGGGCACGATTTCTCCGACTTTTTGAAACCTTGACATAAGCATTCGTTATGGTAGAATGCGGAAAACGACGCACGGATATGAATGACCATACAGTACGCGGGAAAAAGGTTTTTGATGATGAGATTGAGGCATTGCGCGCGATAGGTGAGAAGCTGGACCATCAATTTTCAAAGGCTGTGGAGGCGATGCGCTCGGCTGTGGAGAGTGGCCATAAAATTATTGTCGTCGGCGTCGGGAAAAGTGGCCTCGTGGGGAACAAGATAGCTGCCACCCTTACCTCCACCGGGGCTCCGTCCGTTGTGCTGGATTCCATGAACGCCATGCACGGAGACCTTGGTATCGTGCAGGACGGGGATGCCTGCATCGCAATGTCTTTCTCCGGGGAGACGGCGGAACTTTTGACCCTGTTGCCTTTCTTGAAACGCTATGACATGACGCTGATTGGAATGACGGGGAAGGCGGGATCTACCTTGGCTCAATTGTCGGACATCTTGCTACTCACACCGGTGGAGCGTGAAGCGGATCCCTTAAATTTGGCTCCCACATCCTCGTCAACGGCAATGCTGGTGATGGGCGATGCTTTGGCGATGGCTCTGCTGGAGGCCCGACATTTCACCAAAGAGGATTTTGCCCGCAGTCACCCGGGAGGATCGCTCGGCAAGGCTCTGCTTACTCGCATTGCAGATATCATGCGCAAGGATGTGGCTACACTCCCGCAGGATGCCACGGTGATGGACTGCCTTGTGGCGATGACAAAGGCTCGTGCAGGTGCTTGCATCCTTACTGAACCGGATGGTACCATGGCCGGCATTTTTACGCATGGTGACTTTGCCCGTGCCTACCAAGCGGACCCGAGTTGCGGAAGTCATCCCGTCGCGCAGCACATGACCAAGAATCCTGTCTATGTGCAGGCAGAGCAGCTTGCTATCGCTGCTGTGAAAACTCTGCGAGACCGCCGAATCGATGACCTCGTTGTTCTCGATGAGCAGAAACACCCCGTAGGACTCATCGATACACAAGATCTCGTCCGCCTTAAGTTGATCTGAAAAAACTCGCCGCCGGCGCTGGTTTTCACAGTTTATCATTGAGCCCGTCCCCTTCATCGGCGCTTTGTCTCTGTCCGCCGGTATAGATACGCAAATAGGCTGAGCAGTCCGGCGAACCGGACGCGGCTGAGGAGCGAGCAGAAGAATGGAAGGAGACGGACGACGAGGAGCGCGAGCTGGCGGATTTTGAGGCGCGTGTGTACCGGAATGTGAAGCACTGCACGGAGCGATTAAGCCGTGATGAGATCGGGCTTTTGACGTAGGATGCGCAAGAGTTTGTAGGCTGCGGCGTCCGGGCGGCGTGCGCCGGTTTCCCACTTGGAAAGGGTGGATTGGGATATGCCGAGAGCGGCGGCGAAGTCTGCCTGATTGAGTCCGAGACTGCGGCGCAGGCTGATGACAAGTTGTGCAGAGGAAGTGGCTTTCTCTGTTCCGTTGATGATGATGAGGGAGCTGCCGGGCGGATCGTAGGGGATGCCGCAGGCAGTGCAGTTGGCGAGGGAGATTTCAGCGATGTCGTCGAGTTGGGATGAGACGTCTGCGATGGTGTCGCCATGGCAGCAGTTGGGAGCGATTTCCGGGAGGGAGCCGATGTAGCAGTTGTCCTCATTGCTCCAGCGGATGATGCGCGTGAAGAGTTTAGCTATTTTTTTAGTGTTCTTTTTCATGGCTTGCTTTTTTTACGGTTGCGATGGCTTGCCGGACTTCCTGCTCTTGGTAGCGTTTGGCGTCGTCGCCGTCGCGTCCGGAGATTGTGACGGGACGAATGAGAGAGGGGTGCCCGTATTGGCGGTGGCTGCCTTTGCCGGTTGGCAGGAGGCGGAGGCCGGCTTTGAGAAGCATGGCCTTGAGCTCGCGTACTTTTAGAGGCATGAGCGCATTATAGGCTTTTTAGAGGGACGGATCAAGTAAAAATAGCACAAAAGGCAAAAAAAGAGGAAAATGTGAAATTGTGATTTTTACGACATGACACCGGCGGGCCTCTGGGGGCTGCGGCGAAGGTGGAGGGATATATGGCGGAGGGGATGAGCGAGGAGGAGGTGACGAAGGAGCGGGCAAGGAGTTTTGCGGAAGCGCAGGAGGATAGGATTGCCAACGACCCGGCAGCGCAAGAGGATGCAGCAGGTATTTTTGCGGGCGGAAAATATACGCCGGTACAGGCTGAGGGGTTTGGCGACGTGAAGGCGGGCATGGTGCCGGTGGCGTTGATTAGTCTCGGCACGGAGGGGACGCCGAGAGGCGCGAATTATGAGGGTATGAGGATAGGCAGCGATGCGCATTATCGACCGAATCACGAGCCGATTTATTTGTGGCAGAGAGCGAATGGAGAGCTGGTGGTTATCGACGGGCACAACAGGCTACTGCGTGCGAAGCTGGCGGGGGCGGAGAGCATCAATGCGTATGTGTTCACGGAGACAGCGGAGAGAACCGAGCAATGGGCGAGGGCGAAGTACTACGAGAAGAATGTGCTGGAGCATAAAGCAAGTGTGAAAGAGGTGGCGTGGTTTGTGAGCGGGGCGAATATCCACGGGCGGCAGTTGACGGCTGAGGAGCTGGCGGAGTA
>CANQSY010000082.1 GCA_947626635.1 uncultured Akkermansia sp.
CTGGTTTCCGGTTCTGCGCCTCACTCAAGCTCCTCTTCCGGCAGGGCTTCGTCATCCAGTAGCTTGCCGTCCATCAGTAGTGCGTCTTCGCTGAGCAGCTCCTCACCCCTGACCGGCTCGTCATCCAAGAGCAGTTCGTCTCTGGGTTCCGGTTCTGCGCCTCACTCAAGCTCCTCTTCCGGCAGGGCTTCGTCATCCAGTAGCTTGCCGTCCGTCAGCAGCTCGTCTTCACTGAGCAGCTCCGCACCCCTGACCGGCTCGTCATCCAAGAGCAGTTCGTCTCTGGGTTCCGGTTCTGCACCCCACGCAAGCTCTTCCTCCGGCAGGGCTTCATCATCCAGCAGCAGTTTGCCGTCCATCAGCAGCTCGTCACTATCCAGTAGCTCATCCTCCTCGCCGAGTAGTCCCATACCCGCCGGCAGTTCCTCCTCATCCCGCAGCTCCTCATCCCGCAGCTCCTCATCCCGCAGCTCCTCATCCCGCAGCTCCTCATCCCGCAGTTCATCATCCAGCAGTTCATCATCCAGCAGTTCCTCATCCAGCAGTTCCTCCTCCAGCAGTTCCTCCTCCAGTTCCTCCTCCAGCAGTTCCTCATCCAGTAGTTCCTCATCCAGTAGTTCCTCATCCAGTAGTTCCTCATCCAGTAGTTCCTCATCTTCCTCCAGCAGTTCAGACATACCGCCGGAAGATGTGAAAATATGCTGCGAATGCGGAGATTGCGAAGGAACGAATGGCAATGAATACACGATTTCGGCAGAAAAGATGCCGGAGGATCCCTGTCAGGCTAACGGATGCTACTCCTTGTCGGAGTTCCAGACAAAGTTCGGTGCGGACGAAGAGGCCCGCCTCATGAGGGCGGGAGATGAACCCATCACGCTGCCGAGTGCGTTAAAACTGCGTTCCCCCTGGGTTTGGAAAGCGCACATGCAGGGAGAACTCATCATCATCGAGCCGCCGGTGGGCACGGCAATCTACTTCAACGTGGTCAAGGGAAGCAACATTGCCATACCTGCCGGCACGTCGCGCAAGCGCAACATGCGCATCCAACTTCAAAAAACGGACGGCACCCCCTGCACCCTCGAAGAAAACCCAACTTACCTGAAGCTGGCGGAAGAGAGCGGACGCAAGGTGCGTTTTAATGCCGAAACGGGCGAGGTGGTGAGCATGACCTCACCGGACGGCAAAGTCGTGACCTCCTCCAGATACGAGCAAAGTACAAAACGCTTTTACGATGATGAGGGGAATCTGCAAGCGGCGTGGTCGAGTGCGGAGGGACTCATGAACAGCTACCATACGGATGACGGTCATCTCGTGATGGAATGGTACTCGCCGGAGAACGTGGTGGCGAAGGGGAGTCATTTCATAGGCAGGAACACGCCGTACCGCACCGTATCGTACCTGGCGCAGAAATACCCGGACGGAGCGACGGTCGTCACCATCACGAGGCAACAGGAAGGACTGCCCGCGCACAAGGTGGTGCGCGTTGAACACGGGAACCTCGTCACCATCACCAAAGGAGAGGGGGAGGAAGCCGTCGTGCGCACGTACGACCGGAACAGCATGGGCAATGGACGCGTGGAAATCATCGAGAGCCTGCGCAAGGGGGACGGGACATCAAACGCACGGTTGAAGAAGAACACCTCCGGCGGGTGGCTGACCGAGAGCGAGACCGAGGCGTTCAACACGCCTCAGGCGCAGACGACGGAATACATCTACGGGGAAGACGCGTACCACGTGAAGCGCATCATCCACCCGGACGGCAGTTGCACGGATTACGAGTACGACGACGAATGGCGCGTCATCAAGGAGCAAGAGACCTGGGCGCCGGGGATCGTGAAGATCACGCAACGAACGTACCAGGAGGGAGGATTCTACGACAACAAACTCGCCGGTGAAACTGTCTCGTATGAGAATAGCAAGGGTGAAGTGTTTGAACTGAGCAAGACCACTTACGAACGCACGAGCACGCCGGAGGTGGAACGAACGGTGACGCGCAAGCGAGCGGCAGGGACAAGTCAGGAACAGGTGAGCATCGTGGAACGCTACGGCGAAGACACGCCGTACTACGCGGCGGGCAAGGTGAAGATGAGCCAGACGGTGGCAGGGGTGCAGACGGATTACACCTACGAGGAAACGACGGAGCACGGGGCGCTTTTCAAGAAGACCGCCATCACGAAAGCGGACGACAAACTCGTAGCGGGACAGAGTCACAAGACGGAGAGCTACATCTCCTCACGCGATACAACCCTGCGCGAGGAGGAATTCATCTGGGACGGGACGCAGTGGATCAAGCTCTCCGGGGCGACCTTCGAATATGACCCCGAAGGACGACGGACCAAGACAACCCGCGACAACGGGCGCAGCAGCATGACGGAGTGGATGTGCTGCGGGGTGCTGAGCGAGACGGATGAGAACGGCATCCGAACGGGCTACGCGTACAACAGCGCGTTGCAGATGATCGAGACCACGCGTAGTGCGGTGTATGCGGGGGATGAATGTGTGACGCCCGAGACGATCACGGAGTACGAACGCGATGCCGCCGACCGCGTGCTGAGGCAAGCTCAATTCGCGGGGGTGATGAAGACGGAGGAGCGCACGGAGTACGACCTGCTCGGACGCGTGGTGAAGAAGACGGACGCCATGGGGAACGTGACGACGACGAGCTACAGTGTGAATGGTCTCACAAGCACGGTGACGCAGCCGAACGGAGCGACACTCATCACGACGCGAGACACGGCAGGGAATGTGCTGAAGCAGAGCGGCACCGGGCAACGAGAGATGAGCTACGAGTACGCCGTGAATGGCACCTGCACGGTGGTGACGACATCCTCGAATGGCGCGGTGCTGAGTCGAGCATCCACGAATGGCTTTGGGCAGACGGTTCTGCAAGAGGCTCCCTCCACGCGTGGCTTCATCGGAACGCACAGCGAGTACAATGCGAAGAACCAACTCGTGAAGCAGTACCGCGATGCTGATAACGCGAATGTGGAATCCATGGCGCCCACGCTCTATGAATACGATGCCTTCGGGAATGTCGTGAAGCAGATCGTCGCGCTGAGTGATGCGCCTACGAAGGAGAATTCGCCGATGGTGGAAATGGGCTACGGCGCACCGGAGCTTATCGATGGAGAGGTGTATTCCGTGACGTCTCAAACGCAGTACAATGCGCAGGGCGAGCCTCTCACAACCACGACCAAATCGCTCATTTCCGAGCTCTCCGCCGCGCTTGAGAGCAAGCAGATGGTCACCGATATACGCGGCAACACCACGACCACTTGGACGGAATACGGCTCGGGAGCGGAGCGAATCAGCAATCAACAGATTCCGACCAGTCCTTTGCCCGCCACGGCGAGAATCGTCGATGGCTTCACGATGAGTTCAAGGGATACGGTGGGCATTCAGACATCCGCCTCCCGTCGCTACACGACAGAAGGGCTCGAACTCAAGCAGACCGATGGACGCGGTAACACGACAACTACGCAGAGTGACCTGCTCGGGCGCACCGTCAGCGTGACCGATGCCGCCGGGAACACCACGAAAACGCGTTACCAACTCGACAACACGCAACCGAGTTTGGTCGTCAATGCGCTTGGGTACTCGACCTTCTCCAAGTACGACCTGAGGAACCGCAAGGTAGCCGAATACGGCACGGGCGTACAGCCCGCGACTTTCGGTTACAATGATGCGGATAACCTCACGAAGCTCACCACGTACCGAGCCGCAGGCAAGGTAATTTCCACCGACCCGAGCGGATTGGAGGGCGACACGACTACGTGGGAGTACGATTTGGCCACGGGGCTGGAACTCAAGAAGACCTACGCGGACGGCAAGGGAACGGTGAGGACCTATGACGCGTACAACAATCTCGCCACCGTGACGGATGCGCGCGGGGTGGTCGCTACTTACAGCTATGACATCCCGCGAGGGCTGCTCACGGGGAGCGCCTTCAGCGATGACACGCCTGCACAGAAGTTTATCTACAATTTCCTCGGTCAATTGACAGCGGTGCAGGACGCTTCCGGCGAACGCAGCATCAGCTATGATCACTACGGTCAGACGAACGAGGATGTGCAGCCGATCGCCGGCGCGAGCTACGCTCTGCAGGAGCATTGGGATGCGTATGGTCGCAGCACGGGCTATGCCCTGCTCAAGGACGGCGCATCGCAGTGCGATGCTTCCACAACGTACGGCGCACTGGGACGCATTCAAGCCGCCGGATTCACGCATGATGGTACAGTCCATCAATTCCGCTACGGGTACCTTGCGGGCAGTAACCTGCTGCAATCGCTCGCCATGCCGAACGGAGTGACTCTCACGCAGAGTTACGAGGAGAAACGCGACCTGCTCACGGGCATGGATTATGTGCGAGACAATAGTCTCGTGGCGCAACGCCAGTACAGTTACGACGCGCTCGGGAGACCGACGACGCGCGATACGCGCTACCCGGACAAGGCGGTTCATCATGCTGACACTTTCACTTACAACAAGAGAAGCGAGTTGACGGGAGCCTTGCTGGGGGAGGACGCCTATGCCTATTCATACGACAACATCGGCAATCGCGAGATTGCTCAGGAAGCCGACGAGGATATCACCTACGACGCCAATGATCTGAACCAGTACACGCGCATCAGCACGAACGGCGAGGACTTTACGCCGGAGTATGATGCAGACGGCAACCAGACGCTTGTCCAAACGAGCACAGGTATCTGGAAGGTGCAGTACAACGGACAAAACCGCGCCATCAAGTTTGAAAGCGGGGACGGGCATACCGTCATCACCTGCGGCTATGATTACATGGGACGTCGGTTTGAGAAGAAGGTGACCGTCGATGGCACTGTCACTCTGCACGAGCGCTACATCTACCGCGGCTACCTGCAAATCACCGCCCTGGACATGCTCCACGATGCCTCCCTCATTCACTCCATCACCTGGGATCCAACGCAGGAAGTTGCCACGCGACCGCTGGCCATCCAAAAAGATGGCACATGGTACACGTACGGCTGGGATCTCACCAAAAACATCTGCGAACTGTACGACCAGGAAGGGTTCATCCGCACCATCTACACCTACTCGCCCTACGGACAAGTAACAGCTGAAGGGGATGCCACCCAATGTATCCAATGGAGCAGTGAAATGTATGATGCAGATCTGGGTCTCGTTTACTACAACTTCCGCTACTATGACCCTCGCGATGGCAGGTGGACGCGAAGGGAACCCCTCAACGGGGAAAGTGAAGTAAATCTATACAATTTTGTTGGGAATTTGTGTGCAAGTAGAATTGATGTGCTAGGAATGAGCTATGAACTTTCCTCCGAGTACTGCAAGGGAATTTGGATACTCATAAATGATGCCTATTTGAAGTCAAAAATTAAACCGAAAGACATTGTGCAGGGCGTTGGTAAAACGGTGGCTGAAACTCTGGAGAAATATGCTCTTCGAGAATTTGCAGTAGGAACTGCGATGTGGCAATTATCAGTTGCAGTGAGGGGATCTCAAGCAATACTCCTATATGCCTACGCTTTTTATGTTTGCTCATGTAAGAAAGAACCCTACAACACACATGGATATATCATTAGAGGAGAGGGGCCTCTTCCTCCTACTACTACCGAGGAGCAACTGCAAATGCAATTTGATGATGAGTTGGAAAAAGAGAATCAACGTTATAACGAGATATGCAACAAGTGTCAAACAAAGTCGGACGAAACAGATTAGCAGCTGTACTATTGCTCCTTCTTTCCAGTCTTTCTCCCAGTTATGGGGAGGAACAATATGTTGGTGAATTTTCCATGACCGGCGACCCCGGATACGTGGGGGATATCAAGATAGAGGACTTTTATAAGGAGATTATACAGAGGTATGATGCAATGTATGAACAAGCGATTCTGGTGCAGTCGCCTCTGATTGATAAGAAGGATGCTGAAAGTCTTTTGGGTACCTTTGGTTTGCTTGAAGCAACGAGGAATCCGGAACTGATAAAAGCTCGAGAGAAAATGGATGAGTTGAAAAAAGAGTGGGAAGAGACTGATTGTGGAAAAGATTTCCTGTCCCTATGGAGCAATTATGAAAAACTAATGGATATGCTTTATGAGGGAGAAAACGCTGAGGATGTGATTAGGAAAGCCGATGAACTATTGTCCATGTTAGACCGATATTTAAAACGTAATAACATAGACATCCACGAAGATTCGACAGCCGCAAAAGGCATCGCCATAAAAATAGAGGGAATCCGTGATTTTTTCCTTTCAGAAGAGGGAAAGAAGTCGCTGGGTGATGCAATGATAGAGAGGAGTGCAGAAAGATATGGATTCAAGAAGACGGTTGATCTTAATAGATTTACTCCCAATGACCTCTTATATATAACATTCATTGGACAGTACGTGACTCCGGAAATGACACTCGAGGACTATCGGAAACTCCTGGATGAAAAACTAGGGAAGTATGCACCCGTGTATTATTTTATCGCCAAAACAGGGTCCGGACTAATCGCTTCAAAAGAAGATTTAAGAGAAATGGAGCAATTGGCCAACGAAGTTGTCTATGTTCCCCAATATGGGAGGAAACGAAAGAATTGGCAAGCTGCATACATTTTGGCGAACTATCTCTGTTCCGGGTGGCCTATGGGAAGAGTTCCAAGTTATGCCCACTGGAAAAAGGGAATTACGCTCATGAAAGAAGCAGCAGATGACCTCTACGATCCTGCTTACAGGTACCTCATGCTGGAGTATTTGCAGCTCCGGAAACCTCCTACACGATCACCGCGATCGCTCATAGAGACTTTATGATGGGATATTCGCAGACCCAAAGTGTGAATGGCAAGGACGAATGCGACATATTGTGACATGCAGGGGTAGATGCAACATTTTATGGAACCTGTCGCATTTTATTTTGCGATCCGCAATATTCCAAGAGTAAAGAAAGTCATAGGATTAAAAGTGTAACATAGTAGAAAGAATGTTGTTTTATGATGAATAAGTTTATTTTCTCGATAGCGGTGATTCTTACTGCAATGCTTGGGCAGCAATGTGCGCCAAGTTACATAGAGGAGCTTCCGCCACATGATTTCCTGGAGGGGGTTGATAAGGTGATCTACATAGAGGGGAACATCTTTGATAATATGGACGATCAGGTTAAACGTGAGCTGGGGATGCCGCTGGAAAGGAGGTGTCCTAGGTATAGAGAAGAAATAACGGGGACACGATTGAAACAATTGAGGAAATTTCTTTTAGATTACCCTAGCAAAATAGTAGATGAAACGAGAGAAAAACAACAAGTCATTAATCTTTCCGGACCTTTTTCTCGCTATGATGGCAGCTATACGCGATTGCTGATACCCGGAAAGAAGGGAAAGACAGTGCTTATAGCTTTACAAACAGAAGAAGAGGCTGAAAAGTTTTTTATGATAGTAGGTCGGGAAGATCGAGCGAAATATATGCGGGAGAGATTCTTGATGAGGAAGCGTGGAAAAAGAGATAAGTCCCGGTGAAAAAGAAATGTAACCAATTCCGCTACGGTTACCTTGCGGGCAGTAACCTGCTGCAATCGCTCGCCATGCCGAATGGGGTGACGCTCACGCAGAGCTACGAGGAGAAACGCGACCTGCTCACGGGCATGGATTATGTGCGCGACAATAGTCTTGTCACGCAACGCCAGTACAATTACGACGCGCTCGGGAGACCGACGACGCGCGATACGCGTTACCCGGACAAAGCGATTCATCATGCAGACTCCTTCTCTTACGACAAGCGCAGTCAACTTATCGGAGCTTTGCTGGGTGAGGACGCCTATGCCTATTCATACGACAACATCGGCAATCGCGAGATTGCTCAGGAAGCTGCCGAGGATATCACCTACGACGCTAATGATCTGAACCAGTACACGCGCATCAGCACGAATGGAGAGGACTTCACGCCGGAGTACGATGCGGATGGCAACCAGACGCTTGTCCAGACCACGACCGGCATCTGGCACGTCACCTACAACGCCCAGAACCGAGCCATTAAATTTGAGAGCAAGGATGGTCGTACCGTCATCACCTGCGGATACGATTACATGGGACGTCGGTTTGAGAAGAAGGTGACCGTCGATGGCACTGTCACTCTGCACGAGCGCTACATCTACCGCGGCTACCTGCAAATCACCGCCCTGGACATGCTCCACGATGCCTCCCTCATCCACGCCATCATCTGGGATCCGACACATGAAGTTGCCACGCGTCCCCTTGCCATCCAAAAAGACGGCACATGGTACACCTATGGCTGGGATCTCACCAAAAACATCTGCGAACTGTACGACCAGGAAGGCTTCATCCGCACCATCTACACTTACTCACCCTACGGACAGGTCACAACAGAAGGGGATGTTATCCAACCTATTGTAATGACATGAAGGCAAAGATTTATATACTTATTGTTATGGCATTGTTTATTTTCAGCAATCCGTCGTATGGCCAAAATGAAGGTATAGCCCGCCAAATAGAGGATAAATTCCATATAGGTGTGTGTATCTATATAGGTCGTATCGGTCCCATAATGCCTGTCGGTCGACAGAATGGTGGTCGAGGTGAGCTTCTGTACATCAGAAGAGACGACTCGTCTAATTCTTTATACACAAATTACAAAGGAGTTATTGCAGGAGCAGATTCAAAAAATTTAGATGAAACTCAGATCCTTAAAATCGTTGCAAAAGATGAAGATATTAATGTTGAATACTGTAATGCAATAGACTACAGCTCGAAGGATGTGTATATCATATTTACCAAGAAGGATATTTACATACTTGATTTTTCAAGGAGACACTTCTGCAAATACCATCGAACAATGGAGCAATACCGCGAACCTCGAGAGGAAAAACGAGATAGCATTTTCGTCAACATTTGCAAGACTTTGCGGGGACTTGGGATCATCAAATGACTCTTGCGAACTGCTCACGGGCATGGATTATGTGCGCGACAATAGTCTTGTCACGCAACGCGAGTATAATTACGACGCGCTCGGGAGACCGACGACCCGCGATACGCGCTACCCGAACAGGGCGATTCATCATGCTGACGCTAAATTCCTTTTGGATTTAAAAGCATTATGTAGCCATTTTGAAATTTCCAGCAATTGGATGCTGTATGCTCTTGAAATTGCATTAGGATCACTTGACACGATATGCTCTGTCGTTGCGGATATTTATTATGCAGTTGTCGCTGTTGGTGGAAGCGATGCGTATGAGAAGGCTCAAGACAAGACGTGCAAATGGGAAAGCTGCAAAAGATCATGAGATTGGGCAATGATAGGAAAAAGGATTTCAGGCTTTTATGGAATGATATTATTCCATTTTTTGCACTGATATTTTCTCAGGCATTGGGGATATTCATATTTTATTTTTTGGCCATTCAAGAAATCCTACGAGTTGGCATAGGATTTGATTGGGATACGATATACCGTGTTTTTGGTCTCGCATTTCTTCTCGTTCTCGTAGGCGCATTCCCTTTTACCTTTAGTCTACCATATGGTCGCTTTGATTCGGGATACATTGTTTCATTGTTATCATGTATTGTTGCGTTTTTTCTCCTTAACGGGAGGGTGCGAGAAAAGCGAAATCTTGTCTTGTGGAGTACCCTGACGAGTGTCGTTTTTCTTTTTACTTTCATATGTGTCATAAGCGCGTCGGTTTGGGATAATGAACCAGCGCCAATTTTTTGGTGGGAGTCCCAGGGAAGGAATTTTAGACATGTCTCCTTACAACTTCACCGATGGAGAGAAGGAGCAGAGTTAACGGACGAAATCCGGTGGGGGACACGTTTTG
>CANQSY010000083.1 GCA_947626635.1 uncultured Akkermansia sp.
TATGATACAAGTATCAAACAGAAGTGTAACCCATGTTGTGATACAAATGTGTTACCCATGTTGAGGAACTACCATCCCCGGTCCCCAACCCCGGTCCGGTCTCGGACCGATGTCGCCCCATCATTTGTGGCGGCTTGAGAGGTACTTCTCGGCCAGTTCCTGTACATCCGGACTCAACCAACCGGTGGGGATGGGGCGTCCTTGTTCCAGCAGCCTGCGCAATTCTTTCGAGGAAGCCGGATGCTCTCCGCATTCCGGAAAAATGGCGCGTATTCCCGGTCTCTCCACTGCTTTCTCACCCTCCCGGCGGCACACGACAAAAGTAAGCTCGCGAACAAGAAAATCAAAGCGGGCCCAACGGTGCAGCTCATTCCACTCATCCAAACCAAGAAGCCACAGAAGTTCATCGGCGGGGTTCTCTTCCTTCCATCGCTCCACGAGACGCCAGGTCCAACTCGGCGCGGGCAGTTTCAAATCCATATCACTCACCTCGACATGTTCCATCCCTCGGGTCGCGGCACGCAGCATTTCCAACCTCTGCTGCGACGTAAAAAGGCTGCTCTGCGCTTGCTTGAATGGTGAACACGCCGCCGGCAGCCATACCATACGCTCCGGACGGCAACTCTCCATCGCCACTCGGGCAATCATCAGATGTCCGGCGTGCACTGGATCAAACGCTCCGCCGAAGAGACACGTCTTCATTACAAACCTTCCGTATCTTTGTAGGGCAAGAAGCACCCTATCGGCAAGCGCACCTCCTTCTTCTCCGGCTTGAGTCGTCGATAATGCTCAATAAAACGGGTAAGGTGCCCATAGTTGCGCGCCGTTTTGGGAATTCCCTGCTGTCCACAGTTGACCAGCACATTGAAATGCAATTCTGTGTGCAAATGCGCCGGGTACATCCCCCTGTTCGTTCCTATGGTGCCCACCTGATCCCCTCTTTTGACAATCTGCCCCAATTTCACGTCAATCCGATCCAGGTGTCCGTAAAGCGTCTGACAGCAAAGGACCTTCCCGGTCTTGGGCTCACGAAAAGCGTGCCGCACGATCACAACCTTCCCCCACCTCCCACGAGCATCCGCCGCGTATGTCACCAGACCCGTGCCTACCGTGTACACCGGGTCCCCCTTATCGGAGTTTCCTCCCGCATTACCATTCCAATCCTCGCCCATGTGCCGGGGTATGTTAAGTCTCAGCCCTCGCGACTTGTAATAACCATCGCCATTCGGCTTTCCTACGGGATAATCAAATCCGTCCGCCAGCGGTACCATCGCCCACCTGCCATCTGCTGATTGCCGAGCCATTGTTATTCCACACGCCTCCCAGGCAGTCATCCCCAGCATGGCCACAGCTATCATCATCACTCTGCACACAATACGCCGCATATTCTTATTCTACCACATTCAACTTCCCATGGCAAGCACACTCCTGCCGGCAGAACGATAAAATTTGCGCGCCTTGCCGAAAAGAGTTGTCCTCAAAAGTCCCTGCGGCACACGTGGATGAGAGTTGCAGAATCGATCGAAAGATGAGAAAAAAGTGGGCGAAAAAAATCGTGACTAAACGGGAGGGAATGAGCGAGGCCGCAGACGCTCCAGACGGAGCATTGCTCGAGCGGCATACCCACAAGGTTGCGCTCCCGATGCAAGAAAAGCCTCATAGCGACTGATGCCGGAGATGGCGGGACAAAAGAACTCATAGGCCTCCTCTTCAGGAAGCTCACCATCCAAACTCAGCCGACCAAGCAAAAGTTCTTCTCCTTGATCGTAGAAATGGGTAAAGCGCAGCGGTTCCGGCAACTCATGACCCGCAAGTACGCTCCCTATCACTTGCGCTGCCCCCGGCCCCATCAACACCATGCCGCACCATTCTTCTGTCACATCGTGGATCTCCAAGGAAGAAAGCGGGGGTTCGCTGCGCAGGAGTTCCCCTATGCGATGCCCGGTTTCTGCCGGGGACATGACGTAAAAGGAGCCGGCACTGCAACGGAGAAGGCATATGCTTGAATCTGTAGCGGACGAGGAATCTTTAGCGAAAGGAAGACGGACGCATGAACCATCCCGACAGATGGGGAGACGGGCACGGAAGACACGCGCAAGCCATGAAAGGACTCCATGGCCGGTGATGAGGAATTTGGCGCTGTGCGAGATGTCGAAAATAGCGCAATGCTTGCGCGCGATGGCGTGCTCGTCAAGGAGGCTGCGGAAAGAATGCGGGAGCGACCAGCCGACATTTTCCAGCATATGCGCCCCATGTCTGAGGTGGGCTTGATGCAGAGGTGTGCGTTTCATCATCAAAGAGGGGTCGGAACGGGGAAGGGTCCGAGGGGGCGAAGTCCTTGTCGGGACAGCCGTCCCTTCAAACAAATGACGACGAAATCAACAATGACATACCCAACGGAGCTTCGAGGATGGGGGAACTCATTCCTCGAGCATAAACTCCTCAACGGCAGATGGCGAGCTAACTCTCCACCTGTTTCAGGAATGGGACTCCATAGCGGCCTGCCGGAGAGCCTGGGCGCACTCCCGCACGAGGGCCGGTCCTTTGTAGATAAAGCCGGTATAAAGCTGCACAAGACTCGCTCCGAGCCGAAGCTTCTCCACGGCTTGCTGAGCACTCGTGATACCTCCTACGCCGATGATGGGGATGCTTCCATGTAAATCCGCGGCAAAAGCTTCCAGAGTCTCATTGGCACGGTTGTAGAGGGGGGCGCCGGAAAGACCTCCTTTTTCGGCAGCTGATGGATGATCTTCCACGCCTGTGCGAGAGATGGTCGTATTGGTGCAAATAAGACCATCGAGCTGGCAGTCGAGGAAGACATGAGCAAGCTCATGAATTTGTTGCTCCGACGTATCAGGAGACACCTTCATGACGATGGGGACATACCGCCCCGTTTCCTGGGAAAGATTGGCCTGTTCACTTTTGAGCGCGGCAAGGAGGTCCGCCGCTGTCTCGGCCTTAGCAAGCTCGCAGACACCCGGCACATTGGGACAGGAAAAATTAATCGTCACGTAATCTACCACCTCCCAAACCGCACGCAAACATGCCAGATAATCAATGCGAGCCTCATCATTCGGCGTCACTTTATTCTTGCTGATGTTGACACCGAGCACACCGCGAAAGCGACGGCGCATCGAGAGGTTTTCTACCCCGCGGTCTATACCGGGGTTGTTCATCCCCATGTGGTTGATGATGGCCTGTTGCGGGATGCAACGGAACAGACGCGGAGAGGCATTGCCGGGCTGGGGACGAGGCGTGAGCGTGCCGACCTCAACGAACCCAAAGCCGAGTTCACCGAAGGCATCCACCGTGTTGCCCTGCTTATCCATACCAGCTGCCAGACCCACGCGATTCGGGAACTTGAGACCCATCACCTCAACAGGGTCAGATACCGGAGAGCCCGCCATCAACCGCAACATACCCAACCTCTCCGCCACGCGCAGAGACGCCAAGGTCACGTCATGCGCTACCTCCGGGGAAAGCATGAAGAGGACCTGTTTGGCAAGGTTGTATAATAGTGGGCTCACTCGGCTTCGCACCTAACTTATCACAAGCTTTCTCACTTTGCAAACTAATTAGAAATCTTTCACATGTCGACGGCACCTTTCCCTCACGGTTCGCACCTCAACGTCACGCTTGTATGTATCGCCGCAAACGGTGGATGTTTCGACCAAGGGCGGGCAGGAAAAAAAGTTGTCGGTGTTGGTAGAAAGAAGAGCAAAATAACATAGCTTGCAACCATGGGGAAGATATGCGAAGCTATGAAAGATGAACCGCCACCTCTACATGATAACCTTCCGCTGCGCGGAGGATCTCTACGAAAGACTGGAAAGATTTACAGAGCGCTGCGGAATGGACCGCACCTCGGCCATCAAGCTCGCTCTGCACTACTATTTGAATCGTCAAGCAACCCAATCATTGGAATGACTGCTCCCTTCGCGTTTGGACACAAGTAAAGTTCAGATGCCGTTGGCGACTTGCTTGTCCGCCCATTTGCACTGTGTCTTCATCTCATCAGCCCTTGCAGCATGAAATTTGTGAGAGGGTACGGAACTCGGACTGAGGACCTATTTGCTCAACGGCGTTGGTGAAAGGTGATGCTGCCATTCTGCGTGGGAAGGTAGTTGTAGCGACAGCCGGAGAGCGCGGCTACCGTACACTCCGCACCCGTCACCCTATGAGTCCCCTACTCTTAGCCATCCTGCGAATTTGTGTAGGCTGTCTTGCAAACAGAAGAGCCCTATCATACACGTCATGCAACTATTTTCTTGTCATATCATTATTGATTTGCAAGTGTTAATCGAATCTGCCAAAATTGCACCTGATATGCAACTCGACATTAATCGCCGCCGTAAAAACATAACTCGCTTCACTTACGAATTCACTTCGTTTCAAGGATGGCGCGTTACCCTTTGCCGCCGTCAGGAACACTTCACGCGCTATTTCTCGGACAAACAGTACGGGAGTGCAGAAGCAGCGTTGCGGGCTGCCGAACAGGTTCTGGAACACGTAAAAAAACTCCTCTTGGACTGTCCGGATAACCCCGGCCTGGCTTTTGAAAGATGCCGACAACTCTCCATGCAGAGCGAATATCCGCTGGGTATTCGACCACGGAAGGGACCGAGGAAAGCCAAAGCCCCATCTGCCTGAATCGCCGCTTGACAGACAGATGGGGGCAACCGGCCCACAAGCGCAGAGGGAAGACCATGCCCTGCGCATCGAGGTAGGCCGGTAGGCTTTCCGGCCGGACGGCAAACGGTGGCGCGAACCATCAGGTGTGTTTAAAGGCCATTGCCTCTGACTCCTTGAGGTGGTGTGCCGGCGTATGCCTGGCCAGAAAATCGATTGCGCGCTTCATGTCCCGGATGACGAGGATACGCGGCGCTGTTGGTCTTTGTCCGCGGCGATCAAAGTCTTTGACCCCATCCGCTCAACTTGCGTACAAAAACAGACAGCGAAGACCCGAACCTTACGCGCGAAACGGGCAGCTGAGAGGAAGGCCGTACGGTTTAAGTAATCGCCCGACCCTTGGACCCACGGAGTTCAAAGACGTGTGCGCCGTTTAATGATGAGGATAGGACAGATGCCAAAGAGCCAAATAACCCATCGAATGGTGTCGCGCTTGAAACGCCCGACGGCTTTTATCAGGGGAATGAAGCCGAAAAGGCGAATAAGAATGATGTGATTGGCGCTATAAACGTATTCCTTGAAGAGGCGAGGGTTGCGCTCGTGAGCGAGTGCCAGCAGACCGGCGGTACACTCCTGCATCTTGCCTTTCTGGAGCTTGCTCGTGTTGGTCGGGTGGAAGCGGTAGAGAGTGAGGACCTCGGGAATGGTGTAAAATTTCGTCTTAGAGATGAGGGAGAGCCAAAGCGCGTAGTCCTCTGCCGGGGACCATTCCTGCTCATAACGGACCCCCGTCTGTTCAATGACGGAACGGCGGAGCATGGCGGTCGTGTGCATCACGCAACAGTAGGTCATCAAGCCAAGACATATGTCGTGGTGATTCGTCGGCAGCGAATCATCTACCACACCGCCCGTGAAGTCGCCCAAATAACTGCTCAGTACACCCACCTCAGGATGTTGGTCCATGTACGCCACCTGCTTCTCAAGGCGCTCAGGGAGCATGATATCATCGTGGTCAAAGACAGCGAAGTATTCTCCACGCGCAAGCTGCATGAGTTTGTTACGCGAGGCTGATATGCCAAGGTTTTCCTCATTGACTTCATAGCGAATACGCTCATCCTTGTATTCCCGCACGAGTGACTCCTTTCGCTCAGCCGCGGGTGAGTCGTCCAACATGACCAGCTCGAAGTCATGATATGTCTGTCCCAGCACACTCTCAATGGCCGTACGCAATACGTCATCTTGCGTCTTGTACAACGGTACGAGTACAGATACTTTCGGGCTGGTTTCCATGATGAATTGTGAGTTGTCTCAGGAATTTCCGTACATCGACGCGTAATAACTCTCGTAAGACCCGGATGTCACGTGCTGAACCCACTCGTCATGACTCAGGTACCATTGCACCGTCTCACGCAGACCGGTCTCAAAGGTATGAACAGGAGACCAGCCGAGCTCGAGGCGCAATTTTTCAGCATCGATGGCATAGCGCAGGTCGTGACCGGCGCGATCCTTGATAAAGGTGATCAGGTTGTCACTCGTGCCGACGGGGCGACCTAGGCACTCATCCACATAACGAATGAGGAGACGCACAACGTCAATGTTTTTCCACTCGTTGATTCCCCCTATGTTGTAGCTCTCTCCGTCTTTCCCGCGATGGAAGACCTCGTCTATAGCGGCGGCATGATCCTCCACATGTAACCAATCGCGGATGTTCTCTCCTTTACCGTAGATGGGGATGGGGAGTCCTTCACAGATGTTGTGGATGCAGAGAGGTATGAGCTTTTCCGGAAATTGATAGGGACCATAATTGTTCGAGCAATTGGTGATGACAGTCGGCAGCCCATACGTATCGTGGTATGCTCGCACAAAGTGATCCGAGCTCGCTTTGGAGGCGGAATAGGGACTATGAGGATTGTAGCGCGTCGTCTCGCAAAACGCCTCATCGCCCATGCCCAGAGCACCGTACACCTCATCGGTAGAAACGTGGTGAAAGCGTCGCTCACACGGACCCTCATTGTTCCCCCAGTACTCCCGCGCCGCCTGCAAGAGGCTCAATGTTCCCAGCACATTCGTCTGCGCAAATACAAATGGGTCACGTATGGAGCGGTCCACATGACTCTCGGCCGCCAAATGAATCACGCCATCCACCTTTTCCTTCTCAAACAAGTTGCGCAGCATATCCAATTCGCAGATATCACCACGAACAAATTGATAGTTCGGCTCCTTCTCGACATCTTTAAGATTTTCGAGGTTGCCGGCGTAGGTGAGTTTATCGAGGTTAATGATACGATAGTGGGGGTAGCGATGGACGAATCGTCGCACAACATGGGATCCGATGAAGCCGGCCCCTCCGGTAATAACAATCGTACGTGTGTTTTGAGAGCAGCTTGTCATAGCGAAAGAAGTTAATCGATTAATGGGAAAGCAGAGTCTGAGCTCGATGGATGATATTCGGCACGTTTATTCCCAGGTCGTGTAGCACCTGATCGCCCGGCGCAGAGAAACCGAAGTCGTCGATGCTGATGATATCGCCTCGTTCCCCAACGTAGCGATACCACAAGTCGCCCTTACCTGCCTCCACCGCCAGACGGCGCGAGCACTCGCGCGGCAGAATCTCCTCCCGGTACTCGGCACTCTGCCGATTGAACCTCCACATTGAGGGCATGGACACCACACGTACATCCGACCCCAGCTCCTTCGCAGCTTCCAGCGCAAGGATGACCTCCGATCCCGTAGCAATGATGATAAGCTTGGGTCCGCCGGAGCTCTGTTCACGGCGTGCGATATAGGCACCGCGAAGAGTTCCGGCCCGCCGCTGCTCGACGGTGAGCTGCGGCTCAACGCTGCTCAGAGACGGTACATTCTGCCGCGTTAGGATAAGGGCCGTGGGACCGTCATGGCGCTCCATGGCACAGGCCCACGCTCCGGCGGCTTCCTCCTCGTCAGCCGGACGCACCACATCCAAATTCGGGATGACACGTAAACCACTTACGGTCTCCACCGGCTGATGGGTCGGACCATCTTCTCCCACCGCTACGGAATCATGAGTGAGTACGTAGGTGACAGGTAATTTCGCCAAGGCTGCCACTCGGATAGCCGCGCGCATGTAATCAACAAACACACAGAAAGTTCCCGCAGAAACGCGGAAAAGCCCGTCGTAGGCAATGCCGTTACATATGGCGGACATGGCATGTTCTCGGATACCGAACCAAAAGTTACGGCCGGCGTAGTTTTGCGCGGAAAAGTCGCCCGCGCCCTTGAGGTAATTTTTATTCGAGGAAAAGAGGTCGGCGCTTGTGGAAAGAAAAGCGGGGCAATAGGACGCAATCGCGTTCTCCGCCGCAGCGGCTGAAACTCTCGTCGCAACTTTGTCCTTTCCATCAAAGGGAGCGATGAGCT
The DNA here is from genome assembly GCA_947626635.1 of uncultured Akkermansia sp. Taxonomy (GTDB): domain Bacteria; phylum Verrucomicrobiota; class Verrucomicrobiia; order Verrucomicrobiales; family Akkermansiaceae; genus Akkermansia. The sequence goes on from CANQSY010000083.1 coordinate 8,026, forward strand.
TCAGCGTCTCCGGAGCGGACAATCCGCACGCAGCAAGTTGCTGTCCGGCAGCAAGCTCTGCCGCAAGTTTCGGGTTCTCTTCCCTCCATGCATCAAAATCTTTCTTCCACTCTGCGTAATCCGCCGCACGTTCTTCCGCCAATTGCTCCATGTACGTGCGAACCGTCTGCGACACATAGTAGCGTTCATCTGTGGGCAACCCCCAGTTTGCATGCGCCTCTTGCCATGCCTTGGCGCCACCCTCACCATGACCCTTCGTGGTGCCTTCGAAGCCGGGCACACCTTTGGCGATGGTCGTGTGAGCAATGATGAGTTTGGGGTGCCCGTTCCTTTCAAGTCTCGCCGTACGTAAGGCATTTTCCACTTCCTGCAGGTTGTGTCCGTCTATTTCACAAGCGTCCCACCCCTGCGCTCGAAAACACGCCGCAACGTCGTCCACCTGCGTCATGCCCAGAGGCGCATCAAGCGTGATTCCATTCGCATCGTAGATGAGAATGAGGTTATCCAGCTGCAGGGTACCGGCGATCGCCGCAGCCTCGCGAGATATGCCTTCCTGGATGCATCCGTCTCCGGCGAGACAGTAAATAGTCTGGTTAAAAATCTCATGCTGCGGCGTATTATAACGCGCAGCCGCATGCTTAGCAGAGATAGCAAACCCAACGGCATTAGCTATTCCCTGACCCAACGGTCCCGTGGTGCACTCAACTCCGGGACAGCAGGCGTACTCCGGATGCCCGGGCGTACGGGATCCCTTCGCACGAAAAGCCCTGAGGTCTTCCATGCTTACGGCAAAGCCGCTCAAGTGCAGCCAGCTATATAAGAACATGGAACCGTGTCCTCCGGAAAGAATAAATCGGTCGCGATTCAACCACCGCGGCTCCTTCGGATTCACCCTCATCAGTTCCCCATATAAAACTGCACCGATCTCCGCACAGCCCAAGGGCAATCCCATGTGACCGGAAGCTTTATCAAAAATTGCATCAATGGCAAGCCCTCTGGCTTCATTGGCCGCTCGTTGTAAAATTTCCGCCTTCATGCGCGCAGTCAGTATACCAGATGCCCAACAATTGTAAAGAAAATTACACCTTGCGCGATGTGAAACGCACATCCCGCATTGCCTCAAAAATAAAGTCACCGAAGGGACGTAAAAAACGGGAAAGTGATTTCCCGAAAGCTTGATGCCTCAAAAATGAAGGACTAATATTAAACATATGTCACTCAAAATGAGCAAACAAGAAAGAACAGAGTTACTTTCTATCGGAAGGGAAACGTCTTTTGATGGACCCAACTTCCGGCAAAATTTTGCAAAAGCTGGTGAAAATGCTATGCTGTTGGGTAACCGTTTATTTTGAGGCATTACGGATATTGGGCTTGCCGGATTCGGGCAGCGGAAATGCAACGAGCCGTTCGGCATCCCTCTTTTGCCGATGACCTGTTGCATCTCATTTTACGATCCCTGGTTGCCCGTGATCGGACAAAAATAGTGTACCGAAAAAAGAAAAGCGTTCGGACATAATTAGTGTACCGAAGTGTTCCGCA
>CANQSY010000084.1 GCA_947626635.1 uncultured Akkermansia sp.
ACGGGATTATCCCTCAAAGCGCCCGACGGCTGGCAGGGCGATTAGACAAAAGCGCAGCTTTTGCCCCGAAGGGGCGAGGCGCCGATGGGGCGGCGGTGAGTCAATCCATTCAATGGAGCAGCGAATATCACGACGCCGAGACGGGTTTGGTATATTACAACTACCGCTACTATAATCCACTTGATGGCAGGTGGACAAAGAGGGATCCGATGGAAGAAACTAAAAATGCATACGCTTACATAAACAATAGGATATCTTTCGTTGATATTTTGGGGTTGGTTTTGAATAATCATATGGGAGGAGTAGGATTAAGCAGCTCCTCAGTACTGTCGGAACTAAGAGAGCAAGCTAGGCAAAAAGCTAACGATGTTTGTAAGAATAACCCAAGAATGTTTTGTACAGAAGTGTATAATAAGTGCGTTGATCAATTCTTCAAAAAAATAGGGCTGAAGGATAGCGAGAATGGGGACGAGGATTTCTTATGGAAAGTCAATCTTAAGGGATTTTATCCGGTTGGAACAGGTTATGGAGCCGAAATGACGACTCAATGGAGCAACCAGAGTGGATGGCAACCTGAGATAGACGGAGGTTTCAGGAGAGAGACGAATCCTAGTGTTTCTGTCGGAGCAAATATACTGATACATGAGTCAGGAGGAGGAAGAATCAACGCTGGTGTGTTGTATAATTATGCCGAGAATACCGTAAGTGCAAACGTTTCCTTTAATTTTTCGAATATGGGGATTCCAGGAAATGTGACGTTTGCTGGTTCCATAACCCAAAATAACACGAATGGTGACTCCGTGTGGAGTGTTGCGCTACAAAGAAATTTCCTTTTTTAATATTTACCATGTTCACAACTATGAAAATAGCAACATATGCTTTTGTTGGAGCTCTCGGGGCGTGTGTGGCAGGAGGCGTGTTTGGAGCGGAGAAAGTGCCTAGAGATGGCATGATGGTATTGGAACAAAAAGCACAAGCGGGAGAACCAGTGGCGCGGGCCGAGTTGGCGCACAGGTATGCGTACGGGGAAGGAGTGCCGCAGGACTATGAGAAGTGCTATAAGCTGTCTGTTCAGGCGGCTGAGAAGGGAAATGCGTTGGCGATGCGGATGATTTCCGCTTGTTATGCGCGTGGCGTTGGTGGAGTGGAAAGAGATAGGCAAAAAGCATTGGAATGGGCCGAGCGTGCTGCTGAGGCGGGAGATATTGCTTCCCTGGGCAATGTTGGAATGATGTATTATCAGGGCATAGGGGTAGAGCGAGACGAACAAAAGGGGCTTCAAATGCTTGAGCAAGCGGCAGAGGCGGGAGACGTGACGTCGGAGTGTAATTTGGCTGTTATATACCTCCAAGGGGAAGGTGTAGCGAAGGATGAGGAAAAAGGGTTGTCTCTTCTACAGGAGGCGGTGGACAGAGGGGATCCGAAAGCACAAGGGGTCATGGGCACGCTGTACGTAAGCGAGGTCATAGGTGAGGGGGATATCGAAAAAGGAATATCTTTGCTAAGAAAAGCGGCGGAGGCAGGGGATGCCCATGCACAAGTTAATCTTGGATATGCGTACGAGCACGGAATGGGGGTAGAACGCGATTTAAGCAAGGCGATCGCGTGGTGGACTAAGGCGGCTGAGCAAGGAGATGCAGACGCCTGCGCCAATCTCGGCGTGATGTACTATGAGGGGAAAGGAGTAAAGAAGGATCTCCAAAAGGCAAGGTCATGGCATGAGAAGGGGGTGGCAGCCGGGGGATTACGATCATTGGGAGGGCTAGGATTCATGTACATGCAGGGAGAGGGAGGGGAGAAGGATATAGAGAAGGGCAGCAAGATGCTCCTTGAGGCAGCGGAAGCCGGAGACGCGCAGTCGCAGTACAGCTTGGGGCAGATGTACGCCAATGGCGCCATAGGCGGGGAAAAAGATATGGAAAAAGCGAGGTTGTGGTGGGAAAAATCTGCAGAGCGAGGTGAGGCAATGGCTCAGCACAACTTGGGTTCCATGTATTACGAGGGGATTGGGGGACGAAAGGATATCAAGAAAGCGTTTGAATGGTGGGAAGAGGCAGCCAAACGTGGAAATATTGAGGCGCAGATCAACTTGGCCAAAATGTACGTGATGGGAACCGACATTCCCCAAGATAGGGAGAGAGCGAAATACTGGTTCACGAAAGCGACCGAACAAGAGAATGCTGAGGCAATGCGACTACTGGCAGACATGTATTTAGACGATAAATACGGGATGCGGGATACGGAGAAGGGAATGTATTGGTTGAGGAAAGCAGCGGAAGCCGGAGATTCACAGGCACAAAAACATCTCGCTATTGTGTATGGGAAGGGGGAAGTCGAGGGAAAGGATATCAAAGAAGCAGCCGAATGGTTCGCGAAAGCAGCGGAAGCCGGAGACGCGGAATCGGAGGGGGCCCTTGGTGCCATGTATCTTACAGGGAAAGGTGTGGCGAAGGATGAGGAGAAGGGATTATCACTTACGCGAGAGGCAGCGGAAGCCGGAGACGCACAGGCGCAGAGAAATCTCGCCATCATGTACATGAATGGGGAAGTTGTGGAAAAGGATGCAAAGAAGGCAGTCGAGTGGTTTACGAAAGCAGCAGAGCAAGGAGACGCGGAAGCGAAGAGGCTCCTCGGTTTCATGTACCTCGCAGGGAAAGACGTAGAGAAGGATGAGGAGAAGGGATTATCTCATACGCGAGAAGCAGCGGCAGTGGGGGATGCTAGTGCAAAGGGAGCTCTAGGCGTCATGTACCTCAAAGGGAAAGGCGTTGTGAAAGATGAGGAGAAGGGATTATCACTTACGCGAGAGGCAGCGGAAGCCGGAGACGCACAGGCGCAGAGAAATCTCGCCATCATGTACATGAATGGGGAAGTTGTGGAAAAGGATGCAAAGAAGGCAGTCGAGTGGTTTACGAAAGCAGCAGAGCAAGGAGACGCGGAAGCGAAGGGGCTCCTCGGTTTCATGTACCTCACAGGGAAGGACGTAGAGAAGGATGAGGAGAAGGGATTATCACTCACGCGAGAGGCAGCGGCAGTGGGGGATGCTAGGGCAAAGGGAACGCTCGGGGCATTCTATATTATCGGAGGAATTGTTGAAAAAGACGAAGAAAAGGGGTTGGAACTTGTGCGCGAAGCAGCAGAGGCAGGAGACACGGAAGCGCAGAGGGATCTTGCCTCCCTGTACATAACTGGAAAAATTGTGGAAAAAGATGAAAAGAAAGCAGCCGAATGGTATACGAAAGCAGCCGAGCAGGGAGATGCAGAGGCTCAATTCTACTTGGGATTTCTTTACATGAAGGGGATTGGAGTGCCGAAGAACGAGCTTGAGGCATTGCAGTGGTTTGAAAAAGCGGCGGCGGCCGGATATCAGGAAGCGAAAGAAGCATTAAAAATCATCGATGGACAATAAGTAACTCCACAAAAATGGGAAACACACAGACCATGAAAACAATTCTTATTTCCTTTCTCTTCTTCTCCCTCATAGGTCTGACGACAGGAGAGGATTTGCAGGAATTGCCGCTGCCTGAGCTGGAACAGCAGGCGGAGGCAGGAGGAGCGGAGGCGCAGGCCGAATTGGCGCGTAGGTATGCGTACGGGGAAGGAGTGCCGCAGGACTATGAGAAGTGCTATAAGCTGTCTGTTCTAACGGCAGAGAAGCAATAAGCGTAGACTGGATCTCCAATGGTGACTTGATTAATTCTCTTGAGGGAAAGTTCAGTGAAAATGCCGAATTCAATCATTTGGGGTGTCATGGAGCAATATTGGCGCAAGAGATGAATGAAAAATATAATGTAAATGCCCATGGAGCAAGTGGAAGGACAAACTATGATCCCGCCGGAGGCGGTGGAAGACCCGAGCGACTTCCTGAGGGCATAGATAGTCATTACTATGCCAAATACATCCAATAATGTGAGAAATTCAAACCATGACAATTCATAGGACAATCAGTCGAATTATTTTAGGCATGGGACTATCACTCATGTCTCTCTTGGCATTAAATTCCCCGGTGAGGGCCGTTACCGGGAAGGATGTGGGAGGAGGCGTATACGAATTCGATTTCGGCGTACTTGCCCCAGGAAGAACCTCCGTCGAAGAATGTCCGAAGGGAGAGCGACTCTATCCGCTGATTCGTTGCTTTGATACTTTCTCTATTTCCCCGAGTTTTACTTGGATTGGAAATCGTGACCTTTGTCTAAACGTTCTGGCCTTTGAAAAGGGAGAAAACCCGATTGATGTTTTGAAAAAAGCGAAGGATTTCCCTAAGGAATCTATCTATTATTTCATGAAATCGGATCCTTACACCAAAGTACATCATGAGATTTTGGATGATATAGAAACACCATGTGATATAGTTTTTCGTCAAGAAGACAAAAGCGGGTATCGGAGACTGCTCCCGGGAGCAAGCATGGTACCGGCTCCACCTTTGTATGCCTTGGGAAGTATGCAATCAATTGATGAGTACATGGCAAAGACAAAAGCAGAAAAAAGTATAGTCTACTATTACAAAGCAGGCAAACTACATATAAACCATTGGGTTGTCGTAACTCCCTATTTATCATCGGTCAAAGAAAAAATCGGGGAAGTATGGAGACCGGTTGCCTATACGATAAGAACTCAATTTCCCGAAAAAGGATTGTCCCGTGAGCTTCGTGAATTTTACGAAAAGTTTGAATATCACGTAACGAAATATACGCCAACGGAATTGAAAAACTATCGAATGCATAAGGGACTGTACCCTGTTATAGATTTGGATTCGGAGAAAGAAAGTGCTGTAATTCTTTACGCTGCTTCCCGTGGTACATATCCTGAAGATCATCCGGGTTTCAAATGTTCGGTGCAATTTCGGGGCAAGGAGGAAAGCGAGGGCTTCTTTACTCCGGACACCGCAGAAAAAATATCGAAAGCTCGTCAGTCCGGCGAACCGCCTGTCATATACCTTGTCGGTCGATACGACGCAAAACAGAAGGTATTTATCGCAGAGAAATGGATGGAGGAGGCACAGATTATCTCAGACATCAAAGCTCTTCAACAAACTGACAAAAACTCGGGAGCCCCTTCACAACAGGGTGAAAATATCAACCATGAGGAAGTGCGCTCTGACATAGACAAACGCAACGGGTGAAAGATAGAAGGAGATGCTCAACTCAAGCTACAAAGTCAAACGTGACCTGCTTACCAAGATGAGTTCCATCCGTAACACGGACGGCGGACTCGTGGTGCAGCGCAATGACACGTACGACAAGCTGGGACGTCCTCTCACGCGGCAGACGCTCCGCAGTGTCGGCGCCATGCGATAATTAGGCGAGGTGCTTACAGGCCAGATAGATGGTGGCGGAAGAGTAACAAGAAACTATCCCGGACATTAAACTATAAGCAAATTCACTTGAAAATGAACAAGTACACATTATTCGCAACGGCTATTTTGGTATGTATCAGCTGTATAGGTTCAGTTATTAGAATATGTAGTGCAAGTAAAAGATTGATATTAGGAGGTTCCGATTCCCCGACATCAATTGTACTGCAAGCGTCTGACAGTGCTCCGATTATTCTTCACTATATCATGCTACTGGGAGGTTTAGTCTTTTTAGCATCATATATTGCTATTTCTTTCTGGAATAAATCTAGTTGTTAAAATGCGAAGAAATGAAACAGAAAATACCCCGGCATTTGAGAAAGGAACTGAAGGAGTTCAATCGAACTCTGCAGGAGCACACCCAGTGGGAGAAGAGAGACAGGCCTCTTCGCGCGCGGGAGAGTACGGATGAGATCCTCAAAGAGCTCAAAATGGAGATTGTGGAGGCATTCGCCGGGGTGACGTGTCACACGGAATACATCGTAAATCGTAAATAGGCGCAGCCCGGCGCCCTCTTCCTCCGCTTTCTAACTACACATCACCTGTGTTCTCAAGGATTCCGCTACGCTATCGCTCCGCTGGAACGCGCTTAGCGCGCGAATTCCCTGAGATCGAAAATCGTAAATCGAAAATCGTAAATAGGCGCCGCTAGGCGCCCGGAGTGGGATTGGACAACGCGCAAGGCGGCCGACGCCTGGAAGGCCGATTAGCCAGCCCGCAGGGCTGCCCCGCAGGGGCGAAAGCGGCCGACGGCTGGAAGGCAGGTTAGCCAAAAGCAACAGCTTTTGCCCCAACGGGGTAAGGAGTCGTGGGGCGACGCCGAGTCAAAGCCCCCGAGGGCTCGGAGTGGGATTAGACAAAAGCGCAGCTTTTGCCCCGAAGGGGCGAGGCGTCGATGGGGCGATGCCGAGTCAAATCATCCATGCCACGCGTACGGTGGGTGATTCCTTCGACTACGCTTACGACAACATCGGTAACCGCGTCACCGCGCAAGAGGTCAATTCCGGCGCGACCTCGGATATCGCATCTCCCCTCCAAGGCAATCGCCCGGAGATGGCCCTTGTCATTTTACTTTTCGGTGAGTTGCTTGAGAAGCTTGCGATCCGGAGAAGCCATGGGAAGGGAGGGAAGGAGGGAGAGGGGGACAAAGGTCTCCGAGGGAAGAGTGGGAAAATCGGCCGGGGCGCGGTGCAAATAGCGAGTGACTTTATAGCGGGTGACGGCATATTTCTGTGAGCAAATCAACGGGAGTGCAGCGACAGAACTCCTCGAACGTTGCGGAAAACGGTACATACCGGCGTGTCGCGTCCCTTCCGGTTGCTTCTCCAGTAAAAGCCCTGTATCCGTGAGCAGCCATATATCCCAATGCTGCACAGCCGTCGGCTCCACGTGGTTCTTTTTCGCCGGGAGACTTTCCGGCTCCGTCGCCCGGCAATACCGACGAACAGGGCACTCTGTGCAGCGCGGTTTCGTCGACGTGCAATACGTTTGACCCAGCTCCATGAGTGCAGCATTGTAAGCGCGGGGATTTGAGCGGTGAAGAAGGACTTCCGCGCGCTCGTGCAAAAGACGCCTCCCCGCCGATGTGTCAATGGGCGTCGGGTCGTTATAGAGACGAGCCAACACGCGCGCCACGTTCGCATCCACCAGAGGAGCCGGTTTGTTGTAGGCAAAACTGAGAACAGCGGCCGCAGTGTATTCACCGATCCCGGGAAGGGCCTTCAACGCAACTTCGTCGGTGGGGAACTCTCCGCCATGAAGCTGCACAATGGCTCGTGCAGTGGCTTGCAGAGCACGCACTCGCCGATAGTATCCCAGCCCCTCCCAAGAACGCAGAGCCGTCTGCTCATCGACGGCTGCGAGCGCCGCCGGGGTCGGGAAGCGTCGCATCCACTCCCCGTAACGCGCAAGGACGGTGGGTATGGTGGTCTGCTGCAGCATGATCTCGCTCACGAGTATGGCCCAAGGATTGTTCGTGTTGCGCCATGGGTACTCCTTGGCGTGAGCGGAAAACCAACGAACGAGGGAACGGGAAAAGCCGGGAATGGCATCAGGATGCGGCATGGTCTCCGTTGGTGGTCGTGAAGATAGAAATATCAGCGTCGGAGCAGCCGATAAGCTGTTGGGCGCGCATGAGGGCCCGGCGGGTGGACATATTGGGATTCTTGGGCTCCAGAAGGAAGAAATTACTCTCGGTTCCACCGCGATCGCCCTGGAGAAGCGCCAGAATACCGCTCTTGCGGAGGATTCGGTGCACCTCGCGGCTGGCGCCTGAGATGATGAGGTGTCGTCCCTTCTCGCGAGTAAAGCGAATGAGTTCCTCCAGGGCACAGACCGAGGTAGCGTCGAGATTACGGGCGTTGCGCATGCGCAGGATGATGACGGCGAGCGAGGGGTCTTCCGCAATTCGCGTGAGCTGTTTACGGAAAAGATCTGCTGCGCCGAAGAAGAGGTCTCCCTCGACGTGGACGATGGAAATCTGAGGGAGGCGGTGCGCTGTATCGCTCACCTGAAGGAGAGTGCCTCGATCATCCAAGGTGTATTCCACGAGTTCCGGCTTAGCTGCCTTGCGTAAAAAGAGAGACACAGAAATTACGACCCCCACAAAAATGGCGATATGCAGCGGCATCATCAGCGCCGCCAGGAAAGTAAGCACCAGCACGGCGGCATCACCCGGCGTGGACCGAAAACAGATGCGCAGGAGCTTGCGGTCGAAGAGCGACACGGCATTTGCAAGCACGAGCGCCGCCAGCACGCTGTGCGGAATCCGCGAGATGAGCGGCATGCAGGCGAGCAAGAATGTAATGCCCAGGCAAATCAGTCCACAGTAAATCCCCGAGAACCGAGTCGCCGCCCCGGACTTATAGTTGAGCATGGAGCGCGTGAGTGAAGCCGAGCATGGCAGCGATGTCGTGAACGACGAACCGATATTCGCGATACCCACGGCAAAGGTGTCCTGATTGAGATTGAGGGGCTCACCTGTTTTTGCCGAGATCGTTTTACTCATCACGGTCTGTTCCAACGTGGAAAGGAACGCAACGCCGAGCGCGATGGGCAGAAGCTCCGAGAGATTCCCCAACACGGCATCCATGGAGGGAGCACGACAGACAAGATCCCCCATCGTGAAGTCACGCAGCATTCGTACATCCGCAAAGGCTCCCCCGAACGTCGGCAAGCTGAGCACCCAGTTGACGACACTCATCAACAAAAGGATGATGGCAAACGTCGGCAAAAACTTAAAGTAGCGTCGCAACGGGATAAAGAGGAGGAATGAGATAGAACCCAGCACGATCGGCTGCCACTGAGCGCTGTCGATGTGCTCCCAGATCGCGCGTACCATCGAAAAAAAAGAACTGCCTGCATCGACATCATGAATACCCAACACATAGCGCAACTGCGAGGCAATGATAAGCGTCGCCGCACCGGTAATGTACCCCACCAACACACTGCGGCTCACGAATTGTAGCATCTCCGTCGCCTTCAAAAATGCCCCCAGCACACAAAACACCCCGGCCATCAATACAATGGCCGGCACAAAAATCATGGGGTGACTTTGGATGGCAGGCGAGGCCGCCAACAAAAAGCTGGCGAGCATAAAAGCCGTCGCGTTACTCGGTCCACTAACCGTGAGAGAACAGCGAGTAAAAAAGGGAGCTATAAACGTGCCCACCGTGGCAGCCATAATCCCATAGATGCTGTCCAAGCCGGCCATGGCGGCAAAAGCCATGCCTTGCGGAAGACCAACGAGAGCTACGTCGAGAGCCGCCTTGACGTCATGTCCTGCCTTTTGCCAGGAATATGAGCCCAGTGCCTCGCGCACAGGAAATGGGTCGATTTTCCCTTGGCGCAGGTACCCGCGCAAACCGCGCCACCCCATCCGCACGCTGTGCACCACTGTCCCCATGCTTCCCATTCTACCACACGACGATGAAGAGGGCAATGCAAATGTCCGCTCAGGAGCGACACGCAATCGGACAAAAATGAGTGTACCGAACGGGGAAAAAGGGGGCAAGAGATTTATCATTTGGACAAAAATAGTGTA
>CANQSY010000085.1 GCA_947626635.1 uncultured Akkermansia sp.
ATCGCCGCCACGCTCAGAATCACCCACCGTTTTGCGGCTTTGCAGCCTACGGCGGAGTTGAGAAAGTTCGCAGCATCATTTGATACTCCCACCACCAGATCCAATGCGGCCAGCAGCAGAAGCAAGCCCAGTATAAATATGTATGTCGTACTCATGACATCCCTCTTATAACGCCCCGAAATGCTGCGCGCAATCTCTCTACGGTGAAGCTTTCGCCACGCGAATTATGGCGAAATGGACACACGAGAAATTGCTGTTGAAATGGGAACTCATAAGCGTATAATGGGCTCGTATGATCGATTGGGAAATCACAGCGGCTATGGTGCTCATCGCCTTTGCTCTGCCTTTTTTCTTTCTGTGGCCGCAGATGCGCAGCATGACTGCCCACGTTCGTACCCGCCACGCAGAAGTCGAGTCGTTGCGACGCCTTAACCGCGATTTGGAAGAACATCTGCAGCGTGATAAAGGACTCTTTCTGGAGGCGCTGGGAGTGCCATTTCTCCTGTTGCTGCCTTCCGGACGCGTGGAAATGGGAAATCATGCGGTCGAAGAATTGCTCGGTTACCCCGCCAACGTGAACATATTGCGTTTGCTCCCACCCGGCTCGCTGCGCGACGCTCTCAGAGATGCTGTGCAAGCCGAGGAATCTCGCCAATATACGGTTACGATCCGGCACGGTGGGGAAGATCGCACCTTCCGTATTCTTTCTACGCCGATAACCGATCAACATCATCGTCACATCGGCATCGTCTTTCACGACATCACCGAGGAGCAACGGACGCTGCTTATTCGCCGCGATTTTGTAGCGAACGCCTCTCACGAATTGCGTACGCCACTCACGATCCTGAGCGGCTACCTGGAGAATCTGCAGGAAGATAAGAGGCTGGCGTCGGATGAGGCGGCTCGGGAACGCGTTCTCTCCCTCATGCGCAAGCACACGGAGCGACTTGTTCGGTTGGTTGAGGATATGCTCATGGTGTCGCGTCTGGAGAATGCCGAGACGAGTGGGCTGCACTGGGAGGAGTTCGACTTGGGAGGGGTGCTGGAGGACGTGCGAGGACGCCTGGAGGGACTCCTCCGTGCGCAGGAAGTGGTGTGGACAACCGATTTTTCTCCGCAACCTTTCGTGATGCGTGGAGATTCATTCTACTGGTCGCAAATCCTCTTTAACCTGCTGGAAAATGCGCTGAAAAACAATCCGACGCCCGGGTTGCGGTTGACGGTATCGGCGCGCCGCAATGAGGACGGTTCTTGCTCTGTCTGCGTGAGCGATAACGGCGTCGGTATTGAGGCGAAAGATTTGCCCTACATCTTCAATCGTTTCTACCGCGCCGATAAAACAGGACGAGTGAAGGGTACCGGACTTGGCCTCTCCATTGTGAAACATGCCGTGGAAGCGCACGGCGGCTCCATTCGCGCAGAGAGTTCCCCCGGCACCGGCGCCACCTTCACCATCACCCTTCCTCCGATGTCGGGAAAGGTCTGAAGAACAAAAGATTGTTGTCTCATAGTTGCTGCTGTCCAGAGACTTCTGTATTTGAGTGTTCTTCAAAGGCATAGCAGGGCATAGGCACACACTTGCTCTCCTTCGGACGATAAATTGTTTTGAAATGAACCCGATTCGATTGTTCAAAATTCGCTTGCTCTGATATTGAACTTGACATTGTTTGTTCGGAACATGATAATCGCAGCGCAACGGAGATGCCCAAGTTAGATTATATTGACTTATTTGCAGGCATAGGAGGCTTGCGACTCCCCTTCGACGAGATGGGGGACAGATGTGTTTTCTCCTCCGAGATTGATGAGTCGGCGTGCGACACATACGAGGCAAATTATGGGCATCGTCCGGCAGGAGACATCACCAAGATAGATGCTTCAGAAATACCTTCCCATGACCTCCTTTTGGCGGGATTTCCGTGCCAAGCGTTTAGTATTATGGGGCTGGGGAAAGGTTTTGCCGACACAAGGGGAACCATGTTTTTTGAAGTGGAGCGTATTTTGAAATATCATAGACCAAACGTCGTGTTGCTGGAAAATGTTAGAAGGCTTGTTACTCATGATCGAGGAAGGACATTTTCCGTGATGATGCAAAGATTGAAAAAATTAGGATACCACGTGAAGTGGCAGATTCTGAATGCTTTGAATTTTGGATTGCCACAAAAAAGGGAGCGTGTCATCATTGTAGGGTTTCAGGATGAAGATGCATGGCATCAATTTGATTTTTACTTTCCAAAGAAGAAGTACGATCTGTGTGAAGTCTTGGAGCCAGATGAAGACGTAGATTCTTCATTGTTTGCCTCTTCTGAAATTGTTGAAAAGAGACGGGAAAAAGTTAAAGGCAAAAAGGTAACGTTCCCTTCCATATGGCATGAAAACAAGTCTGGCAATGTCTCTGTACTGGACTATGCGTGTGCATTGAGGACGGGAGCGTCTTACAATTACTTGCTGGTGAATGGCATTCGACGCCCTTCCTCAAGGGAATTGCTGAGATTGCAAGGGTTCCCTGATAGCTTTAAGATAGTTGTCTCTCATCAGGAAGTGAGAAGGCAAACAGGAAATAGTGTACCGGTTCCTATGATCCGGGCAGTTGCGCACAAGATCCACCAGGTCTTGAGGAAAGAGGAAGAGTAAATCGGCAAATCTGTACGAAGAAGAGAAAATGAATAGTCCAAAGTTGAGAGATTCAAAGAGACGGAAAAGCAAGGATCCCTACCCCTTGAATGAGATACCTGATGAAGTGGTTTACAGTTTGGGCGGGTATCTTGTGTATTTGATTCACATCGGACGGAAGGACATTTCGGGGGACGACTATGGGGATGCTTTAGCTGATGCTATAGAGGGGAAGCATTTGGCTAGTCCCTTGGGTATAGCGGATGTCGAATTGAACCACCTTGCATGGTCAGCAAAGACCGTAAAAGCGAAATATCCTTTTTCTCAACAATCGGTCCGGCTGATTTCCGGAAGATGTTCTCCTGACTATTCGTACGGGATAGGCGATCCTCATGCTGATATTCAAAGGACGGGGACCGCTGTGTTGAATATCTGGAATGAGAGGGTAAATATTGCTCAGGACAACTATTCATCACTCCGAACGTCCGTACTCATTCGCAGTTATGATCTACTTTCGTATGTACTCTTTGAAGAGGAGAACCATCGTTATCGGACTTCGGATTATGAGTGGAAAGTCAACAAAAATGGTAATCTCTTAGGATATTTGAGGGGCAAGGACAAACTGTGCTTTACTTGGCAGCCCCATGGTTCCCAGTTTACTGTGCATACGGATATACCTCCGCAAGCTCGTCGTTTTAAACTTCGCCGCCCGCCAATTATCAGTAAAACCTCGGTATTGAAAGGTTTGGCTTTTGATAAGACATGGGTGTCATTATGTTGATGCAATGGACAAACTGACATTGGAACAGCGTCGCAAAGCGATGCAAGCGGTGAAAGGTAAGGACACCGTGCCTGAAATTCTTATTCGCAAATATCTCCATAGCCATGGCTACAGATTTCGGTTGCATCGGAAGGATTTGCCGGGGAAACCTGACATTGTTCTGCCCAAAATTAGAACTGTTGTTTTTGTAAATGGCTGCTTTTGGCACCGTCATCCGGGGTGTGAACACGCGTCAATGCCTGTTTCAAACATCGCGTATTGGGAAAAGAAATTCAACAATACGATCAGAAGAGATAAGGAACAATACAGAAAACTGAGAGAGCTAGGCTGGAAAGTCGTTGTAATATGGGAGTGCGAAATAAAGAGCTTGCTGCGTTCTCGAATTGACTTCTTACGACAAAGACTCTTTCATGATCACTATTCCTCTGGGGACGGAGATGGTTTAAAGGATTAGACGACATTGCGCACGGCGGCTCCATCCGCGCAGAGAGTTCTCCCGGCACCGGCGCCACCTTCACCATCACCCTTCCTCCGATGTCGGGAAAGGTCTGAACACCGCTCGGAGGCAATGCAGGCGGAACGGTGGAAGTCTAGCCTTTTCGGACGTATGCGCTTGAGCGACCCTTGCCGATGCGGGAGATCAGTCCGGCATCCAGCATGGCTTTGAGGGTGCGCTCAATGGTGGTAAGCGAGATGTCCGGACACCTTTCGGCAATGTCGGATTTTCGCAACGGGTTGAGAGAAGTCTCGAATAGCGAGCGGATGCGGTCGGACTTGCCTGAAGGGTGGGTGCCGGTGCCTTTCAGACGTTCTTCCAACTCCGTGTAAGCCTTGATGAGGATTCCCAGAAAATAGCGAAGGAAAGGTGTGTAATCGTTGGCATTTTCATGCCACGACTCGGATGCTCGTTGCAGCGCGTCGTAATAGCCTTCCTTGGCAGACTCCATGAGCTTTTCAAGGCTGATGAAACGCCCCACGTCAAATCCGCCGCGGTAAAGGAGAAGCAGGGTGAGCAGACGACTCATGCGCCCATTCCCATCGTGGAAAGGATGAATGCACAAAAAGTCCAAAATAAACATGCCGATGAGGATGAGTGGTTCTGCTGAGGGGGAAGCGCTCGCTTTTTGGTAAGCCGTGCAAAGGCGCTCCATCGCATCAGGAGTGCCGATTGCCGACACGGGGGAAAAGCGGATACGCTGCTCACCGTTCGGCATCGTTTCAATAATCCGGTTATCGGACATTTTCCATGTGCCGCCGCTGCCGGCGTAACTGTAGAGATCGCGGTGCAACTGCAGGATGTTGTTGGGAGTCGGGGCAATATATGCATGGCTTTCGTGCACGGTGGCCAGAACATCCCGGTAGCCCGCAATTTCTTCCTCCGAACGGTTGCGTGGCGTTGTTTTTTGCTGCATCAAAGCCTTCAGCCGCGAATCGGTTGTCACGATGCCTTCAAGGCGATTGGAGGCGTCTGTGCTCTGTACGCGAGCAACTTTCAGCAGGATTTCCTGGATGGTCGGAGCTGCTTTTAGCTGTTCACTCACGCGCCCCTTCAACTCATAGATGCGCGTCAGAAGGCGCCCGACTTGCGCATTGACAAGTATCTGCGGCGTTTCGATGTAGTCGAAGTTGTGCATTTTTTCTGCATCATTTTACACGATTTGATGCAGAAAACAAGAAAAATGAGGCAGATGATTTCGCTTTTGCGTTATCTCGTCGTTCAAGTGGCAGAAGGGAAATAACGACAAAGCGAGCGGTTGAATCTGGGTTTGAAGTTCCGCGCGTATGCTACGACCAAACAAATCAGGTTATGCCGCAGCGTGTTAGCATACGGCATGACCTGATATCAGGATTGACGCTAGCTTGTTTAGGCCAATTCCTTGGGGTTCGGTCCCCATTGGTTGGAGCCCGGTTTGCTGTCGAGGCAGAAAAATATGAAAAGTGCTAATATACCAATAAAGGGTACAAATGCTATTAACACCCACCATCCGCTGCGCCCAGTGTCATGCAGCCGACGGATGCATAAACCGAGGCCGACAAGAGATAGATAGAGGCTCAATAGCGTTATTAGAAGTATAGTAATCGCAGAATCACACGCCTCAGCAATCAATGCATTAAAAACGCCACTAAGGATCCACAGAACAATATATGTCGGCCAGAAACGATTGCGACGAAGACGTCCCGAGAATTGAATACGTAGTATGTTTTCCACGGTAGTACTTGTTTTGAGTTATGGTTGATACACCCCCAAGAGAATCATGCGACTAATAGACTTCCTTGGGGGATGCGACGAGCCTACCTCTTTTCAAAAGAGATGTACAGACAAAATTTTCGTTGGAGTTTATTTTTAAAAGATAAAGCGTCATATGTGAACCCCCAAAAAACGCAAGGCGCACTTGAGGTAAAAACAAACAAAAAATTTATAATTTCCTTATTTTTAATATAATATAGATATAAAGACGTTAAGCGCGTGAGAAAAGAGATGAGATGGTAAAAATTGCAAAAACAATAGAAGGAAAATGAAATGCAACAGGTCATCGGCACAAAAAAAGGGTGCCGATTAGCACGTTGCAAGGTATATTAACTTTTCAAAGACCAACCAATTATGAATAAGGACACCCAAATCCATTATAGTTCCATTGCTCGAGTGCCTCTCCCCCGCATGATCTCAAATCTTTCTGTCATATGTTGCATTTGTCCCTGCAATTCACAAAAGCGGCTTAAACAAATAGCCGATGCCTCGCTCGGTGACAATGCAGGCGGCGTGGTCGCCGAGTTTTTGGCGCAAGCGTTTTACATGTGTGTCGAGTGTGCGGGAGAGTGAGGCGTCCGCGTAGCCGAGCAGGATATGCTGCAGTTCGTAGCGGTCTTGTACTTTCTCGGGGCGTTCAGCGAGGTAGGCGAGCAGCTTGAATTCAATGGGCGTGAGGTTCAGATTCTCTCCGTTCAGGGTGGCAACCATCGTGTTCTTGTTCAAACAGAGAGGACCTCTGTGCACGATGAGGCGTGCTGCTGAGCGATTGACTCGGTGCAGGATGTTGCGGACTCGCAGGACGAGTTCCTTCGGGC
This sequence comes from uncultured Akkermansia sp., assembly GCA_947626635.1. Taxonomy (GTDB): domain Bacteria; phylum Verrucomicrobiota; class Verrucomicrobiia; order Verrucomicrobiales; family Akkermansiaceae; genus Akkermansia. Next base: position 6,458 of record CANQSY010000085.1, read on the forward strand.
TGAACGGTTTGGTGATGTAATCATCCGCTCCCAGCTTGAGCCCCGTGAGGCGGTCGTCCAGCTGGGCGCGGGCGGTCAGGAAAAGAGCCGGGATTTCCCGCGTGGATTCATCCTCCTTCATGCGGCGGAAAATTTCCAGACCATCCATGCCCGGCAACATAATGTCCAGAATGACGAGATCCGGATGGGTGCGTCGGATGAGTTCCAGACCCTCACTGCCGTGGTGGCAGAGAGAGGCGTGCCAGCCTTGTCGTTCCAAATTGTACGCCACTAACTCGGCAATGTCGGTATCGTCCTCAACAATCAGGATTTCCATGGCTCTAGTTTAGCAGACTGTTTCAGGAATGCACTCCTTTTTCTGCGAAGTGAGCAGGTAAAAAGAGGGGATGGCGAGCGTCTTGGCATGATCGCCGATGCGTTCGATGGCGCGCAAAATAAACAGTAGGTTTGTCCCCACTCGGAAGTCGTAGAACAGAGCGGTCGAGGCGCTTTGGAAAATGCGCTTGATTTCTGCAGCGTACAGAGCGTCCAAATCCTCGTCCTTTTTTGCTACGCCGTGAGCGAGTTGTGCGTCGTCCCGCAGGATAGAGAGAACGGCATCACGCAGTTCCACCTCGGCCATCATGTAGATGGGCTTGAAGGACTCAATATCCTGCGCATCAATTTTCCCGGCAATTTCCGGAATACTGCTTACGATTTGTTCGGCTTTCTCCCTCGGCTTTTCGTGTGGCGTTGAGCAAAGAATGACACTCCGCGCGCAGTCGCTGTGCCGTGACGGCGTCAATCTCGAACAAGCACAAGCGGATGCGGCTTACCAGTTCAATCACTCTCCGGCTGAGCGCCGGGAACATATCATCTTCATCATTCATACGCTTCCCCTGTACCACCTTTACGTTCGCCATACAAGTTTGCGTGGGTGACATTTTCGCCACATGCGGGATGGAAGGAGTGTTTGCGTGGGGAATAGAGATACATTTTCATGCCTATATTTCAAATTACCGGGAGGCTTGTTTTAGGATGAGATGGGGAATAAGACGAGATTCCGTTCAATTGATTTCGTTGCGTTCGTTATAAAAATTCTACGAGGATAGAATCCTTTAATGCCGAAATCAAACGCATACAAAGCGATTGCTGTGGTATCCATAATGTTGATTATCTATTCTTAAGGACTCGGCAAATCCTTTCCTTACACCTCCAGCGAAAATGACCGGAATCCGAATTTTACATGTGCAGTTTCTTCGTCCTTTCCCTTTTGATACGGCAACCCGTGGCAATTCCGCCCTATTGCGTTGGACGGAAGTTTCACGGTATATGTCTTGCGAGATAGTGAATTGATGCGGTAGAAGAGAGGTGTCACCCAACGCGGTGGCGTACGATGATGAAGACAAGATTCTATTTCATACTGTTGGCTTCGGCTTGTGTGGTTTCAGCTTCCGAAGGAGAGTTTAATTGGGGTGATACCCTTGCGCGTTCATTCAAGATATTTGATGCCGAGCGTGATCATGCGGATAATCCCTACGTTCAGGAAATGAGCCTGCGTATGCGTCCTCAGTACCAGTGGGGGTATGTGGACCCCGCAGGCGGTTCAGGGCGTGTGAAGGGAGCATCTGCCGGGACCGGCAGACGAGGTAATGATGAATGGCGAAGGTTCCGCATCGGAATCCGGGCGAGGGTGTTGAGTCATTTGACACTGCTCAACGATTGGGATATTGGCGGGCTGAACGGACGATACAAATACAGCGATGGTCAGTGGGAGCGAGGTCGTTCCCAAGCAGCGGTGTACGAGCTGTATGTGCAGGGGAACTTTAAGCCGGTCACCTTTACACTCGGCAAGAGCAAACCGTCGTTCATCGGCGAATACCGCATCTCAGATTCCAAGCTGCCAACAATTGAACGCAGTGATTTAGTGAATCAGCTTGCGCCGGAAGCTCTCTACGGCATTTCTTTCAAGAACTCAGATGCCGACGCTAAGTGGGGGTGGCTGCTCGGAGCATGGGTAAATGGGCAGCACGATAACCTGTGGCTTGAGCCTGCCTTTCGTACCGACACCAACGCGATGGTTGGCGCTTCTATCAGTCGTTTCCTCGAGAAGCAGAGCATAGTATATCTCGATTGGATGCACTCTTTCATGAACGGGAGTAGTTCAAACGGATTCGTATCATACGAAGGACCGGGCGCGGGGGATGTTGTGGCTCTCACATGGGAGACGAAACGCGGCAAGTTCGGTTTCATGGCGGAAGCGATGACGGGTTTCAATGTGACGTCGCCGACTGGCAGGCGGGAGAACGCGGAGAATGTAGGCGGCATTTCGCTTATCCCCACCTACCGCATCAGTCGGCGTGTGGAGGCTGTGTTTCGATATGCTCTAGCCATCGGCAGCAACGCTGTGGAGAACGGCGGTCGCTATGCCCCCACCAACAGCGCGTATTCTCCCACTTGTGACCTCTCGCAGTCATTCTATTTCGGCGTCAATTTCTATCTCAATCCGGAGAAGACTGACCGAACGCGGATCATGCTCGGCGCCGAGTACACTCATGCATCCGGTCGGGACGCCACGGGTGAACGAGGTTTTACCGGATGGCAATATTTTGCTTCGATTCGTATGAATTTTTGACGTTTCTCCGGACAAGTCAATTATAATTTTGAGAGCATTTGCATTTTTCTCGGACCTGTCCCATAAAGACTCTGCTACGCTTATGGG
>CANQSY010000086.1 GCA_947626635.1 uncultured Akkermansia sp.
TAATATAGTATACTTTGAACTTCTTGGCACCCCTTTTTTGTGCCAAGAAGCTGTCGCATTTAATTTTGCGATCCACAGACGGCAACGCATCGTCCCATTTCTTCTTTACAAATACCACGCGGTGGTTCGAAATCTTGCCCCGTTTTTGCCTTACCTTACGCGCGCCCCACGAGCTTTCGTACTCCCGGGGCAGCCCAGGGGACTTGCTCATAGACCTTTCCAGAGTCGATCGCTTTTTTATTCTATTTATTACAAACATATTACAAATATACTGCGCAACGATGGCTGGCAGGAACGGATGATTTGCCTTGCTCCTGCGCGATCATGGTGTATAATGGCGCGCGCATAATGATAACAGACACTCTCAGTCAACGCCTCTTGGATAGGACGCATCCCATGCGGATTCACCTGATTGGTGTAGCGGGTAGCGGAATGAGCGGATTGGCTCGCATGCTGCTGGAGATGGGGCATCGAGTGAGCGGGTGCGACCGGGTAACGAGCGGAGAGACGGAAAAGCTGCAGCAAGCGGGCCTCGTCTTCTACAGTCCCCATTCTGCCACACCGGTGCAGGATGCCGAGCTTGTGGTCTACTCCAGCGCTATTCGTGAGGATAATGTAGCCTTGCATGCGGCGCGGCTGAACAACTGCCTCTGTGTGCGCCGCGCTGAGTGTCTCGCGGCTATCCTGAACAGCAAGAAAGGTATCGTCGTGGCTGGGACGCATGGAAAGACGACAACTTCCTCGCTCACGGCGCACCTGCTGCGCGAGGGACGTCGGAGACCGTGCCACTACGTTGGCGCAGAGATTCCTGTGCTGGGGGCGAATGCTCATTGGAACCGTGACAGCGAGTACCTCGTTTCCGAGGGGGATGAAAGTGACGGCACACTGGTGAATTACCTCCCGGAGTACAGCATCATTCTCAACATCGAGGCGGAGCACCTCGACTTCTACCGCGACATCGAGCACATCAAGAGTGTCTTTCGCACACTCTGCCAACAAACTCGCGGGAAGATCATCTACTGCAAGAGCGATCTGCATGCCTCCGAAGTTTGCTCATCCTTCCCCAACGCCATCTCCTACGGGTGGGAGAATGCCGACTATACCGCCTCGGAGGTGGAAGTGCGCAGCGGTCGCTCCGTTTACACGATTCATCATGGCGGGGAGGTTCTCGGACGCGTTGAGCTCGGCATACCGGGACGCCACAACGTGCTCAACTCTCTTGCCGCCGTCGCCATGGCGCTGGAGCTCGGATGCGATTTCCCCAGCATCGTTCGCGGTCTCGCCTCCTTTGCCGGGGCTCGTCGCCGCTTCGAAACAAAATACCTTTCCCGCCAATACCGCGTCGTGGACGACTACGGTCACCACCCCACCGAGATCGCCGCTACGCTCGACACGGCACGCAGTCTCAAACCCTCCCGACTCGTCGTTCTCTTCCAACCGCATCGCTTCACCCGTACGAAGTTGTTGCGTGACGACTTCGGGCGCGCGTTGCAGGTAGTGGACAAATTGTTCGTCGCGGATGTTTATCCGGCGAGCGAAACGCCCATTCCCGGCATCAGCGGACAGACCATCGTGGATGCTGCGCACGAGCAAGGAATGCCGGATGTTCAGTTTTTGCCCGATCTCAAGTTGGCGCACCACGTCATCGGCAATATCCTGCGTCCCGGAGATCTCTTCCTCACCCTCGGCGCCGGCAATGTGCACGAGGTCGGTAAGCAGATCGCTGAGGACCTCCGCATCGTGGCTGATATGCAGCAGGACAGCGGTAGTCATTTTCCGGTCCGCCTCTATGAGCCCATGGCTCGCCATACCACGCTAGGTGTCGGTGGCGAGGCCCAGTACTGGATCGAGCCGGATTGCGCGGCTACGGCGCAGCGCGTGCTCACTTTCTTCAAGGATCGGAATATACCTGTCTGTTTTGTGGGTCGCGGGTCCAACCTCGTCGTGCGCGATGGCGGCATCCGCGGCGCGGTGATCCACCTGAGCGGAGGCGAATTTGATGAGCTGAGCGCGGCCGGCACACAGATCACAGCCGGTGCCGGCGTCCGTCTCAAAAAATTGGCGGCTTTTGCCGCAGCTCAGGGCATCTCCGGCTTTGAGTGGATGGAGGGCATACCGGGCTGCGTAGGCGGCAGTCTGCGCATGAATGCCGGCAGCATGGGCGGCGATATGTGGAGCGTCTTTTGCAACGCAGAGGTGATGGACAAGGACGGCGAGCTGCTGCACATGGAGAAAAATTCCATGCAGGGCGCCCAGTATCGACTTATCCCTGAGTTTGCACGCCACACGGTTCTGCGCGCAACGTTTTGCGGTCGGCGGGGCGACCGCGCGCACATTGAACAAACCATGCAGCAATTCCACTCCGCGCGCAAGGAGTCCCAACCGGCTCAACCCAGTGCGGGTTGCACCTTCCGCAATCCCGAGGGAGCTTCCCCGGCAGGAAAACTCATCGAGGAACTCGGCTTGAAAGGCTACGGTATCGGCGGTGCGCAGATTTCAGACATCCACGCTAATTTTATCATCAACAGGGGACACGCCAAAGCCACCGACGTGACCGAGTTGATCGACTTCATCCGGGCAAAAGTTAAAGAGGCAACGGGAGTGATGCTGCAGACGGAGGTGCAGGTCGTCGGTGACCGAGAACCGGAATTCTGACCAATCATTTGAAACGATCGATCATGAAAACATTGCGTAAAGATACAGCCATTGCCCTTCTCATGGGCGGTCCCGGCTCGGAGAGGGAGGTGTCTCTCGTATCCGGGAAAGCCGTTTTGGAGGCTCTGCGGCAGGAGGGATTCACGAGAGTGACACCTGTCGAAGTGGGGGAAGGTGATCCAACAATCCCCGAGGGAACCGAGCTCTGCTACAACATCATCCACGGAACGTACGGAGAAGACGGCGGGATTCAATCGTATTTGGAAGGACTCGGGATTCCGTACACCGGCGCGGGAGCTGCCACGAGCCGGATCTGTTTCGATAAAATTCTAAGCAAGAAAATTTTTTTGAGAGAGGGTGTCTGTACACCTCGAAGCGAGGTCATCGAGCTGCCGCAACGGCCCTCCCTCCCGTTCCCTCTCGTGGTAAAACCCCCGTGTGAGGGTTCTTCCGTCGGTGTTGAGATCGTGCATGATGAAAAGGAACTGGACGCAGCGTTGACTGCATCCTCCCGCTACAGCAAGCGTCTGCTGGTCGAGGAATTCATCTGCGGCAAGGAGCTTACGGTATCCATCCTGGACGGCGTGGCGCTGCCCGTGATTCACATTTGCCCGCGTTCGGGATTTTATGACCTGCGCAACAAGTATCCTTCCATGTACGGTGGTGTGGGGTCGGATTACATTTGTCCGGCGAAGTTGAGCGAGAGTGAGACGACCGCCGTGCAGCAGGAAGCCTTGCGTGCCTACCGTGCGCTCGGGGTGGAGGTGTACGGACGGGTGGATCTGCTTCTGCCGGAGAGTGGAGAGCCCTACGTGCTGGAGATCAACACCATTCCGGGCATGACCGGTTCATCGCTCTTCCCCAAAGCCGCTGCGGCGGCGGGCATCTCCTATGGCGAGCTCTGCACGCGTATTGCAGAGATCTCCCTGCGCTGCGACCGTTCTGCTCACTGATTCTTCTTCCTCATTTCTTCGTCCGCGATGGGAAACGCAAAGAACAGGTACCGCAGCGAGACCTCCAACGTGCGCAGTTTGGAGAAGCTGCTCTCATTGCGTGAGCGTCTGTTCAGTATGCTGGCATTCAAGCGCGGGGCACGTCGGGTGAAGCGAGGGTTGAAGTTGCTTTTCATTGCGCTGCCGCTTATTGCTCTCGCATGGCTAGGCATCGACTACGCACTGGATATGGCCTACGGTCTGAGCGTGGAGCACATCAACTTCCAATCGCGCCATGGCATTGTGAACAAAGAGCAAGCCCTCCGGCTGCTCGGTATCGAGGGCAGGGTCAACATGGCTACTCTCAACACCGAAACCTTGCGCCGCCGTCTCGAAAGTACACCCGGCATCCGCTCCGCTATCATCCGAGCAGAACTGCCCGATACGCTTTACATCGAGGTCGAGGAACGCATCCCCATCGTCTTTGTCGAATGGGAGGATGGTGTGCGCACAGGAGATCGCTCCCGTTTCTTTATGGATCCCGAGGGGATCCTTTTTTCCGTGCATGAAGAGCTCCATTCCCAGTTCATGGGAGTGGCTACCTGGTACCTTCGACCTGAGGACGCTGAAGCCTTGCGCGAGGGCGCTCAGATAGACCATCGTATCGCTCGCCCTATCGCCACTCTCGTTGCCGCCGCCAATAATTACAGCGTCGAAGAAATCCCCCGCATCACGGAAATCTTCCACCCCAAGGATTGGGAGTTCCGACTCATCCTTGAGACCGGAGCCGAGGTGATGATGGAAAAACGCCATATTCGTGAACAGATGGACCGCCTGGCGATGATCCTCGACCACGCCCGAGCCACTCATCGTAAACTGCGCTCCGCCAATGTCATCCCCGCCCTCAACCCCGTCGCCGTCTTTGAGGAGGACGAGGGGAAAGAATGAATCCGGCAGGGAGTAACACCAACGTGTCCCAATAAAACGATGGAAGCACGGTTAGCATGACAGCAAACCGTTGACGATTCAATAAAGCAGTTAAAGCCCACGAGGGATCGGAGTGGGATTGGACAACGCGCAAGCGTTGCCCGCAGGGTGAGTAGGCAAGGCGGTCGACGGCTGTAAGACCGATTAGCCAGCCCGCAGGGCTGCCCCGGAGGGGCAAAAGCTCGTGAGGCGAGCTTGAGGCAAAGGGGTGTCTACGAGTCAACGTAAATCGTAAATCGTAAATAACCAATGGCTTATGCTACATGATGCGACGTTAACCACTTATTGAGGGTGTTTTTCTTGGGACGGATGTGGAGTAACACCGTCGCTTTCCCTTCATCCCCGTACCCTCGTCCTCGAAAATTTCTCTTCGCTCCGACTCGGCAAGCTCGCGCGCGTAGCGCGCGGTACTTAGAATCGTCAATAAGCGACGTAGTCGCTTGTAGTTTACATCGCCGTGAGGGCACGGATGGCTGTAACGACGCAGTGAGGGCAGGGGACGTGGTGAAGCTGCTTAAGCTCCTTGCAGAGGTCCGAGCCGAGGGAGGAGCGGAAAAAAGTGCGCATTTCTGCTTCCCGGTGGGGCGCCATGGCAATGGCTGCGTAAAGAGCGCCGCAGGTGCCGCCGGGCGCGCGGCCGCCACTGTGCTCCTTCATGCTGTCCACGAGATCTTCGCGTCCCATCGCGGCACAGACCGTTTGTGCGCACAGCAAGTGGCGAGGAGGGCAGCGGAACAGAGACAGCGCCTTGCGCATTTCGACGCTCAATGTGGGGTCGTCCGGTGAAAGGGAGTGGAGCATCATGTGTGAATCCATAGTGTTTTGAGATAGTTTTCCGGGGTGAAATCAGCGGGCATCGGCAGGGTTTGCAACCGCGCGCCGACGGGAACTCCTTGCTGCACGAAGTTGTAGAAGTCTTTTTCGCTGAGGCGTCGGCTGTTTGTGCAGCAGAGCATTGTGCCGCCCGGGACCAGGCATTTCGCCGCGCTCGCGACAAGCGTTGCGTAGTCTTTTTCCGCCCGCCAATGTTTTCCTTTCGCATCCCGAGAGAAGGTAGGCGGGTCCATTACAATGATGGAGAATCGACGATTTTGTACGGCGAAGCGTCCGAGCCAGTGCCGTGCATCGCCGCGGCAGAAGTAATGCCGTTCCGGGTCGATGCCGTTGAGTTTCATGTTTTCCTTGCAGCGGCTCAGACACGGCTGCGCCAGGTCCAGTGTTGTCGTCGTCGCTCCGGAGAGAGCGGCGCACACGGAGAAGGCCCCCGTGTAGGCAAAGAGATTCAGAACGGTCATCCCGGGGCGACAGACGTCTCGCAGTCGAGCTCGGTTGTCGCGCTGGTCGATGAAGAGCCCCTGCGAGTAGCCGCTCTTCATATCGATGAGAAACCGTGCGCCATTTTCCTGCACGGGGAAAACGAGTTCCTCCTTCGGCTCGTTCAGCGGCGTGGGCGGCTCCTTTTGCTCCCGGTCAAGTCGCTTGATGTAGCAGTCGGCTCCACTGCGCAGGAGAGCATCCCGTAGATCGACCGGCAACGCTGCGTTTCGGAGACTGACGAGGAAACGTCCGGCCAAGGCGTCCACGCTCACCCCTCTCCATCTCTCTCCCTCCGTGAGTACTCGGTAAGCGTCCGTTTCCGGCGCGAGCAGCGCGCGTTTCTCGGCGATCTTCTTCTGGAACCAGTCATCATCCATCGCACGGGCAGGAAGTGGCGGCGTTACATGGAATCCGCGGCGGCACGGCGTATCGTGTCGGCCATCGTTGTGAGGGCGTTTGCCCGTGTGGAGGCAAGGTGTTCCTTGAGACCGCTTGCGTCCAGCTTCTTGAGATCCGCGGTCAGGACCTCGGTCGGAGTCAGTCCGGAGAGCAGGCGGATGAAGATGGCAATGAGACCTTTTGTGATGAGAGAATCGCTGTCCGCGTAGATGATGAAGAGCCCGTCCTTCACCTCCGTTCCGACCCATACCTGACTTTGGCAGCCCTTGATGAGATTTTCCGGCTTGCGGTACCGGGGGGGCAGGGGCGCGAGACCGTGTCCCAGGGAGATGATGTATTCGTAGCGTTCCTGCCAGTCGGTGAAGACGGAAAGGTCATCCAGCAGGGCTTCTATTCGGTCGCTGTAGCTCATGAGCATGCCAGGGTTTGCAGCACGGCTTTTTGTGCGTGCAGCCGATTTTCCGCCTCGGTGAAGATAGCGACTGCGTGCGCCTCCAGCACATCGTCCGTGATCTCGTAGCCGCGGTATGCCGGCAGGCAGTGGAACACGCTGTGTCCTTCACTCGCGTGGCGAAGTAATTCCTTGTTCACTTGATACGGATAAAAAGCTTTTTCTTTGGTGCCTTTTTGGTCCTCCTGACCCATGGAAATCCAAGTGTCCGTGTTGATGAGGGTAGCGTCCCGCACCGCTTCGATGGGGTCGGTGGTGGGGATGATGGACGGACAATCGAGCGCTCGTAAATCGTCTTCGCTCGGCAGGGCCTCCGCGGGCCCTCCCAGCGCAAGAGTGAATCCGAGCCTTTTGGCGGCCCACATCCACGAGCGTCCCATGTTGTTGTTCACATCCCCGAGAAAGGCAATCTTCATCTCTTTCCACGCACCGACGCCGTAGATTTCCTCGAGAGTCATGAGGTCGGCGAGGATCTGGCAGGGATGCTCCTGATCCGTGAGCGCGTTGATGGTAGGGATGCCGGAATACTTGGCAAAATCCACGACATCTTGCTGCGCGAAGGTGCGGATGACAGCGCCGTGTACCATGCGTCCCAGCACACGTGCCGTGTCCTTCACCGGCTCGCCCCGCCCCAGCTGCATGTCTCGCGTAGAAAGAAACATGGGACGCCCCCCCAGCTCGTAGATCCCCGTCTCGAACGACACGCGCGTGCGCGTCGACGACTTAGAAAAGATCAGTGCCCAACTCTGTCCCTTCAAGGGCTGCAGCTCGTGCCGTCCGCGTTGCGCCTTCAACCGGTGCCCCAGCGACAGTAGCTCTCTTATCTCATCTCCACTCAGTTCCTCGATGGTTAAAAGCGTCTTCATGTTCTTTCCTCGGAAGGCGCCGATTATACCACGCCCCACCCATTTGTAAAGCGCCAACTCGCCGGTGTGTGATGAAGCAGGGGAAGAGAAAAACGGCAGGCGGACGTTTTATTGTTCGTAAGCCTGGACGTTGTAGCAGCGGCGGAGGATAAGGCGGCGAGTGTTAGGGGAATGAGCAGGGACGAAGTACAGTTCGAGAGCCACGGGGAAAATTTGGTGAGATTGTCCCTTTTTGATGATGAAAACGGGGGCGTTATCCGGCAGGAGATCCGGCACGTCACCGAAGGAATTCATGCGCAAGTTTTGAGGAATGGAGCCGGGGATGTCGTGACGGAATTGCTCGCTCTTGTTGTCGGAGTAAAGAGAGGGGAGGGAGAAGAGCCGCAGGGATTCTTTGCTCTCCAGGTCGAGGATGCGCAGAAGCAGCGTGCCGGGTTCTCCGGGATTGGCGTAGAGTTCAGCCTGGTAGGTACCGAACTGGGTGGGGGGGGCGCTGAGGAGGATGCTCGGTTCCTCGGCGATGATGCTGCGTTTGCCTGTGAGCATACGCTGCATCGTTTCTTCCGTGGGATGTTCGGCGAGCGGTTGCAGCATGGAGTCCACGGTGGAGATGGCTGCATTGATGGCACGGTGAGCGGTCTCCGTGTGGGATGTCCCGCGCCAAGCCAAGAGCAGGTAATGCGCGCCGCCGAGATCAAGCGCGAGATCCGGTACTTGTTCGCTACCTTCCGGAGTGCCGGGCATGGGGTCGCCGGGTTGGACGACCGTGTAGCCGACAGGTAGTTGTTCGCCGCTGACGAGGTGACGGAAGGCGACGTGCACCATACCCGGTGTGCCGCCCGTGGTGGGAGGAATCATGACGACGTGTCCCGGCTGGGTGTAGAAATTGTCGTCGTTGGCTGAGAGCGCCCAGCGCGGAGAAGAGTCGATGTAGGCGCGCAGCAGGACAGGATGCTCCTTTTCAAGCAGGGTGAGGTTCGGGATGTCGGTGACCGCGTCGGCTTCGTAGTGTTCCGGGATGATAGGGATGGCGAGAGCTTCGGGACCGGTAAGGTTATCGAGCGCGTAGTACACGTCCTCCCCCTCGTCCTCTACCTCCGTGCGGGTTACCAAACTTTCCGGTCCACGCGGAACATTCGCAAAATAGGCCAGCACACAGAAGGCGGCCACCGTGCCGACCCATTGCAGACACCAGAGGAGAAACTGAACGAGCGTGCGAAGGTTACGAAGCCGCAGCAGCATCAAAAAGGACGTGATGAAGATCAGGGTGCAGGAAAGCAGGAAGCTGCCGAGAATGAGGGCGCCTGCATAGTCCGGCGCGTCGGCGCGCCACTCGCGCGGCAACATGCGTGGCCAGAGCAGAGGCAGGGAGCTGAGCAGGGCCGTGACGCAGCAGATGATGTGCCAGATGCGAGGACGCCGGATGAGGGAAGATTTCATGGTTGGGGAGGTGAGGAGAGGAAGGTAGTTCCTCAACATGGGTAACACATTTGTATCACAACATGGGTTACACTTCTGTTTGATACTTGTATCATAACT
>CANQSY010000087.1 GCA_947626635.1 uncultured Akkermansia sp.
ACCTCGCGGATGGAGGAACACTCGCCCAGCAGCATCACGACGCGGTCCAGGCCCAGCGCGAGACCGCCGTGCGGCGGGGCGCCGAAGGAGAAGGCGGAAAGGAGGTGACCGAATTGCTCCTGAATCGTCGCCTCATCCAGACCGAGCGCGCGGAAAGTAGCATCCTGCAGGTCGCGCTCATGGATACGGATGGAGCCGCCGCCGAGCTCATTGCCGTTGAGGATGATATCGTAGGCCTCGGCGCAGAGGTCGGTGGAAATTTCGCCGCGCAGAACTTTGTCCACGTCCTCCGGCACAGGGCGGGTGAAGGGGTGGTGGATGGCGCAGAAGCGCTGCGTCTCTGCATCCCAGCCGAAGAGCGGGAAGCGAGTCACCCAGAAGAGGTCGATATCGTGATTATCCTTGAGCAGCTCCATATATTGGGCGCACTCGAGACGCACCCTTCCCAGGATGGTGCAACTTTCCTCCCACGGACCGGCAGCGAAGAAAATGCAGTCGCCGTCCTCGATGTTGAGTCTTTCCTTGAGAGCGTCGATCTCGGCGTCCGTGAGTCGTTTGGTGATGGGGCTCTTCCAGCCCTCGCGGTCGTTCACGTCGCGCACCTTGATGTAGGCGAGACCCTTGGCGCCGGCTTCCAAAGCGGTCTGCGTCAGGGAATCCACCTGTCCGACGGAGGGGGAGAAATTCTTGGCGTTGATGGCCTTCACGACGCCGCCCGCCGCGATGGCGCCGGAGAAAACGCGGAAGTCGCTCTTGGCAAAAATATCCGAGCAATCCGTGAGCTTCATGGCGAACCGGCGGTCCGGCTTGTCGGATCCGTATTGGTCCATAGCGTCGTGCCAGGTGACGCGTTCAAAGGGGGTGTGGATTTCCTTACCGACGGCCTCGCGGAAGACGCGTTGCAGCATAGCTTCCACCCAGCCGTAGATGTCCTCCGGGGTGATGAAGGAGGCCTCGATATCGATCTGCGTGAACTCCGGCTGGCGATCCGCCCGCAGGTCCTCATCGCGGAAGCAGCGCGCCACCTGGAAATACTTCTCCAGCCCTGCCACCATGAGCAGCTGCTTGTACTGCTGCGGCGCTTGCGGCAGCGCGTAGAACGTACCGGGAGAGAGGCGGCTCGGCACGAGGAAGTCGCGCGCGCCCTCCGGCGTGCTCTTGGAAAGGATCGGGGTCTCGATTTCCAGGAATCCCTGTTCGTCGAGGTAATCGCGCATGGTTTTGGTGATGCGGTGGCGCAGGATCATGTTGCGCTGCATCTCCGGACGCCGCAGGTCAAGGAAGCGGTACTTGAGGCGTATGTCCTCATTGGCCACATGGCGATCCAACTGAAAGGGCAGCACCGCCGCGCGGTTCAAAACAGTCAGTTCATCCGCCTCCACCTCAATCTCTCCCGTCGCCAAATCAGGATTCGTGGCATCAATCTCATCCGTCTTCAGACGCGCCACCACCTTGCCCCCCACCTGAATGACAGACTCCACGCGCAGACCCTCCGCCCTCTTGGCCAGATCAGCGTTGTTCTCCGGGTGAAACACCACCTGCGTCTTCCCCGCGCGATCCCGGAGGTCGATGAATATCACACCACCGTGGTCGCGCACGGTGTCCACCCACCCCACAAGTTTCACTTGCTCGCCGATGTGCTGCGGGCGCAGCTCGTTGCAGTCATGACTTCTGTATGCACTCATAGTCGCGTATTGATGCGCGCCAAGTGTACCCGCCTCTCCCCATTTGTCAAGCTCATTTCCTGCCCAGCAAGACACTTTTCACATCTGCACCATGAAAAAACAACCCCGGCAGGTGGTTAACGGTGCATCATGCAGCATAGGCCGTTGGTTATTTACGATTTACGATTTACGATTTACGATGTGGAAAGTTCGCGCGCCAGAGGCGCGGGGGCTGCGATGCAAATGCATGGGTGGCGGGTAAAAATCACGGGCGGATTTTAATGAGAAACGTCCATGGTAACGCCATGCCATCATACCAACCGTGCCTTCCTCATCCATAAAAACGCCTGGGAGATGGGTTGATTGCGCCCGGAGAAATTTTTATAGGGACACATACGGACACTTTTCCGCGCTCGTGTTCCGAAAGATCCCGCGCCTGAGACCTTGCGTAACACCTCAAGCCCCAAAAGCCTGCAGCAACTGACGCCATGTCGACACGCCCCGGGATAAGGCAACTCAGGGACTCTCCGGGCAAGGGAAGTTGAGCCAGGAAATCCGTGTTGAATTCCATGAAACAAGCCCACCGCGACCGCATGGAGGGGTCTGAATTCTGAAAAATTTGACAACTTCGCGAGATTGTGCTTGACGTTGTGAGAGGAAAAGAGTAAAGTGTGCGCCCCGCGTTGCGAATCCAATGCGGATAACTCAATCAAAAAAATACGCACAAACGATGAAGACCCACGTTAAGAAAGGCGATGAAGTCCAAATCATTGCCGGCAAGAACAAGGGCAAGCGTGGTGTCGTTTTATCCGTTAATGCTGTCAAACAAACGGTTATCGTAGAAGGCGCAAGGAAGCTCAAGAAAGCGACCAAGCCCTCCGAGGACGACCCGGACGGCGGCATCAAGGATATCGACGGCGCCATCCACATCTCGAATGTGAAGAAAGTGAGCTGAATCCCGGATGGGATGCTGCTCCGCGCTTAAGCCATCAACAACTAGCTGACCCGCTGAATTATGAGTACACCAACACTACTGACCTACTACAAGGAGAAGGTTGTTCCCGCTCTCCGTGCTAAGCATCAGTACGCCAACGTGCACCAAATACCTCGCCTCGAGAAGATCGTGGTGACCACGTGCATGGGCAAGCACTCTGACCGCAAACAAGCCGTCGAGGACGCCGTGGCGGAAATTGCCAAAATCACCGGCCAAAAGCCGTCTGTCACCTACGCTCGCAAGAGTGTAGCCAATTTCAAACTCCGAGAGGGCGAGGTTCTTGGCGCTCGCGTCACCCTGCGCTCCACCCGCATGTGGGAGTTTTTGGATCGCTTTATCAACGTGACCGCCCCGAACATCCGCGACTTCCGAGGTTTGCCTGCCAAGTCGTTTGACGGGCGCGGCAACTACGCTATCGGCATCCCGGATCAATCCATCTTCCCGGAGATCGAGCTTGACCAGATCAAGCGCAACATCGGCTTCGACATTATTTTCGTGACTTCCGCGCCGACGGATGAGGAGGGACGCGACCTGCTCAGCGAGCTGGGCATCCCCTTCCGCAAGCACGGCAAGAAGACAGAAGAAACCGCCTAACCCCTGAACGAACATGGCCGTATTAACTGATCCGATCGCAGATTTCCTGACTCGCGTGAAAAACGCGAGCCGCGCGCACAACGAGTCCTTCACGGCTCCTCACTCCAAGATGAAGGCGGAGATAGCCCGCATCCTCGAGGAGGAAGGCTACATCTGGTCTTACGAGGTATCCGGAGAAGGCAAGGACAAGAGCATCACCGTGAAGTGCAAATACGCACAGAACGGCAAGCCCATCGTCACGGACGTGAAACGCTGCTCCCGCCCGGGACGCCGCCAGTACGTCACCTCCGACGCCATCCCCACCGTCATGAACGGCTTGGGGATCTCCATCGTCTCCACCTCTCAGGGTCTCATGACCGGCGCCAAAGCCCGCAAGCTGAGCATCGGTGGCGAACTCGTCGCCCTCGTTTGGTAACCTCAAACCCTTCGTATAGTTATGTCTCGAGTAGGTAAGAAAGTTATCACGATTCCCTCCGGCGTCACGGTTTCCGAGAAGGACAACCACGTCACGGTCAAGGGCGCCAAGGGCGAACTCTCCTGGACCCTCCCGGAGGGCATATCCATTTCCGTGGATGGCGATACCCTGAGCGTCCGCCGCGCGGATGATTCGCGCCGCATGCGCGCTCTTCACGGTACCAACCGCTCCCTCCTCTCCAACATGGTGGAGGGCGTCTCCAAGGGCTTCAGCAAGGAGCTTGAAATTGTCGGCGTCGGCTTCAAGGCCGCCGTCAAGGGCAAGGCGCTCGATTTGGCTCTGGGCAAGTCCCACCCCATCCTGCACCCCA
Organism: uncultured Akkermansia sp.; assembly: GCA_947626635.1. Classification (GTDB taxonomy): domain Bacteria; phylum Verrucomicrobiota; class Verrucomicrobiia; order Verrucomicrobiales; family Akkermansiaceae; genus Akkermansia. The sequence continues at coordinate 4,038 of CANQSY010000087.1, forward strand.
TCCCGGCCGGGCTTACGGTCACCGTCACTGAGAACACCAAGATCAAAGTGGAAGGCATCGATAAGCAACTCGTTGGACAATTCGCCGCCGAAGTGCGTGGCTACTACCCGCCTGAACCTTACAAGGGCAAGGGCGTGCACTACGTTGGTGAGCACATCCGCCGTAAGGAGGGCAAGAGCGTCGGCAAGTAAACCTTAACCCTTTTCTCATCATGAGTACGTTAAATCGCAAACTCGTCCGCAGTCGCATCCGCACCCGCATCCGCAAAAAGATCGCAGGTTCCCCGGAGCGTCCCCGCCTGGCCGTATTTTTCTCCAATCAACACGTCTATGCGCAGCTGATTGATGATACGAAGGGTCACACCCTCTGCGCGTCCTGCTCGAAGAAGCTGGGCTGCAAGAGCGCGAACCTCGATACCGCGGCCAAAGTCGGTGAAGATATCGCCAAGAAGGCGCTTGCCGCCGGAGTGACCGAGGTCGTCTTCGACCGCGGTGGCTTCCTCTACCACGGCAAGGTAAAATCCCTGGCCGATTCCGCTCGCCAGGCAGGCCTCAAATTCTAAACAGAACCGGAGATTATGACTACTGAAGATACCAAAGACAACGAAACTCAGGTAACGCCGACTCCGGCTCCCGCTGAGCAACCCGCCGCCCCGGAAGCGACTGAAACAGCTCAACCCGCCGCCGAGACGACCCACCAGCAGCGCGCTCCTCGGGCCCCACGCCGCGAAGGCTCCTCTCAGCAGCGCAGCGGCGGACGCTCCTCGCGCCGCGACGGCTCCTCCCGCTCGGGCTCTGACGCCTCCGGTGAGGACAATCAACTCGTCGAAAAAGTCGTTTACGTGAACCGCTGCGCGAAGGTTGTGAAGGGTGGACGCCGCTTCTCCTTCTCCGCCCTTGTCGTGGTCGGTGACCAGAACGGCAAGGTGGGACAGGGCTTCGGCAAGGCCAATGAGGTCTCCGATGCTATCCGCAAGGGGACAGATGCCGCCAAGCGAGCCATGAAGAAGGTCGTCGTGGTGAACGAGACCCTGCCGCACGAGGTGTACAGCGAGTTCGGCGGAGCGAAGATTGTGCTCAAGCCTGCGGCTCCCGGTACCGGACTGGTGGCGGGTGAGAAGGTGCGCGCCGTGCTGGAAGCAGCCGGTGTAAGCAACGTGATCGCCAAGTCGCTCGGTTCATCCAATGCCGCCAACGTGGTGAAGGCAACCATGCAGGCCATGCTCTCCATGCGCACGGCCGACCAGGTGCTCTCCGCTCGCGGCAAGAAAAAGAAGGAGAAGGAATCGGTCTGATTCCTCTGAACATTTAGAACATACCAACTCCTATGTTGACTCTGAATAATCTCAAACCGACCCCCGGCTCCAAGCACCGCAAGAAGCGCCTCGGCAACGGCGAAAGCTCCGGCCTCGGCAAAACTTGCGGCAAGGGAAATAAAGGTCAGAAGGCTCGCTCCGGCGGCTCCATCCGCCCCGGCTTTGAAGGCGGTCAGATGCCCCTGCATCGTCGCCTCCCGAAGAAGGGATTCAGCAACGCGCGCTTCCGCGGCACGGTAGCCATCGTCAACCTCAGCCAGCTCGAGGCATTCTTCAAGGCCGACGATTCCGTCACCGAGAAGGAACTGCGCGCAGCGGGTCTGGTGAAGGGCACCTGCACGGCGGTGAAGCTTCTTGCCCAAGGAGAGCTCAGCAAGCCTCTGCACATCTCTGTGGATCTTGCCAGCGCAGCCGCCGAGCAAAAGGTTTCCTCTGCCGGTGGTTCCCTCACGGTGCTTTCCAAGAGCACTGAGAGCTGATTTTACCTCGTGTCGCGGGCGGAGATTTCTCTCCGCGAGCGACACAATCCACTCCACGCGGGGGCGGGGGATGCGTATGCAGCTTCCCCTGCCCCGCTGAGTGAGAGCCCATCATCCTCCCCTCTATCACTTTCCGTCAATGATAGCCGCCTTTGCCAACACCATGAAGGTTCCGGAACTCCGGAGCCGCATCCTCTTCACCCTCGCCATGATCGTGGTGGTGCGTCTCGGGGTTCATCTTCCTCTTCCCGGGGTGGATGTGCATGCCCTTACCACCTACCTCCAGGAACAGGCCTCGGAAGGCGGCGGCATCTTCGGCGCACTCGGCGCCATCCTCACGATTTTCTCCGGTGGCGGCTTGCAGCAGTGCGGCATCTTCGCTCTGGGTATCATGCCCTACATCTCCGCCTCCATTATGACCCAGCTCATGGGCGCCGTGCTCCCCTCCTGGCAGAAGATGCTGCGAGAGGAAGGCGGGCGGCAGAAGATGACGCGCTACACGCGCATCCTCGCCATCATCATTGCCATTGTGCAGGGCTTCCTGCTCACCCGCACCCTGGAAAACCCCTCTTCCATCGGCCTGGACATCAACAATCTCGTGATGAATCCCGGCTGGATTTTCACCATCACCACCATCTTCATCATCGTCACCGGCACCATGTTCCTCATGTGGATCGGCGACCAAATCACCGAGCGCGGCGTAGGCAACGGCATCTCGCTCATCATCTCGGTGAACATCATCTCCGCGCTGCCGGGCGCCTTCTCCCTCGCTTGGAAAACCTTTGTCATGCGCGATGGCACAGAGATCAACCCCTTGGGCTCTCTTGCGCTCGTGGCGCTGATCCTCTTCATGATCATCGTGGTAGCCCTCGTGGTTACGGTCAGCCAAGCCCAGCGCCGCATCCCCGTGCAGGCCGCCAAACGCGTCGTGGGACACGGTAAGATGACTCAGGGCGGCACGACCTACCTCCCGCTCAAGCTCAACTACTCGGGCGTGATGCCGGTCATTTTCGCTACGGCGATCCTCGCGCTCCCGGGCATGCTCGCCCAGCAGCTCTTCCCGGGCGATACCTTTGTCGGCAGCATCGTATCCGCCATCCTCTCCCCCACGGATATTTGGTACTACCTCATTTCCTCCTTCATGATCTTCTTCTTCTCGTTCTTCTGGGTGGCTACGATGTTCCAGCCCCAGCAGATCTCGGAGGACCTCAAGCGCTCCGGCAGCTACATCCCCGGCGTCCGTCCCGGTCCTCCTACCGCTACTTTCCTGGACCAGACGATGACGCGCCTCACCTTCTCCGGCTCGCTCTTCCTGACGCTCATCTACTTCCTGCCCAGCCTGCTCTCCGTCTTCGGCTCCCTGCCCCACATCGTCACTCAATTCTTCGGCGGCACCTCCCTGCTCATTCTTGTCGGTGTGCTGCTGGACATGATGCGACAAGTGGAGGCTACCCTCTTGCAGAAGAATTACGACGGCTTCATGAAAAAAGGACGACTCCGTGGACGCTACTCGCATCTCCAAGGCACGGGGTCTCCTGCTGAGAGCAAGGGCATCGTCATCCTTTGGGTTCTCATCGCCCTCGCCGTCCTCGCCTGCATGATCATCGTCATGCCCTGACTCCTTGTATTTCCCCCGGAATCCGGAGGGAGGCTTCTTACTCGTTCTGCTCCGCTTTCAGCTTGGCAATGATTTGAGCCAAGATGGGCGTTGGGGTTGCCGTTCTCCCGGGACGGATGCGGTTGAAAGAGGAAGCTCTTTCCTTATTTCCTCAGCTTACGGACTTCTTCCCTATGCGCACCTCCAACCCGAGGGATGCGGCAATATGCAGCACTCTCCCAATACTCGCACTCTCTTTCCCCCGTTCGACCTCGCTGAGGAATCGTGTGCTGCACCCCGGCAACTGCAATTGTCCCCGCGCTCATTTAACCCGTCTCCCATACATACCAAGGACGTCGGAAGTAAGTTTCCTCTTATGAAATTCGAATGAAATTTTACTTTTTCTTATGTTTTCTCTTATGTTTTTCTCTTATTTCTTATATTTTTGAGTCAAATCTTATGAAATTTACGCAAAGACTTTACTTTTTTCTTATGTTTTTCTTTACTTTTTGTGAATTTCTTATAGAATTCACGGTGTAAAACATAAGATTCGGGTCATGATTGAAGACGAGCTGCGTGAGTTAATCGAAAAAGTCCGGCGTCGGGGGTGCGAGGGGCAGACCATGGAAATCAAGTCCGCCCATGAAGGGTGTCCGGCGAAACTCTATGATACCCTGTCCGCTTTTGCGAACCAGAATGACGGCGGCGTTCTCCTCTTCGGACTCGATGAGAAGGCGCATTTCGCGAAGGTAGGCGTGTACAATGCTCAGGATTTGAAGAAAAAAGTAGCGGAGTATGGAGAACAGATGACGCCCGTGGTGCGCCCGGTTTTCACGGTATATGACGAAGGAGGCAAGACCTTCGTCTCCGCTGAAATACCGCCTGTGGACGTTGCGGAACGTCCGTGTTTCCATACAGCCTCCGGCCGCGTCAGGGGTTCGTTTTCGCGTGTCGGCGAAGCGGACAAGCACATGACGGAGTACGAGGTGTACAGCTATGAGGCGTTTCGACAGAAAGTTCGCGATGATCTTCGTCCGGTCGAGGGCGCTTCGTTGGATGCGCTGGATCAAAACAAGCTTGATGAATACATGGCGCTCATGCGGTCGGAAAGACCCAACCTCGCGCATATCCCCGAGGCTCAGCAGTACGAGCTCAACGGCATTGTGCGGGAAGGACGTGTCACCATGACCGCTCTGCTGCTCTTCGGCTTGGTCCCGCAGGCGTTTTACCCCCGCCTCTGCATCTCCGCCACCTGCGTTCCCGGCACGGACAAGGGAGCAGTGGACGCCTCAGGCAATCGCTTCACCGACACCAAGCGTCTTGAGGGAACCCTCCCGGAGATGTTGACCAAAGCCTTGGACTTCGTGCGCCGCAATATGCGCACGGCTACAAAAATCAATCCCCAAACCGGCAAACGCATCGACCAACCGCAGTACCCGATGGAAGCCGTCCGCGAAGCCGTCTTGAACGCCCTGGTCCACCGCGACTACAGCGTCCACACCGAGAA
>CANQSY010000088.1 GCA_947626635.1 uncultured Akkermansia sp.
ATAAAGTGTCTTGATCATAATAACACTATTCTGCAACGAGTGTTGCAGAGAATGCAAGGCTGAAGTGCCGATTTTTTATCTTATCCCTTCAGTATCTGTCTCAGCGAATTTGCCGGAGACCCGTCTTTTCGGGCATTTTGCCGGTCGTGAAGTACTGTTCGATTTCCTCGAGGGTGCGGCCTTTGGTTTCGGGGAGGAAGAAGGCGGCGGTGAGGAAGTAGATCACGGTGAAGCCGGCGAGGGTGAAGAAGACGCTGGAGTAGCCGAAAGCGCCGACCCAGGGCAGGAAGGTGCCGGCGATGGTGGTGGAGACGCCTTGGTTAATCAGCAGGGCGATGGCCATACCGTTGGCACGGATGCGAGTGGGCATGAGCTCCGAGAGGGCGAGCCAGACGCAGACGCCGGGACCCGCCGCGAAGAAGGAGACGAAGACCACGAAGAAGAGCGTGACGAGCCAGCCCGTGGTTGGGTTGGGTTTCATGCCGACTTCGGCGCGTGTGATGGAGAGTTCCTCCAAGGTCCCGGGCTCCGGACGCTCCTCCCAGAAGAAGAGCTTGTCCAGGAAGGTGGGATTGGGGACAAAGGCAGGAGCGATGAGCACGCGGTCCGCGTTGCTTTCCAGCTCGAGCACCGTCTTGAGCACCTCATCGTAGTTGTACCCTTCCGCCATGACCGGACGCTTCGAAACGTCCTTGTCGCGCAGGCGATCCGAGAGCTTGGTCACCCCGGCTTTCTTCTCGATCGAATCTTTTTTGAGGTCCTCGAGGAAGGCCGTCTGCGCCGTAGCGACGTCCACGGGCGCCAGGGCATCGTCGACAAACGGGTCGTTCGGCAGAGCTTTCCTCACGAAGTCGAGCTTGGCCGCGCGGTCGAAGCGCTCCGCGACGACCTGGTCGGAGGAATCTCCCTGTTTGTAGGTGACGATGAGTTGTACGCCCGGGGCGATGGAGTCGCCCTGCATGAGTTCGGGGTGTTGCGCGACCACGGTCTTCACGGCGTCATCGACGGACACCTTGACGTAGGTATCTTTGCCATCGTACTTGACGACGTTGGCCTTGACGAAGTCGGCGACATCGACGCGCTGGTCCTCCACGGAGAGGAACATGGCGCCCACGCCGGCGAGGCCGGCAATGATGCCCAGAGTGCCCACCTTGAGCAGGAAGGTGCGTCCTTTTTTATCCACGAGGGAGACGGCGACAATGGTCATGAGCATATTGACGACCTTGATGGCCATATCCGCGATGTTGGCGCTTTGACCTTCAAGACCGGCTTGCTGGAAGATTTTCACGGAGTAGTTGAGCACGGAGTTGATGCCCGTGGCTTGAGTGCAGGCGAGCACGATGACCGCCAGCACGAAGGGAATGACGTATTTGCGCTGCAGCAGGGAGTCTCCTTTGGCGGCTTCCGCAATGGCGGCCTTTTCCTCCTCAGCCGCTGCATCTGCAGCCTTCATTTCCGCGAGAATTTCCTTGGCAGCCGTCTCACCGTTGTTCGCAGCCAGCGCGATGAGCGCCTCGTCCTCGCGTCCGCGACGGTACAGCCAGCGCGGCGATTCCTTCAGCCGGAACGAGCCGAAGAAGAGAATCAACCCCGGGATAGCCGAGCACCAGAAAATCATCTGCCACGCCAGCGTCTTCATGTCGTCCGGCACCGTCACATCCGTTGCCGCGCCCACGAGATTGGTCGTCACAAACCCGACCACCGCCGCGAACACCAGTCCCACCGTCAACAGGAACTGGAACATCCCCGTGCCCTTGCCTCGCGAACCGGCGTCCAGGCACTCAGCCAAATACATCGGCACCACGACGCCGACCAAACCGGCGGATGCGCCCTGCAGGATGCGTCCCCCCATGAGGACTTCAAAAACTCCGTTCGAGAAACAGATGATGGGAATGCTCAGCGTGAAGAGCAGGGCCGAGAGGATGATCACCTTCTTGCGTCCCAACCACTCTGCCAGCATTCCCGCAAAAAGAGAAGAGATCACCGACCCCAGCAACACCGCCGCCACCACCACCGATATCTGCGAGGGCGTGTAGGTCGAGGTCGCCTCAATGTAGGGCACAGCTGCGGCAATGACGCCTACATCGATGCCGTACAGCAAGCCGCCCAGCCCCGCCATCACCATCAGATAGCGTGCATATCTCCGTACCGAATCTGTAACTCCTGTCTCAGATGCATTTGTGGACATAACGTCTGCATTATAGCATTCCTATCCGGATGCGCAAGCGCGAAATTAAGGAGAAAAGGGGCTGGGCGCCTTCGGCGCCTATTTACGATTTACGAATTACGAATTACGATTTGGGATGCTAGCGCGCTTCGCGCGGAGTGTGCGATGCAAGAGCATCGGTGGCGGGATCAATCATGGCGGGGTGTTATGAGGAAAGGGGCTGAGCGGCGTTCCGTTGACGCTTCGGTACCGCACTACCTCAACGCCCTGCGGGCAACGCTTGCGCGTTGTCCAATCCCACTCCGGGCCCTCGTGGGCTTTGCCTATTTACGATTTTCGATTTACGAATTACGATTTCAGGGAATTCGCGCGCGAGCGCGACGCGGGCGCCTGCGCTTGCGCGCGCGAAAGCGAGGGCGGCTTTTTTGACTTGACCCGGAAGGGGAAAAGACATAGGATGAGCCTCAACGATGAAGACAAACGAGAGAGTTTTGATATTTGATACGACCCTTCGGGATGGGGAGCAGTGTCCGGGAGCTTCGATGAATTTGCGGCAGAAGTTGGAGGTAGCGCGGCAGCTGGAAAAGCTCGGGGTGGATGTGATTGAGGCGGGGTTCCCCTGCATATCCGACGGCGATTTTGAGGCGGTGTCCACCATAGCGCGCACCATACGCAACTGCAGGATTGCCGGGCTGGCGCGCTGCGTGGAGAATGACATCCGGCAGGCGGCGGCGGCAGTGGCGGCGGCGGGGGATCGCGGGCGCATCCACGTCTTTTTGGCGACGAGTCCGCTGCATCGGGAGTACAAGTTGAAGAAGACGAAGGAGGAGGTGCTGGAGTTGGCTGTGCGGCATGTGAAGATGGCGCGCAGTTTGGTGGAGGACGTGGAGTTCTCGGCGGAGGATGCGAGCCGGACCGAGCCGGATTTCCTGGCGCAGGTGATGGAGGCGGCGATTGATGCGGGCGCTACCACGGTGAATGTGCCGGACACCGTTGGGTTCACGACGCCCGTGGAGTATTCTCAGCTCATCCGCTATCTCGTCCAGCACGTGTCCAACATCAAGAAGGCCATCATCTCCGTGCATTGCCACGACGATATCGGTCTGGCGGTCGCTAATTCTCTGGCCGCCGTGGGAGTGGGAGCGAGGCAGGTGGAGGGCGCCATCAACGGCATCGGCGAGCGCGCCGGCAACGCCGCACTGGAGGAGGTCATCATGGCCCTGAAGTTGCGTCCGGAGGCTTTCGGTTTCGCCCCGGGAGCAAAGGTTGTGAACATCAACACGCGCGAGCTCGTCAAGACCAGCCGCGTCGTTTCCCGCATGAGCGGACTCGCCGTCCAGAGGTCCAAGGCCATCGTCGGCGAGAATGCCTTTGCGCACAGCTCCGGCATCCACCAGCACGGCATCCTGGCGAAGAGGGAGACGTATGAGGTGATAGACCCGACCGACGTGGGATGGGGCGAGACGGAACTGCCGCTCACGAAGCACTCCGGGCGGGCGGCGGTGAAGACGCGGCTGGAGAAGCTGGGGCATGTGCTTTCCGAGGAGGAGCTGACGCAGGTGTTCGAGCGCTTCAAGCGCGTGGGCGACAGCAAAAAATTCGTGTACGACGATGATTTATCGGCGCTGGTGAACGATTCTTTGGACACGCACCAGGGAAAGTGGAAAATGGCCTTGCTGCAATTCACGGCGGGCAGCGGTACCAAGCCGACGGCTACGGTATCGCTGGAGAAGGAGGGGAAGGTGTACACCGATTGCGCTATCGGAAACGGACCCGTGAACGCGTGCTTCAAGGCGATTGATCGCATCACAAGGACGCGCGGCGAGCTTGTGGATTACGCGGTGCGCTCCACCACGGCCGGACAGGATGCGCTGGGCGAGGTGTCCGTGAAAGTTCAGTTCGGCGAGGGCGGCAACCCGGTGTCGGGCAAAGGCGCGGCGAGTGATGTGGTAGAGGCGTCGGCGCGCGCGTACCTGAATGCCGTGAACCGCAGTATTGTGCTGGAGGAAATGAACGCCTGCAGGAAATGAGACCGAAGCCGCGCATCATCGTCGGTCTCGGGAACCCCGGCGCCTCCTACGTCGGCACCCGCCACAATGTGGGGTTTGCCGTGATGGACGCTTTGGCGACGATGTGGGGGACGAATTGGCGGACGGATAAGGCGCACCGGGCAGAAGTAGCGACATCCGAGGACGTTTTACTCGTCAAGCCGCAGACCTACATGAACGCATCCGGCGAGAGTGTGGGGGGGCTGGTGCGCTATTTCAAATGCAAGCCGGAGCAGGTGCTCGTGGTGTACGACGACGTGGCGCTACCGGTCGGTTCCATTCGGCTGCGAGCAAGCGGGAGCGCGGGCGGACACAACGGCATGAAATCCATCATCGCGCACCTCGGCACCGAGGACTTCGCGCGACTGCGCGTCGGTATCGGGTCGCACGGCGCCGGAAGTCTCGTCGACCACGTGCTGGGTCGCTTCTCGGAGCAGGAACGAATGACGATTCTCCCCGCCGAGCAGACCGCAGCCCAAGCCATCATGACCCTGCTTGATCGCGGCTTCGAAGCCGCCGCCAACGAATACAACACGCGCAAAAAACCGCGAGAGGAAGACGGAATAGGTGATTAAAGCCTTAATCATTTACGATTTCAGGGAATTCGCGCGCTGCACGCGGGGGAACGGAGCGGAATTTCCGGGGTTGTTGCGTGAGGAGGATTTAGAAAGCGGCGGAGTGGATACAATCTGCGCTTGAATGCACCTGTTTTTGTGGTATAATCGGCAGCATGAACGGATTTCGCATCACGATACTGACCCTGCTTTGTTTGGCGGTAGGGCTGATGTTTTATGCTGTCCTTGTGGTGATACCCGGCTGGCAGGAGCAGTACAGCGTCTATCAATCCACTCTGCGTATCTCCGAGTTCGAGAAGAAGAGTGATATCCACCGACGGCAAATGCTCGCTTACGATCCCGACATGGAAGCGCCGGAGGTGCAGCAGGCGAGGCTTGACCAGGAAGAGGCCGCTCGCCGCAGTGAGGCTGCCTTGAACGAGGCCGAGGAGAGCAATGTCGTGGCGGCGGCGAGGCGTCGGGAGGAAAATGCCCGAGCTGAATCAGAGGCCGCCGCAAAAGAAAGCGCCGCCTCGCCGGTCATTGGTCTCGTTGCTTCCTACGATCCGGAATGGCAGTGCATCATGGTGCGTCCCAGTGTGCCGCAGGCTTTCCTGCCGGGCGCCGTGCTCGCCATTCGTCGCAACAAGGTCATTATCTGCGAAGCCATTGTGGACAACCGCGACGCTGAATCCGGGCAGGTGAGCGCCACCGTGAAAACGGCGGATTTCGGCGGAAACGCCAACGGCGAGGTGGACGCCTCCAAGCTAGTGCCGGCGGCCGGGGATGAGGTGATGATTTCTCCCTTCCCGAGCGCGAGTGAACTGCGAGGCTCCTCAGGTTTGACTCCTTCTCCTGTCGGAGACGAACCGACTCCGGTCGAACCCGCACCGCAGCCGGCGGAGGGGACGCCATCGACGGGGGAGACCGTCACCCCGCCGCCTCCTACGGAGATGCCGGAGGACGTGAAGAAGGCCCTTGATTCGTTGAAGGGCGGGGACACGGCGTCCCCGCAAACCCAACCCCAGAAGCTGCCGTCGCTGGACGCCATGCTCTCTCCCCAGCCTCTCTGATGGAAACCAACCAGAAATTCGTGTTATTCGACCGCGCGCCGAGCTTCTCGTTTGAGTTTTTTCCACCCAAGACGCCGGCGGGCGCGCAGGAGCTGCTGCAGACGATCGTTACCCTCCAGGAGTTTCACCCGAGCTTTGTCAGCGTGACGTACGGCGCGGGCGGCGGCTCGCGGGAGCTCACACTCTCAGTCGTCCACGATATGCAGCAGCGCGGTATCCCCACTGTGCCGCATCTCACCTGCGTGGGGCACACCGAGCAGGAACTCGATGTCATCCTCGAGGGATTTGTCAAGGCCGGGGCAAGGGCCATTCTGGCGCTGCGGGGCGATCCCCCGCGCCACGGCGTTTACGACCCGACGCGCGATGCTTTTCACCACGCTGCGGAGTTGGTACGCTTCATCCGACGCTGGGAGGAGAAGCGCTCGTTGCCGTATCATCTCACCATAGGTGTGGCCGGCTTTGTGGAGGGACATCCGGACACGCCGAACCGCCTCCGCGAGATGGATTACCTGAAGGCAAAAATCGACGAAGGAGCGGACTACATCTGCACGCAGCTCTTTTTCGACAACCACAATTTTTTTGATTACCGGGATCGCTGTCGGTTGCTCGGCATTGACGTGCCGATCATCGCGGGAATCATGCCGGTCACGAGCGTTTCGGGTCTCAACCGCATGGCGGAGCTTTCCGCCGGCACGAATTTCCCGGCGAGGCTGCTCAAGGCCATGCTTCGGGCAGGCGGCGACAAGCAGAGTTTGGAGCGCATAGGCATCAACTTTGCGAGTCAGCAGTGCAGCGAGCTGCTGGATGCGGATGTCGATGGCATCCACTTTTACACCCTCAACCGCTCCAAGGCCACCCTCGATATCTACCGCAACCTGGGAATCAACAACTACTTCGACGTGGACCGCATCAAAAAACTCAATTCCCTTTACAAAAACATCTGAACGACTATGCCCCATCAGCATCCCAACAGCAAGGAAAATGACCTTTCCCTCACCCCCGAGGAAATGAAAGCCATCGGCGAGATCGAGCTAGGACCCTCGCGCCATGAGCGCTTTCTGAATAATCATTACAGGAAATTGATCGTCGCCACACTGGCGCTCATGATTCTCGCCACGGCGGCCATCGTGTACGGCACGTTCCGCTCCACACAGGAGGAGGATTCCGCCGCCGCGCTGCTCGGCGCCATGAACGGTCTGCCCTCGGCGGAGGGAGGCGAGCGCGCGGAGGGTTACGATATAGCCGCGCTCGAGCAAATCACAGCGAAGTACCCGGGCACGCAGGCTGCCGCGAGCGCCGAGCTGCTGCGCGGGATGCAGCTGATTGAGAGCGGCGAGGAAAAGAGCGGTCAGGATGTTCTCCGCCATATCATCGCCACGGCATCATCTGATTTTCTCCGCTTGCACGCGCAGGCTTTCCTTGCCGGTCACGCCACGAGCGGGGGCAACCTCAAGGAAGCTGAAGCCCTCTGGCAGCAGGTAGCACGCGCCGGGCATTCCCCTTATCTCGGGCTGGCCCTCCTCACTCTCGGGGACATCGCCCAGCAGAACGGCGACACGGAACAGGCGCGAGCCTACTATACCCGACTGAGCGAGGAATGTTCCGCCAGCGCCCTGCAGCCCACCGTTCGGCAGCGTCTCCTGTTGCTCGGCGTGGATGCACCGCAGCCCGTCGCTCCTCAGCCGACGCCGGCGCCGCCGGTGGACATCCCGAAGTGGGAGGGGCTTACTTCACCCGTCGATTCTTTGCAGCAGTAGTCGTCCATCCGTTCGCCTATGGGAATGATGCGCGATCGTGAGGCGGAGCTCTCCGGCCTGCGCCTTTTGTTGTCCCGGCTCGAGGAGCCGACACGTCGCGCCGAACTCAGCGCCACGGAGTGGAATACCGCCTTTTCTGCATGGGCTCTGGAAAATGCCGGGGCAGAGATTCCCTCGCAAGAGGCAGAGAAACTCTACGCCGCTTACCGCGACGCCGTGCCGCCTGAAATGCGCGCCCAATCCCTCGCCCGTCTGGCTGCCTTCATCTCCACGCGCCGTGGCACGGGCTGGCAATCCCTCCTTTATTTCGTCCTTGGCGAGCAGGACAATGCCTCGCTCTGCTCGCGTGCGGCGTACCTTGTCGCTACCCTCGCACCCGCAGATGACAAGCAACGTTTCGCGGGCGTCCGGACCGTGGTGCAGCTTCTTCTCGACCACGAGGCGACTCCGCCCGCCGCTCTCGACGGGCTCCTCGCGCCGGCGGACCTACGACTGCTCCCGGACGTCGAGCCGCTGCACGCGCTCCCGGAGGCAAGGCTGCTCCTCCTGCTGCGCGGATTGGACGGAACGCTCAACAGCCTCAGCTCCGCCTGGCTTCTTTCCCTTGCGCAGAAACCGGCCCTCAGGGAGGAACTGACGTCCGCCTTGCTGCGACTTGCCTCTCGCACGTCCCTCGTTCTCGACGTCGTTCACCCCATCCCCTCCTGGGCTTTTCAGAGCTCAGCCGCGCAACCTCTCCACGCCTGGTCGCGGGCGGATTTCTTTCCTCGCATACTGCCGGCTCTCACCGGCGTCCTTCTCGACTCCCAAATCACCCGCCTCCGCCAAGCCTTCACGTGATTTTTCTTGATTTTTCCCCCTTCTCGGTGTACTAGTGATGCACCTCCCATCCCACGGCCTCGTAGTTCAATGGATAGAACGGCCCTCTCCTAAAGGGCAAATGTGGGTTCGATTCCCGCCGGGGCCAGGGCGGCGTTCCGCCGCCGATTTACGATTTACGACATACGATTTACGATTTGGGATGCTAGCGCGCTTCGCGCGGAGTGTGCGATGCAAGAGCATCGGTGGTGGGATCAATCATGGCGGGGTGTTATGAGGGAAGGGGCTGGGCGGCGTTCCGCCGCCTATTTACGATTTTCGATTTACGAATTACGGGTCAAGCCAAATTTTTGTGGAAAGTTGAATTTTTGTTAAAAAGGTGGGAGCATTCAAGCAGGACGCGTAGACG
>CANQSY010000089.1 GCA_947626635.1 uncultured Akkermansia sp.
GTCACTATTTTACCCCTCTCTTCGCATGACCTCAACTATTTCTGTCATATGTCGCATTTGTTCTTGCAATTCACATTCTTTTTTTCAACAGTCAGAATTTAGGCGTGACTAATAGATGAGTATCTGGTAGAGTGAAGTCGATGGCGTGGACAGGTCTGTTACGGGCAGACGCGTCTGCGAAATTTTTTCACTACAAAAGGCACGATTATGCAATATACGACAGAAGTTGAACACATGTGTTGCGTGAAGAAGGGCTGCAACCACGGCCCGGCGCCCATTCCTCAGGAGGGGGCGTGGACCGCATCCAAGAAAATAGAGGATATATCCGGTTTGACGCACGGCGTGGGCTGGTGCGCCCCGCAGCAGGGCGCCTGCAAGCTCACCCTCAACGTGAAGGAAGGCGTGATTCAGGAAGCCCTCGTCGAAACGATTGGCTGCTCCGGCATGACGCACTCCGCCGCCATGGCGTCTGAAATCCTGCCGGGCAAGACAATACTGGAAGCGTTGAACACCGACCTGGTATGCGACGCCATTAACACCGCTATGCGCGAGTTGTTCCTGCAGATCGTGTATGGACGCACCCAGAGCGCGTATTCCGAAGGCGGACTGCCCGTCGGCGCCGGGTTGGAGGACCTGGGTAAGGGACTGCGTTCGCAGGTGGGTACGCTCTACGGCACACTCAAGAAAGGCTCGCGCTACCTTGAGCTGGCGGAAGGCTATATCACCAAGCTGGCGCTGAACGCAGATGATGAAATCTGCGGGTACCAGTACGTGAAGGTGGGACCCATGATGGAGGAGATCAAGAAGGGGACGGACGCCAACGAGGCGTACAAAAAGTACACCGGCACGTACGGCCAATTTGAAGGGGCCGCTAAATACATCGACCCCCGCCACGAGTAATTCAACCTTTAACCCCATTTTCCAATTATGCCATTATTTGAATCATACGATCGCCGCATCGGCCAGATCCTGCCCGTGCTGAAGAAGTACGGTATCGACTCCTGCGAGGATGCGGAAAAGGTTTGCCTCGAGAAGGGGATTGATGTGCGCGCTATCGTGCGCGGAATCCAGAACATCGCGTTCGAGAATGCCGGCTGGGCCTACACCGTCGGTGCCGCCATCGCCATCAAGAAAGGCTGCAAGAAGGCGGCCGACGCAGCTGAGGCTATCGGCGAGGGGCTGCAGAGCTTCTGCATTCCCGGCTCGGTGGCGGATGATCGCAAGGTGGGGCTGGGACACGGGAACCTGGCGGCTATGCTGCTGCGCGAGGAGACGGATTGCTTCTGCTTCCTGGCGGGACATGAGTCCTTTGCGGCGGCAGAGGGCGCTATCGGGATCGCCCGCTCCGCCAACAAGGTGCGCAAAAAGCCTCTGCGCGTGATCCTCAACGGTCTTGGCAAGGACGCTGCCTACATCATCTCCCGCATCAATGGCTTCACGTATTGCCAGACCAAGTTCGACTACGCCACCGGCAAGGTGGAGGTTGTGAAGAAAACCCCGTTTTCCTCCGGCGAACGCGCCAAGGTGAATTGCTACGGCGCGGATGATGTGCGCGAAGGCGTGGCCATCATGTGGCTCGAGGGCGTGGATGTGTCCATCACCGGCAACTCCACGAACCCGACGCGTTTCCAACACCCCGTCGCAGGCACATACAAGAAGGAGTGCGTGCTGGCCGGCAAAAAATACTTCTCCGTCGCTTCCGGTGGCGGCACGGGTCGTACGCTGCATCCGGACAACATGGCGGCCGGTCCCGCGTCCTACGGCTTCACTGATACCTTGGGCCGTATGCACAGCGATGCGCAATTTGCCGGTTCCTCATCGGTGCCCGCGCACGTGGAGATGATGGGTCTCATTGGCATGGGCAACAATCCCATGGTCGGCGCTACGGTATCCGTTGCGGTTGCCGTGGAAGAGGCGATGAGCAAATAACTCCGTCAATCAGCCCCGCACATAGCTTTCAGCGGCTCGGTGGTCTCTCCATCGAGCCGCTCTTTTTGCCTCTCGCGCACACGTGTCCCCATAAAATCCTCCCCGCGCCCCGCGCGCGAATTCCCTGAAATCGTAAATCTGGCACCTCTAAAAACTCGTTTTTTAGATGGCGGGCAAACGATGGTGCGTATCCTCTCGGACATTTTTCCCATGTTTTCCCCTCAAAATCCTCCCATTTTTCCCTTTTTTGACTCCTTTCTCCTCAACTTTTTTTCTCTCGTTTTTCACCTTGGTAGTTTTTAGAGGTGGCAAAATCGTAAATCGTAAATAGGCAAACGCCTCGCGTTTGCCCGGCCGCTTTTCTCCTATCAACGCACTCTTGCTCCCGAAAATTCCGCTCCGCTATCGCTCTGCAGGAACGCGCTTCGCGCGCGAATTCCCCGAAATCGTAAATCGTAAATCGTAATTCGTAAATAGGCGCCGAAGGCGCCCCCGGCTCGTCGGTCATGGTTCAGACGCGTTTGCGCAGAGAGGCGGGGAGGATGCGGAGTTGTTCGCGGTACTTGGCAATCGTTCGGCGTGCAATGCGGATGCCGTCCCGGGCGAGAAGGCCTTCAATCTTGGCGTCGCTGAGAGGTTTGCGAGGGTCCTCGCGCTCGATCAGGGAACGGATACGGGAACGGACGGAGTCGCCGGTGAGCGGTCCCTCGTCGGAAGTCTCATTGAGGGCGGCCGAGAAGAAAGAACGCAGCTCAAACAAACCGTAGGAGCAGCGGAGGTACTTGCCATTGACGGCGCGGGATATGGTCGAAACGTGTAACCCCGTCGCGGACGCAATATCTTCCATCTTGAGAGGGGCAAGATGAGAGGGTCCGGAGAGGAAGAACGCGCGTTGCCGCTCGACGATGGCCTGCGTCACCGCAAGGATGGTGGCCTGCCGTTTCTCGATGGCGCGGATGAGTTCACGCGCGTCGCGAAAGCATTGAGTGAGGTACTGACGGACGTCTTCCTGGTCGCATTTTTCCGCGAGCATTTCGCGGTATTGAGGGGACAGGGATAGCCGGGGGACCATTTCCCCCGTGAGGTGGACCGTGAGTTTGTCCTTCTCGCGAAGAACGATGACGTCGGGGGCGATGATGACGCGCTCCGTCGGTGCGAAGGAACTGCCGGGATCCGGGTTGAGACGGGAGATTCTGTGGACCGCAATGGAGAGCTGATCATCGTTCACGCCGAGGGCGTGTGCGGCCTCGGCGTAGCGGTGACGGGTGAGGTCGTCCCAACGCTCATGAACGAGCCGATAGGCAAGTGAATGGCGATCTCCGGTCCGCTCTAACTGGAGAAGTAGGCTCTCGCGCAAGTCGCGCGCACCCACCCCGGCCGGCTCCAGATCCTGCACGACCCGTAAGGCTCGGTCAAGCAGGGCAGGAGGAATCCCGTAGGATGAGGGATTTTCGGGGAAAAATCCGTGTGAGTCGATGTGGGCAATGAGGTCGAGCGCGGCGGCTTCAAGTTTCTCGGGAAGGGCGCTCTGCTTCACCTGCTCAGCGAGGTGGGTCGAAAGGGTTGTCGGCTCCGGCAAGGATTCCATGACGTACTCGTGACGCTTGGCCGCCTCGTAATCGGGTGCAGAAGCTGTATCTCCCTCCGGAGCGGGAGTTGAGTCCTCCTCCAGCACGGGGTTGGTGCTGATGGCCTGGGTTGCCATGTGGGAGAGTTCCATCTGCGAGGCCTGCAGAGCCCGAACAAAGAGCTGCATGGAGGCGCCCATGACCATGCTCTGACGCATGCCTTGCTCTAGCCGTGGGGAGGTCATAGGGGGTCGTGTTGGGTGACGGCTAATGTCTGCAGCTGTTGCATTTCATCCATGCAGAGACGTACCTCATCCGCCGAGAGATGAGGGTCGCGAATACGTGCCCGCAAGTGATCAATGCGTGCAAGCACGGAATCCTTGGCGGCGCGTGCACACGCCTCCGCCACGAAAACGTCGGATTCCTCCTCGGGAAAGGTTTCAAACGCCACTTGTCGCAAGGCGCTGCCTTGCTCCGGCGGCAATGATTCAGCCAGGGCGTCGCGCGCCGCGCTGCTTCCCGGCTCCGGCAATGCCTCCAGCATGCGCTGCAGGAGCACGCCCCCTTCCAAGGAACGAATGGGCTCCTGCAGTTCCTCGATGCGTTCCACGAGGCGTTCCTGGGCGCTCTTGCTGCTCATAGCCATGCAAATGAGGCTTCTGACGGTGGGGTGGAGTTGGATGGGTATGACTTTCCGGACCCGAACAGTCTCCGGGGCATCCTCGTAGGTGTCGCGGTCGTAGGAAGAGGGTGATGATGAGCTGCCGCTTGTCGGTGAGTTTTTTCGTTCCCGGAGAATTCCCGTGACGAGGCTGCGGAAGGAATCCAATCCCACATTGAGGCGCGTGGCGAGATCGGCCACGGCGATGTCGCGCCGAACGGAGTCGGATATGTCGGCGGCGAGATCCGCCAAACGGGGCACGAGGGCGGCCCGGGCATTGGTATCGTCCGCCGAGGTGGCAAGGTCGCGGTCGGCTCGCACCTCCAGGTAGGGACGGGCGGAGGCGATGCTCTCCCGCAGGGCCTCGGCTCCTTTGGCTTTGATGAGAGAGTCGGGGTCCTCGCCCGCCGGAAGTGTCGCCCAGTAAACTTCCAGTCCGGCTTGCGCAAGTTTGCGGTAGGTTTTTTCGCTGGCGGCTATACCGGCTTTGTCGCCGTCGTAGCAGAGCGTGGCCTTGCGCGCATATTTCGCGAGGATGCGGGCATGATCCTCCGTGAAAGCGGTGCCGAGACCGGCTACGGCATTGCGGATATCCGCCTTTTCGTGGCAGGCAATGACGTCCAGTTGTCCCTCGCAGATGACGGCGGCCATGTTAGCTTTTGCTATGGCGGACGTGGCCTTGAAGAGCCCGAAAAGGATTTCTCCTTTCCGGAAAGCGACGGTTTCTGCCGTGTTGACGTATTTACGGGGGTCTGTGTCGCTTTGCATGACCCGTCCGGAAAAGCCCATCACCTCGCCGCGTACATTGTGTATGGGGAACATGAGACGATCCCGAAAGACCGGGTACACGCCCCCCGCTCCCTGTCCGAGCAGGTAAGCATCTGTCAGGAGTTTGGCATCAAACCCGTGTTGATCCGCCAGGTCGCGCAGGGGACCGAAGTCCGGGGGCGCCCAGCCGAGTTGCCAGGCTTTGGCGATCTTGATGTCGATGGCCCGGGATCGGAGGTAGTCGCGTACATGCGCCGCCTCCTTGCTCCGACAGAGCAGGCCGTGGAAGTAGTTGGCCGCTAATTCATTGAGCTTGATGATTCGCGAGCGGAGTTGTCTCTTGCGTTCAAGCTCGGGATTCTCTTCTTCCTCAAGCACGGGAATGCCGTTCATCTCCGCCAGGCGACGCAATGCCGTCGGGTAGTCCAAATTCTCATACATCCTGAGGAAGGTGATGGCATCTCCTCCCGCTCCGCACCCGAAGCAATGAAAACTCTGCCTCGCCGGATTGACGTGAAACGATGGGGTCTTCTCATTGTGAAACGGACAGCACGCCTTCCACGAGTACCCGGATCGCTTGAGCTGGACGTATTTTCTCACGAGCTCGACAATGTCGGTCGACTCCTTGATGCGCGCGACGCATTCCTCTGTAATTCGTGACATAGCGAGGGGAAAAGGGTGAGGCGGTACTACCGGGTGAGCCGAGTGAAATGCTCCGAAAAGTTGGGGTAGGAGGTGTCAATGTTTTTGCAGTGCAGCAGGGAGGTGCTTCCCGAGGCGCGCAGTCCGGCTACAAGAAAACTCATGGCGATGCGGTGGTCGCCGAAGCTGTCCAAGGTGCCTCCTCGCAAGGGCGAGCCCCCGTGAATGAGCATCCCGTCATCGAATTCCTCAATCTGTCCTCCCATGGCGCGCAGGTTCGTCACGATAGCGTGGATGCGATCACTTTCCTTCACCCGAAGCTCCTCTGCGTGACGGATGGCAGTGTCGCCCTCGGCAAAGGCGGCAGCGATGGCGAGAACCGGAATCTCGTCAATGAGGTTGGGAATTTCGTCCGCACGTACTTCCACGCCGTGCAGGCGGGACGAATACCTCACGCGCAGGTCGCCGTACGGTTCGCTCTCGTCGCTGCGGGTGAGCAGCTCTATGTCGGTCCCCATGCGGTCCAGCACTTGAAGCAGCGCCGTGCGGGTCGGATTCAGTCCCACCCGTCGCAGGATGATTTCACTGTCCGGCACGATGCAGGCGGCCACCATCCAGAAGGCCGCGGACGAAAAATCTCCGGGTATCGTGATGTCCCTCGCCCGGGGAAGGGAGGGACCATGCACGGTGAGCTCAAGACCCGCCGGCGAGGAGGTGAGGGGGACCCCGCAGTGGACGAACAGACGTTCCGTGTGATCGCGGGTCCGCTTGAGTTGGCGGACGGTTGTCTCTCCCTTCGCGAGCATTCCGGCCAGGAGGATGGCGCTCTTCACCTGGGCGCTGGCAATCGGCATGGAGTAGGTAAAGGGATGGGACGTGAGATCCAGGGGCCGTCCTTGGATTTCCAGCGGTGCGCATCCCGACTTTTCGCCGCACGCCCTGATGTCGGCCCCCATCGCAGAGAGGGGGTCAATCACCCGCTTCATCGGACGCGTCCGCAGCGACTCGTCTCCCGTCAGCACGGCATGAACAGGCAGCGCGCTGAGCACGCCGGCGAGCAGACGCATCCCCGTGCCGGAGTTGCCACAGTCAATGGTGATCGCTTCCCGCGCCGTCGTAGGGTGGTTCGCGAATCCGGTTATGGAGAAGTGGGAGGGATTGGGAGCAGGGGAGACAGCGGCGCCGAGCTGCTGCATGGCAGCGAGGGTGTGGAGGCAATCGGAGCTGCAGAGGAAATTGCGAATGCCGGTCGCTCCCTGCGCGAGACCGGCCAGAATAGCCGCGCGGTGGGAGATGCTCTTGTCACCGGGCACCATGATATCGCTGCGCAGGGGGAGGGTTTGGCACGTACTCGTGATGGTATCAGTTGACATGGATTTCAAGGTGTTTTTTGCTGAAGGCCTCCCGGATGGCTTCCTCAAACCACGCCCGTACGGCCAATTCATACTGTGCGCTGCGTATGGCGCTGCGCAGGCTCTCGCGGGTCTCGTCGAGACTCGGGATGCGCGAGGGCTGCGTCGGCCCCGCCACGAGGATATGCCAGCCCCAACGACTCCGTGCCAGTGTGGGTTCGTCGACCGGTGCAGCGTGCTCGCCGAAGAGGGGTAGCTCCGGTAGCGCGAGGTGCTCATCGTTGTACAGGACGCCTAACTCCCCGCCGGCTGCCGCGCTTGCATCGTCCTCGCTCAGACGTCGGGCAAGGGCGGCAAAATCTTCCCCTGCCCGGAGTCGTCGGAGAGCGGAAGCGGCTCGGGCATGAACCTTGTCCGGGTTCTTGTCGAGGGTAGCAAAGAAGATATGCCGGACCTCCCGGTGTTCCGGGATGCGCAGGTCGTCCTTGATGAGTTCGTAGTGCTTGGCAACATCCTCATCCCGGACGAGGCAGTGCGGCGCCAGAGCTCTCTCGAGCTGCGCGCGCATTTTCATGAACAGAGCGAGTTTCCGCGTGTACTGCTCGCGGGTGTAGCCTTGACTGGACAGCCAACGCTCAAAGTCGTCCCGGTCCCTGGCCCGCGAGGCCAGCCGCTCCACTTCTTCGGTCGCTGCAGCGGAAAAGTCCGGGAGATTTTTGTCATTGTACCGTGTACGGATGCGCAGGATCGCTTCGCGTACCATGTCCATAAGGTACCCGGCCCGCTGCCCCGGAGTGATATCCGTCCCGCGGTCCCGCAGCCAATTTTGCTCGGCCGTGTAACGGGCCAGTTGTTCGGCGCTGATGCTTTCGCCGTACACGCGCGCCGGCGCCGTCACCGCATCCTCAGCGACACCTGACGCCTCTTGCTCCCCCGCGTGCAAGGCGTTCCATACCGGTCCGTGCCAGACAAAAAGGTCCACAGCTAAGTAGGCCAGCGCGACGCTAAACATCGCCAGCTTGATCGAAAAAATTCTGAGGGGACTCAGCTTCATGAAGACGTCTCTATGATACCCGCTATGCCTCCATTTTGCAACCCATTTCAAACCATCCGCGGATTGGACATAGCCGGCAACCCGTCAAGGCATTACTCCGTATGCCTCCCTCACAAAAACTACCCACGAACTTTCCCCTCCGCCCATGCTTATGCCTTGCACCCCCGCGCGCAGCGCGCTAGCATACCAATTCGTAATTCGTCAATAGGCGGTGGAACACCGCCCGGCCCCTTTCCGCCTATCACCGCCCCCTCGTCCTCAAAAATTCCGCTCCGCTACAGCTTGACGCTTCGGTACCCCACTACCTCAGCGCCCTGCGGGCAACGCATGCGCGTTGTCCAATCGCCCTTCCCGCCCGCTTCGCGTGCGCCCTATACGGGGCCGTCGGGCGCTTTCGCTTTCCCGCGCCTTTGGCGCGCTAGCATCCCAAATCGAAAATCGTAAATAGGCGCCCCTAGGCGCCCGGCCTTTCTAGCTATTCATTACCATTGACCACAGAAATTCCGCTTCGCATTCGCTTCGCTGGAACGCGCCTTCGGCGCGCATTATTTCCAAATCGTAAATCGAAAATCGTAATTCGTAAATAGGCGCCGATAGGCGGCCGGCGCCCTATTGTTGGGCGGGCATGACGCTTTGCCAGGCGGCGTAAGCGAGAGCGAGGCGCAGAGCGAGGGCGAAGAACATACC
>CANQSY010000090.1 GCA_947626635.1 uncultured Akkermansia sp.
CGTCACTATTTTACCCCTCTCTTCGCATGACCTCAACTATTTCTGTCATATGTCGCATTTATTCTTGCAATTCACAAGTATTGAAGCGTCTGTTCTCACGTACGGGACAGTTATCGACCTTTCACATCGTAAGGTATCTGTTTGAAAATTACTCCTGACGTCCGCAGCTTCTCCTGCCCCATCCGACAGCTTTCACCATAAATCACAACTTTCTCGACTCCGGGAGCTTCCGCGTCAATTTCTCGGCGCAGTTTCCTGTACACCACCGAAGTCAAATCATCAGTCCCGCAGATGTCGTGATGCAGCACCACGTACGCCGTGTTCCCATGCACCCCGAGAAAAGCACCCGTCGGCTCCTTTTGCGGCATGGGTTTGTAGGTCTCGGAAAACCAAATATGTGCCGCCAGATTCTTATACGACACATCGCGAGAGATCAAGCCTTTCTCGTTGAAAAAGGGTTCCCCGAGTCGGTAGAAACGGAACCCTCCTCCTCCCTGCCACCCCACAGTCTTGCTGATGCCTCCTTGCTCCCCGTCAACTACCTTCACCAGCCTCGGGCGGCAATGCGTGATGCAATGCTCCCCCAGCTCAATGCCTATGTACTGTCGTCCCATCTTATGCGCCACCGCTGCCGTTGTCCCGGATCCCAGAAAAGAATCCATCACGAGATCACCGGGATTGGAACCCAATTCTAAGATTCTCTTTATCAATCTCTCGGGCTTGGGGGTATCAAATATAGACTCTCCAAAGATGTTGATAATCTCTTTTTTTGACTCCTGGTAATGACCAACCTCTTGATTCATCCACCATGTCCACGCAGAAACTCCTCCCGATTCTGAAAGATATCTTTTTAGCCTTGGTCGAGCATTTCCATCCGCACCAAACCAAACTCTACCATCTTCCAATAAAGATTTAAAGGTTCTTTCCGCTAGAGCCCAACATCTTCCAGCTGGTGGTGTATGTTTTTTCCCTGTGGGGGATATTATCGTAAAAAATTGATCAGGAGTAGCATGACCAGCTTGTCCTGTAAAATCTGTTGATGCCCACGGACCCCGTGGATCGTTGTCGGGATTTTTATACTGCGCCATCGTTTTTGATGTCGCCTCAAGCAAGTTAAACGTGTTTCTCGCTAAATCACGACTTTTTCCATATACCATTACATATTCATGAGCTGCACCTAAATTCAAGCGTGCATCAGGAGAAGTGCGCTTCTGCCACACAACACATGCAATGAAATTATTCCGTCCAAATATCTCATCGCAAATTACTTTCATGTATGCTTGCTCATCATCATCGATCGAAATCCAAATACTACCATCCTCAGACAGAAAAGATCTCAGCAGCTCCAACCGCGGATACATCAACGACAGCCACTGCGAATGCTCCACGTTGTCATCATAATGCTCAAATGCGTGTCCTGTATTATACGGAGGATCAATGTAAATGCACTTCACCTGCCCAGCATAGTAGGGAAGCAAAGCCTTGAGGGCATCGAGATTATCCCCCTGAATCAACATGTTCTCCGTATCCGCATCTCCATACCCCAAAGAAGCGTCCTCCTCCAGCACCCGGAAAGGCACCTGCGCGGCAGCTCTCACGTCCGTCTCTCTTGTCAACCACTGTAATATCGGCATGCCCGGAATCTAGCATATAGATCTCGAAATTTCAAGAAAAGAGCGTGTGGAAAACGGAAGAAAAGTCATCAACTCGCAAAAGATTCAAGCGCGGGGGACGGACGGGGAGCAATGCCCCTCGCTGCGAGCTAGGAAGCTGATTCGTTCGGTATCCGAAAAGAGGTAGGGGCAGCTCTTCAGATTTTTAGGGTTCTCATGTTGACCTTAGCTCTCTGCATACAAAAAGCAACCTTCTTCTTGCTTGTTCGCTCATTTTGAGTGATATGCGTCTCATTTTATCCTTTCATTTGTGAGGCATCAAGGTTGTAGTATTTTCTCTTCCGAGATTTTGACTTCTCCTCGGTGAATGTTAGTTTTGAGGCAATGCGATCTT
This sequence comes from uncultured Akkermansia sp., assembly GCA_947626635.1. Lineage (GTDB taxonomy): Bacteria > Verrucomicrobiota > Verrucomicrobiia > Verrucomicrobiales > Akkermansiaceae > Akkermansia. Next base: position 2,008 of record CANQSY010000090.1, read on the forward strand.
TTCTATTTTGGAGAGGATGGATGTGATTTACTTGACAAAAAGCGGTGTGTGGTATAGTTTTTCCGCGATGATGAAAGAAGAGATTGCAAAGGCAAAAGCCGAGGCGTTGGCGAAAATCGCCGAAGCCGATAGTGTGAAAAAGCTCGAGGAAGCACGGGTGGCTATCCTGGGGAAAAAGGGAGCTTTTACAAAGGTGCAGCAAGGGATGCGGGATGTGCCTCCCGCGGAGAAACCGACTGTGGGGGCGCTGCTGCATGAGGCGCGGGGAGCTGTTGACGCCGCGCTGGAAGCGCGCCTGCTGCAACTGCAGGTCATGGAGGATGAAAAGAGAGTGGCGGGAATAGATCTCACCCTGCCGGCGGCGACCCTGCCGATGGGCGGGCTGCACCCGATCTCGCTCGTGCGGGAGGAAGCCGTACGCATCTTGCGGCGCATGGGATTCAGCTTGGCAGACGGTCCGGAAATTGAAGACGAGTGGCACTGCTTCGATGCACTCAACACGCCGGAAGACCACCCCGCGCGCAATGAAAAGGACACCTTCTACTTCGACAGCGGCAAGCTGCTGCGCACACAGACCAGCACCGTGCAGGCGCGCGTCATGGAGAGTCAAGCTCCACCCGTGCGCATCATCTGCCCCGGTTCCGCCTTTCGGCGCGACGCCATCGATGCAACGCACCTTTCCGCCTTCAACCAGATTGAGGGACTGTACGTCGACCGTGAGGTGAGCGTCGGCGACCTGAAAGGAACCTTGGAATACTTTCTGAAGGCGTTGTTTGGCGACGAGACGGCGGTGCGCTTTCGTCCGCACTTCTTCCCCTTCACGGAGCCCAGCTTTGAGATCGACGTGCAGCTCCGGGCGGCCGGACAGGCCCCGCGCTGGATCGAGATAGCGGGCTGCGGCATGGTCAACCCCGCTGTGTTCGAGAACATCGACAGCAAGACAGGCAAAAACCTGTATAGCGGCTGCACGGGATTCGCCTTCGGCATCGGACTGGAGCGACTGGCAATGATTCGCTGGGGCATACGCGACATCCGGCTGCTCATTGAAAACGATGTGCGCTTTCTTGCTCAATTCCACTAACCCTTTTTCAACTCTATGAACATATCGAAAAATTGGCTCGACGCCTACATCAATCTTGATGGTCTTAGCTCACAGGAAATGGCCGACATGCTCACCTTCGCCGGCATCGAGGTGGAGGGTATGCAGGAACGCGGCGTGCACACCGACCTCGTCGTGGTCGCTCAGGTGGTAGAGAAAACACCGGTGGAGGGGAGCGATCACCTGAACGTCTGCATGGTCGACGCGGGGGAGGGCAAGCTACGCCAAATTGTCTGCGGAGCGAGCAACTACAAGGTGGGCGACAAAGTTCCGTGTGCTCTGCCCGGGGCCATCCTTCCCGGGGGATGGGAAATTAAGGAGGGAAAGATGATGGGGCACGCGAGCTGCGGCATGCTTTGCTCCGCCTCCGAACTCGGTATGCCGGACAAGGAGCACGGGCTGTGGATTCTCCCGCAGGAATATGAAATCGGCACGCCGGTGCGACGCTTCGTGCAGACGGACACGCTCTTTGAGCTGGAAATCACGCCGAACCGTCCGGACCTCTTGAGCCACTGGGGCATGGCGCGCGAACTCGCCGGCATTACCGGACGCACTCTCAAGAGCGACCCGGCGCCAGAAGATATTGACACGGCACCCGCCGGCGAGGATGTGCACCTCTCCGCCCCGGAGATTTGCCCCCTCTACACGGTCACTCGCATCCGAGGCGTGAAAATCGCCCCTTCGCCGGACTGGCTCGCGCAACGACTTATCGCCATCGGGCTGCGGCCCATCAACAATGTGGTGGACATCACCAATTATTGCCTCTTCGAGCTGGGACACCCTCTACACGCCTTTGACGCCGCCAAGGTGCAGGGCGCGCTGGACATCCGCCACGCGGAGGACGGAGAGCAATTCCTGAGCCTCATGGACGAGAGTTATACCCTGCGAAGCGACGACCTCGTGATCTCCGACTCCTCGGGGAGGGTCCTCGCCCTCGGGGGAGTCATGGGCGGCAAGAACTCCGGCGTCTCCGAAGACACCACGGATCTCATTCTCGAATCGGCATGGTTCCTGCCCTCCGCCGTACGGCACACGAGCCGCCGGCTGGGTCTCGGGTCCGACTCTTCCTACCGCTTTGAGCGTGGCACATCGCCGTGGAACGTTCTCCGCGCGGCTGCGCGCGCCGTCCAGCTTATTCTCGAATGCGCGGAAGGGGAGGCCGAGCCTATCGGGGTGGCGGGAGAAGCTCCCTGCCTCGTGCCGGAAAAGGAGGCCCCGCGCGCTACCGTCCTGCAGCAGGGAACCCGGGCAAAGGTTTACTGCGCGCTGCAGCACGTCGCGCTCGACTGGAAGGAGCTCGACGTCATGACCGACGGCACGACGCCTCACATGGAGGCGGCGCGCATCCTCAAGAATCTCGGTCTGCGCGAAACGGCGGCAGGAGAGTGGGACTGCCCGCCATGGCGGCTTGACCTGAAGCGCAGCTGCGACCTGCTGGAGGAAGTCGTGCGTGTGTACGGCATTGCGAACATACCGGCAACCCGCACGACCATCTACGTGCCGGAGAGCCGCCAGGACCGGGCACACGACTTTCGCTGCGAGCTCTCGCGACGGCTGGCCGGCGCGGGGTTGTGCGAGGTGCAGACGTTAAAACTGATTGCCGAGCAGAGCAGCGATCCCACCATAGCGGCGTTGCCGTATGCACTGCCCATCAAGCCACTGATGGAGGGAGATGTGATACGCGTGGCGCTGCCTCTTTCGGAGGACCACGCCGTGCTGCGTCCCTCGCTCTCGCCGGGGTTGCTGGCTGTTGCTGCACGTAATCTGAACCACGGGGCGGACGTTTTACGCTTCTTCGAGTGCGGGCGCGTTTTCCGCAACACGGGCGGAGGGAAAGGCAAGGATATCGAATCTGAGTCCCTCGGCATCCTCATCGCCGGGAAGCTTGCCCCGACCAGCTGGTCCCAGCTCAAACAGCCCAACGCCGCGCCGCAGCATCTGCGCGCCTTGCTGGAGCTCACGGCGCCCCAAGCCGTCATTTCACTCGTCCCCTCACGCACGAAGCGCGAGGCGGCGGCTCTCAGCGCCGATGTGCAGATCAATGGACAGACTTGTGGGTACTTTGCGAGGGTGGCTGCGACTGCCTGCCGCGCCCTCGGGCTGCCGGAGGATTGCTATTACGCCGAGCTCGATCTGCGCAAGCTGCAGCAAATCGCCACGGCCCCCTTCAAGGTCCGAGAGCTCCCGCAATTCCCCGGCTCCGGACGCGACGCCACCATCGTCGTTCCCCAAACCACCAAAAACGCGGACGTGCTTAAAGTTATCGAAAGCGCTAAGCAGAAATTACTTGTGTCCTGCAACCTCAAGGAAATCTTCAGTGACCCGACGGGACAGAAACTCCCCGCCGACCACAAGGCCCTGACGTACAGCTTCCTCTACCGTGACGCGACAAAAACGCTCACGGCAGCAGATGTTGATGCGGCGCACGCCGCCGTCCTGCAGGTCATCACAGGCAAGCTCAACGGCGCAAGTCTCCGCTAGGAAGATTCGGCAAAGACGAGAGTTATGAACGAGGGCGAGTTAACGCAAAGTTGACGAAGCTCTGTTGGCTCGGGTCTGCGTGTTTCTCTAAATCCTCAACGATTTCGTGCAGATTCTTGGCACGAGTCGCTTCCTTTCTCATGTACGTGTCGAAATGATAAAGCGCCAGCTTCATCACTGTCGTGCAATCGATCATGCGCTCGTCCATCACTCGCGCAATCGTCTCTTTCATTGCCTCCGTTGCTCGGAAACATATAACTTTTGACATAGGTTGCTCGTTTGTGTTGTTTTTTCTTTAAAAGGAGGTATTCCTCGACCGGAACAGCGGACACCCACCTCGAGTGCCCTGCCTCCTCGGTGGATTCCTGTACGCTTTGACGTTCAAGACTCCACGCAAATTAGTATAGCGGATTGCTAATCCGTTGTACTCTTCAAGAATTTGATTTTATGGCAGCATCATATTTCTCCTTTTTTACCTCCTTTTCTTATCTATGAGTATTTTTCATTTTTGATGTTCATTGTATGTTGGATTCGAAAGGTAAAATTTATAACATAAATTTGCTCTTGACCTCGGATTAGCAAACCGTTCTGACTTTTTTAGTGTCCCATATTTTCACTTCGATGTCAAGCAAAGAATACAGAGATTGGCTCAAAAAACAATCTTTAAGTAACCCCGATGTCGTGCGGCTAGGGAGGGAATTACTCGAAAGGTTTGAGGGTGAGGAAGTAGGAGTAGATTTAATCAACTTGTGTCGGGATGCCATCGCCAGCGGCTATACTGCGTACAAAAAAGCCAAGAGCAGCGTTACGTTCAGCGAAGCCGTGCGAGTATCACTAAGGGAAAGAGAGGGAAGGCGTAAGCGAACGACGCAGGAACTGCGTAACATTTGCAACCGTCTGATGAGCGGGGAGCACGCTCTGCGCGATCAGAATCTGAGGGCTCTGGACGTGGAGACTTGTCGTACGGCATTGGAAATAAGGTTTCAAACGCCCCGACAATACGCCAAGGCTCGGAGTGTGCTCCACTCGATTTTCGCCTGCGGTCTGCGGCATGGATGGTGCAGCGAAAACCCCGTGCAGGGGATAACAGCGCCGACCATGGTAGAAGCGCGGGTCAATGCCATGCCGTGGGAGGACATCTTGCGGCTGCTGAGTGTAGCCATGCGGGTGGGTCACCGCCGCTGCATGGCTCCGCTGGGGCTGATGCTCTGGGCGGGAGTTCGACCGGCCGAGCTGGAGCGTCTGCGCTGGGAAGACATTGATTGGGAGGAGAATGTGATCAATCTGAGCGCCCGTCACACCAAAACCGGTGGCAGCCGCCATATCACGCTCTACCCCGTGCTTCGTGAATGGCTCCTCACCATCCCGCGTGCGCAAACACTCCGAGGCGCGATATGTCCGCCGAATTGGCTCCGTCGATGGAAAGCTCTGCGGCGCGCTTCCGGGCTGCGCCAGTGGCAGCAGGATATCCTGCGTCATACCTTTGCCAGCTACCACCTGAAGCATTGGCACGACCTCGCGCGCCTGCAGGAAGAAATGGGGCATCGCTCGCTGCATCTACTGCGGACCCGATACCTGAGCATGCACGGCGTCACCGCCCGACATGCTGCGGATTTCTGGTCCCCTGCCCTTATCGCTTCCTTGGGTGAGCCTTCCTCTCCAACTCCCACTCCGAGCTCACAGGCGAATGGCCGCTGAGCTCCACGTGAGGCCGGCCCCGAAGGTAACCATCAGCACGATGTCCCCTTTCTTCACGCGTCCGGAGCGCACGGCTTCATCCAATGCGATAGCGCAGGCGGCGCCGGAGGTGTTGCCATATTTCTGCAAGTTCACGAACACTCTCTCCGGAGGAATTCCGAGACGCTGCGTCACGGCATTAATGATTCGCAGGTTTGCCTGATGAGGGATGACCAAATCGATGTCCTCCGGCTTGATGCCCGTGCGCTTGATCAACGACAAGGCCGAGTCCTTCATGTGCGCCACGGCATGTCGGAACACCTCGTTCCCCCGCATTGCTAACGTGTACAATTTCTCGTGGATGTTCTCCTCCGTCGTCGGTATGGCTGAGCCGCCCCCCGGCACCAACAGCAGATCCGTCAACGTGCCGTCCGACCCTATGTCCGACGCGAGGACGGCGCTATCTCCCTCCTCGCCGCTGCCCGTACGCAAAATGGCGGCTCCCGCGCCATCCCCGAACAGCACGCACGTCGAGCGGTCCTCCCAGTTCACAATGTGGCTCAGCTTCTCGGAGGAAATAATGAGCGCTGTCTTAGCCTGACCGCAGCCGATGTACTGCACGGCTGTCTTGAGGGCGAACAAAAAGCTGGAGCAAGCCGCTGAAATATCAAAGGCCGCCGCATTCACCGCTCCTATATTGGCTTGCACGTAGCAGGCGGTCGATGGAGTGAACGTGTCCGGCGTTACTGTCCCTACGATGATGAGATCGATCTCCTCGGGCTTCACGCCCGCCGCTTCCATCGCCTTTCGGGCGGCGTGGGTCGCCATATCGCTCGGTTTTTCATCCGGAGCCGCAATGCGTCGTTCGCGTATACCTGTTCGCTCCACAATCCACTCGTTGGATGTATCCACCATCTTCTCGAGATCCGAGTTGGTGAGGCGATGCACCGGTACGTAAGACCCCGTGCCGATGAGGGCTACGGGCAGACGCTTAAATGGCTTCGTCAGATCATTCATAGTTCGCGTGTTCTGTATCGGACAGCTCCGGCGGAGTTCCACATCTCTCCCCCTTCACCTGTCCGTGCTTGCATTCTATCACGTCCATCCGCTCCTGACAAGTCAAGATACCATCCCCCGGGGCAAACGCAATGCGTTTGCCTATTTACGATTTACGAATTACGAAGTCAACCATAATTTGACATTAGGACGAAATTTTATCCGAGCTACGTTTGAGTGCATAGCTCCGCTTATGG
>CANQSY010000091.1 GCA_947626635.1 uncultured Akkermansia sp.
ATTATACACACGCCTGTTATGTTGCACAAGCAAAAGGGGGCTTAACCCTCTGTCTTAAATTCTGGCACCATTATACAGAACTATCGTCTACGCGTCTTGCTTGAATGCTCCCACCTTTTTAACAAAAATTCAACTTTCCACAAAAATTTGGGTTGACCCGAATTTTATGGGGCACGTATGAGGTAAAGTGCTTGCCTTTTCGAGCAAAGGGGGTAGAATAGGTCCGGGTGCCGTGGTTCAAAGTGTCTTGCTTGTTTAGTGACATTACTCTGGTATGCTTTGAACTTCATGGCACCCTTTTTTGTGCCAAGAACCTGTCGCATTTAATTTTGCGATCCACAGTTTTTAACCTTTTCTTCCATATGATAAAGAAAATAATTCAATTCCTTTTTTCTCCTATCCAAGTGAAAACGGTTGAAGATTGTGAAAGAGAATTCAATGCTTTGTACGAGCAATCTGCCCGTGAAGCGTGGCTTTCGTATCGAGAGGTAATACCAATCTTTCTTCCGGTAGCTATCTTACTGAGATAGACATACAGCGTTGCAGCCGAGAAGCGCTTTCAAGGCTAAAAGAATTGTGAGCACCAATGAAATATCGGTAGTTCCCCCAGTTAGGGAAGAATGGGAGCAATTTGCGTGCTTTAACCATTGATAATTACTCCACTCATATCGGGAAATATTATCAAATTTTTAATGATCTCTTCTGAGACACACGAGTTTGATAAGGCGGACGTGTCAAAATATATTTTGGCACAGCCAATTCTTGATATGTTCTATGCATGGAAGTGGGTATTTAATCAAAAGATATCCAATAAGAATGGAGATTAGAAGGGAAGCAAGCCAGGATAATGGCTTTTTTAAAATGCTAAATGAAGAATAAGGAGACACCCATGATGCCATGGTCATCACTTCAACCATTAGAGAGAATATTTCGATACACGCTTTGTATGTACGTTCATATAAGAACATACATTCATCACATATTTTAGGATATCGCCCGTATTTCTGCCTTACGGTTCTCAGGTTGTCATTTATTTCACTTTTAAGTTGATTATATCTTCGTTCGACTCCTGCAAACACACGTTTACTCGGGTCGCATCTCTTATCAAAGTCATCTAGTCTCCCCTTGATTTCTTTTACAATGAAGGAATATGCTGCTATCTTAATTTTTGTAATCAACCAACCAGCCCGTTGGCTATCTTCATCTGACAGACTACTGGACGGGTTATTTTCGGCAATAATCTTAAACAAGTCAGCGACATCTTTATTGTGCTCTCGATAATCCTTCTCAATATATGCATGCATCTCTGCCATCAAAGGAACTATCTCCTTTTGATAGATTCGATATATGTCTTCAGCCGTATGCATATTATTTGCAGGTGATACATGAAAGGATTATGGCGCCGAGTAATACCGCCAACGAGGTTGAGAAAAACATCCCCAATATAGCAAGAAATTTGCCTGTCATATATTTCAACTTTTGGCTACGCATGGCTGACTCGTGTTGAGACAAATAGTCCATCATCTTGTGATAAAAAGCCTACATCTTTTCGTATGCCAGTAGGGCGTCTTTCTTATTTACGCTTTCCTGTTTCCTTGCTTCCAACCGATACTTCTTCCCCTGACAGCTGAGCTTGAAATATGTTTCATAAAAGCCGTGATTATCAATCATTGACAAGTCAACCCATTTATAGGTCTCTTCATAGTCAGATTCTATTTCTGTAAAATACAGAGCATAGACTTTGTATGTATCCAAGGTCAACCGATCAAGATGTCCTAGTGCCTTGCGGATCTCTTCTGAGACACTACGTCGCTTCTCCTCATAACAGCGGGATAAATGCCCCATTATGGCACGCACTTCATTGTGCAGTGGACTAACATCATAACCTTGTACATGCTCCAAATCCTCTACTAGAGGAGCCACCTTCTCTACGTACGCTTTTTGTATGCGAGATATTTCCTCAATCTGTTTTGGCGTAGGCATCCCGTTCTCTCAGCGTAGGGGTTATTTTGTGTACTTGAAATCTACAAATCTCCCCTGCGTAAGAAATGCGGAACCGCGCCCCACTAGCCGCATTACTTTTTCACGGAACGAAGGATTTTTATGACGAAACTTAAGCGTTCTCTCACCTTTTCTGATCCGATCAATAATAGATTCCACGTCAGCAATAAGCTCAACTGAAGACACCAAGGGATCAGGAAAGACCTCCTCACCACCATTCAGAGCGGACTCTTTTACTGGCTCGGCGACGTTCATGACTACGTGCATCGTACTAATAGGAGTGGCTTTTTGATTAGAAACGAACGATACGACAAACCCGCCCAGTCTTTGCGAGGCACCGGGCTGCACCATGGAAGCGGGGTATTCACCTGCCGGAACAAGCTTCCGCCGCGATGCACGCATTATATACGTGAAAATGTTCGTTTGTCAAGAGGGCATGACGAGCTACACAGTTTTTTCGGGTCTTGGTCAATTTCGCTGGAGATGCAGGGAAAAATTTGACGCGTTTTTAAGAATAGATAGTCAATGTTATAGATACCGCCGCATTTACTTTGTATGCCCTTGATACCTGCATTAAAGGGTTCTATCTTGGCTGAGTTAATTATGTAACGAATGCCGTTGATAATCTCATTGAAACAGGAACTAATGACGCGGACAGCTTGACAAGTACTTCTTCATCGCACAAAATAGGCTTACCGGCACTCCGACCATCGCATTCATAAAGTGTCTTGCTTGTTTAGTGACATTACTCTGGTATGCTTTGAACTTCATGGCACCCTTTTTGTGCCAAGAAACTGTCGCATTTAATTTTGCGATCCACAATGCCCCATAACGCGGTGGTAATGGCTTGACAAGGGGGATAGAGAGACTTTACAATTTTGGTCGGCAAGGGACGAACCTGAATGGCTCATTGAGGCAGAGGAGGTCCCGCACGGCCCCATTACTAGCAGCAAGAAGAAATGATAACCGAGTTGCAAGGGATGAGCGGATACGAGTGGGAGTGGATTCTGCCGCTAGGCTTTGCTTTGCTGGGAGCGTGCGTGGGCTCGTTTCTTAACGTGGTCGTCTATCGAGTGCCGCGAGGGATGAGTCTATGCAAACCGAGGCGCTCATTTTGTCCCAGCTGTGGGGTCTCCATCCCATGGTACCTGAACATCCCCGTAGTCAGCTGGCTGGTACTACGGGGGAAAAGCGCTTGCTGCGGCAAGCCCATCAGCGTACGTTATGTCCTGCTGGAGGGGGCAAGCGCCGGACTGTTCTTCTTGGCCAGCATTGAATTCGGTTACGAGGAGCTTTGGGTACAGCTGGCGATATGCCTTTGGTTGGCTGGGTTGCTCTGCATCCTTGCAATGGATTGGGACAGCATGGTCGTACATACGGGTTGGATCGTGGCAACCATCATATGCGGTCTGGCAGCCGTTGCGGGAGATCCGACCTTACTAGTGGGTGAGGGACGAGAGACATGGGAGGGGCTGCTGTGGAGTTGCGGCGGAATAGCATTCGGCTTCTTGCTCTTTGCTTTCATTGCTTTCTGGGGGAGATTCCTCTACGGTCGCAGAAAACTCCGCTTTCGTTCACCCCAGGCGTGGGCCCTTCGACAGGAGGGAGATGATATTGCGCTGACTGTGGGAGAGCGTCGTTTTTTGTGGACAGAAATTTTTATGGGGAAGAAGGAGAGTATCCTGTTGGAGGGAGCCAAAGCAGAGCAGCTACAAGGCGGCACAGGGGATGTTTGTCTGTTGGCCGACCAATTGATTGCACCGGACGGCACTGCGCATAGCCTCGAGGCCTATGAGCAGCTTAGCGGCACCTGCACGGGGATTCGCGTCCGCCGCGAAGTTATGGGCACCGGCGACGCATGGATCGCCATGGCCATTGGTTCTCTCTGCGGCTGGCAGGGGGTCCTCTTTTCTCTTGTGTTCGGCAGCTTGATTGGTATCGTCTTTGCCTTTGTGCAGCGCATCGGGTGCGGCAAACCGACACCGTTCGGACCGGCGCTGATTACCGCCGCCTACCTCTGGTTCTTCTACAACCCACAGATTCAGGAATGGCTTGCCGCCTACCTTGGGCTGCGCTAATTCATCTCAGACGCGTCACGCCCATTCCATGAGTATTTCTGCGCGTGTTTTCCCGTCGCCGGCGATGACATGACGGCTGAGGGTATCGACCACCTGGTGGGTGATGCTCAGCGGTTCATCGATCAAACTCTCGTGCTTGTATGCAACATGAATGCGACGAGGAGCTGTACCGGGAGGATGAGGCAAAGTATCGAGCGCCCAGGTGAGGTAGGCGGAGTTATTGATGTGTCCGTTAAAGTCCACGTCTCTCCGCGAGGCAACAAGGTAGGCTGTCGCCAGGACCGGCGCTTCCATCGGAAAATCTCGGAGAGGGTCTGCAACAGTGCGCGGACATTCTTCCGGCACCTCGAGTTGCGCGCGTTTGAGAGGCATGGGACGACGCGTCTGCACGTCGATGAGCACCCACATGAGATCCGCGCGACCGAGCAATTCTCCATCGGCATCCCGCATTTCCACGAAGCGACGCGCCTGCAGGGGAGAAGCCTTGCCCGTATTCGTACGCAGACATATTTGCTCCTTCCAGCGAGGGCGGCGAAGCAGCTCGAAATCCCCCTGCACTTCCACCCATATCATGTTGTGCGCGAGCACCCAATCATAGCCCATTTTGTTGCGGGAGGCGTGCAATTCAGCCATTTCCTGACAAAACAGCAAATAACACTCCGGCTTGAGCAGCAAATCCGCGCCACACTCGTAACTTGCTATTTGATGCGGCAATATCAAGTCTTCCATGCGCCCCATCCTAACACGTCTCATCCGGAAAATCAAGACAGCTTTTCCCGGCGCGTTGCATGGAAAAGTAAGCACGTACTGCACAGAGCGCCCTGCACCGTTCATGGTCCATCCGAAAGCGCCTGAGGACGGAAGAGCGGACCGATACGCGCCGGCCGGGAAAGGGGTTAAACCTCAACGTCGCCGCAGAGTTCCTCACCGGGAGAGAAATGATGCTTGCTGTGCACAGTGAGGTGCCGAACGCGTTTGAGGGAGGGAACGCCGAGTTCCTCGAGGGAATCCACGAGTTTATAGAGAGATGAGTCCAACTGAACCACGGGAGCTACCCCATTGCACTCCGGCGCCAGGGACATGCGGCCTGCGGCATCAATTTCTACGGCATCCGACCGGAGCAGGAGCAAGTCACTGCTCGTCTTTACCGGAAAGAAACGACTGCGAGGCACGCAGACGGCTGCGGCTCCATGGAAGCACTGCAACGCGGCTCCCATAGCCGTCTCCAGTTGGTACACCTCCGGAGAAGAGGCATCTCGCGGGTCGGCATGTTTGGCGTTACAGATGACCGGCAGGGGGATCACGCCGTCATGGTCTTCCATGTACTGTTTGAGAGAATCAAGGCGGATCCAGAGGTTGTTGGTGTTGAAAAAGCGATGGCGGGAAATATCCTGGAAGAACGGGATATCCTCGTCGGGACATTGCGCGATTTCACGCAAGATAAGCTGACCATCACTATTCCGACGCGCAAGGTGTCCTCCTTTTTTATCCGCCTCCGTGCGTCGCGTCACCTCCATCACAAAGGGAGCGGCGCTCTGGGCGAACCAGGAGAGGAATCGCGCATCAGGCTGTGCGCCGAGATTATCGGAATTTGAGATAAAGGCATAGCGTATTCCGCGGTCAAGGAGCTTTTCTAACCAACCGGACCCCGCCAATGCTGCGTAAAGATCCCCATGGCCGGGGGGACACCACTCCAACTCCGGGCGTCCCGGCATGGCTACAGGTTCTAAGCTCTCGCGCAGCAGCTTGGGTACCTTGTTTTGCATCAGTTCGACCTCGTGCGCGTCTGCGAACCCATCCGCCGCATAGTGCGCAAGGTGCTGCATGGTATCTGCGCTCGTGGAAAAAGAATTCATGAGCAACAGCCGCACGCCATGTGTCGCTCCCTCCCGCAACGCCTTAATTTGCCGGACAATCAGGTCAAGGAACGTGACGCCGGGTTTGATTTCCAGGAGGCTCTTTGCTTTTTGCAGACCCATGCTGGTGCCCAGCCCTCCATTGAGTTTGATGACCACAAGCTGCCGCAGCAGGTCCTCATCCGCTATCGGCGCGTTTTCCACGAGCCGCTCCCACGCCGGCAGTTCATCCACGGGACTGATTTCTCTCTCCCCGACGGTCATCTTGGCAGCCTTCTGCAACTCTTCTACTCCATGCAAAAAGGCCTTCACCGCTGCTTCCGACAGCCCCTCCCTCTCCATCTTTTCACGTATTTTTTCTCGTGCATCCTTCATGTCATTCATTCTACCCTCTGTTTCGTTCGTGCGCAAGATACTTTTCATGGGGATTCAGGCGCTGATGATAGCGGTGTGGAGTCGCGAGAGTTCAGAGAGAAAGAGGGCCGGTTGGTACGTGGTATTGTCCCGGCAGCGACTCATCCGCGTGAGCAACGAGTTGACGGCTCCTACTTTCGCACCGGTTTCCTCTATCATGGGAAGCAGGTCTCGGGCTGCGGAGGCCAAGTATCGCCGGGAGGAGCCGATGCTGCGGGTGCCGGCATGGGCGGGGTTGCTCAGCGTGAAATCCGTTCCGTCGTAATACACGTCCTCCGGGTGAAATTTCGTGCAGGCAATACCCTGAGCATCCAAGCGCAAACACAACTTGCAGAGCAGAATCATCAGCCTGCATACCTCAAGCATGGGCAATTGTCGATTATCCGTGAGCATCATATCCAACGGCTCCCCGGCCGGTTGCTCTTTAGCTACTAACCAAGTACCGTCTATCTCCATCATTTCAAGCACGCGCGAGAGGTGTTGTCCCTGAAACTTTGCCTGCACCTTCGCCGTGTCCAAAAAGAGTTGCACTTTTCGCGGCACCTCTGCGGCAGCGTGCTTGAGGCACTCTACAATGACCTCGCGGCGCAAATCTCTTTGGCTCGCGCGGTACAAAATGGTGTCGCGTGTTTCACGCAGGATGGAAGTGAGCATATACTGCTCCCCTACGAGCATGGGCAAATCGTGAAAATCGGTATGTTGCACAGCTGTCTTTTTATTGGGCGTTGATGAGTTTGAGAACGGGAATGCCGAGTTTCGCGTCCTTCCATGCCTTCCCCGGTATAGAAAAGCGCATGAACGCACGCGGCTCGTCTTTCCCGGGCTCCTCCTTCCTCTCTATCCGAACCTTGACGCCATTCTGTCCCAGCACTTCAGGCTTCACGGTGTCGATCTCGTGGGCCGGTATCGGGATGAAGTAGTACTTTTTCGGGACTTCGTTCGGACCTATCTCCGGCGCTATCAGGTAGGTGTCCTCCCCGACGATTGTCGCGCTCCAGTCCTTCGGCAGGGTTATCCCCGGCACCGCCTGAGCGTGTTCTATAGCCTCTCCATTCACCTCCATCCACTCCCCGTATTCCTTGATAGCCTCTTGCACGGCGGGGTCGCAATCACCTGCGGCATCTACTACCACCTGCACCACCAAGGCTCTCCCTCGTTGAATGGCTCGACACAGTCCGCGAACAATGGCGGCGGCCTTGGCCGTTTTCTTATCCTCGAGGAGCACAATCTCAGGCCCCTGCTCATTCTTCTGCGTTTCCGGCTGTGAATCGTCAGTCTTCTCCGCGACCTGCGGCGCAGCAACCGAGCAGTGTGCCAACTTGGCCAACTGTTCACCCGCATCCGCCAGTTTCTGTTCATCCGGTTCTGCTGTCGCGTCCCCTTTGTTCTGAGGCTTTGTCAAAGATTCACCCCTCAGAACAAGTTGCAAACTTCTCACGGTTCCTGCAGGTTCTGAGCTCCCGGAATCTTCTTGCCATCCTGCTTCCCAAACCTCCGCGCATAAAGCCGCCGTTGTCCAGATCATGACCGCAAGTATCGTCTTTCCATATAAGCTCATATGACGCAGTCATCCTATCAAATCCTCATCAACTCTGTCAACTTTATTCACAGGACAACCGGGGCAAACGCATTGGGGAATGCGTTTGCTATTTACGATTTACGATTTACGAATTACGATTTCAGGAAATTCGCGCGCGGGGCGCGATGAGGATTTTATGGGGACACGCTCGTGAGGCGAGCTTGAGGCAAAGCCACCGAGGGAGCGGAGGCGGATTGGACAACGCGCAAGGCGGCCGACGGCCCTGGGCGGTGTTCCAGCGCCTATTTACGATTTACGACCATTAGCATCCCATAGAAAATTGAGAAGGGATAAAAAATGGTGTTTGCCATTTGACCCGATTACACTCATAATAGGGTTTCACCCAAACAAACACCATGTCAAACATAC